>JANYKR010000059.1 GCA_025358155.1 Betaproteobacteria bacterium
ACCCAGCCCACCACCGAGGCCAACGCTGAGGCCAGCTTGTCCGGCTCGGTGCCACCGGCCATCGCCAGATCGGGCTTGCCGCCGCCCTTGCCACCCACTTGCTGGGCCACAAAGTTGACCAGCTCACCAGCCTTGAGCCGGTTGCCAGGGTTGGCCAGCAAACCTGCCGTGACACCGGCCGCGAGCTGAACCTTGCCGCCGTCCACCGTGGCCAGCACGACCACGGCTGACTTGAGCTTGTCCTTGAGCTTGTCCAGTGTGTCGCGCAGGGTCTTGGCGTCGGCGCCGGCCAGCGTAGCGGCCAGCACCTCGATACCGTTGACCGCCACCGCGCGGGCCAACAGATCATCGCCCTGGGCGCTGGCGAGTTTGCCCTTGGCGGCTTCCAGCTCTTTCTCCAGTCCACGCACCTGGTCGAGCAGCGAGCGCACCCGCACCGGCACGTCGGCGCGCAGCACCTTCAAGGTGCCGGCAATGCCGCCCAGCGCGGTTTCCATGCCTTGCACATAGGCCAGCGCGTTGTCGCCGGTGAGGGCCTCGACCCGCCGCACGCCGGCTGCCACACCGCCCTCGGCCACGATGGTGAACAGGCCGATGTCGCCAGTGCGCTGCACATGGGTGCCGCCGCACAGTTCCTTGCTGTTGCCGATGCTCAGCACCCGCACGCTGTCGCCGTACTTCTCGCCAAACAGCATCATCGCGCCGCTTTTTTGAGCGTCTTCCAGCGCCATCACCTCGGCGTGGGCCTGGGCGTTGGCCAAGATTTCGGCATTGACCAGCTGCTCGACCCGGCGGATCTGCGCGTCGGTCACGGGCGCGTTGTGGGCAAAGTCGAAACGGGTGCGCTCGGCCGTGACCAGCGAGCCCTTTTGCGCCACATGGTCCCCCAGCACCTCGCGCAGCGCCTTGTGCATCAAATGGGTGGCGCTGTGGTTGCGCACGGTGCGGGCGCGCTGCTCGGGGTTGACCCGGGCGGCCACGGTGTCACCCACCGCCAGCGTACCCTCCACCACCCGGCCCTGGTGGCCGAATACATCGGCCTGGATCTTGGTGGTGTCCTCGATCAGCACCCGGGCCACCGCGTTGCGCAGTTCCCCGGCGTCGCCGGCCTGGCCGCCGCTCTCCGCGTAAAACGGCGTGTGGTCCAGCACCACCACGCAGTCGTCACCCGCCTTGACGCTTGACACCGAGGCGCCGTCCAGAAACAGCCCGGTGATGCGCGAGGTGTCGCACTGCAGGTGCCCGTAGCCGTGGAAGGTGGTGGGCGTGCCCGCGTAGACCAGACCCGCAGCCATCTTGAACTTGGTGGCGGCCCGTGCCATGTCGCGCTGGCGGCCCATCGCGGCGTTGAAGCCGGCCTCATCCACCGTGACACCGCGCTCGCGGCAGACATCGCCGGTCAGGTCCACCGGAAAGCCGAAGGTGTCGTGCAGCTTGAAGGCGGTGTCGCCGTCGATGACCTTGGCGCCTGAGGCGTCCATGTGGGCCAGCGCCGCCTCCAGGATCTCCATGCCGTGGTGGATCGTCAGAAAGAAGCGCTCCTCTTCCATCTTGAGCACCTCGGTCACCCGCGCGGCAGCACGGCGCAGCTCGGGGTAGGCGTCGCCCATTTCAGCGTCGAGCGCGGCCACCAGCTGGTGGAAAAACGGCTTGCGCGCCCCCAGCTTGTAGCCATGGCGGATGGCGCGGCGGGCAATGCGGCGCAGCACGTAGCCCCGGCCTTCGTTGCCGGGCACCACGCCGTCGGCCACGGTGAAGGCGCAGGCACGGATGTGGTCGGCGATGACCTTCAGGCTGGGGCTGTCCCGGTCGCAGTCGCCCCCGCCGGCGGCGTCCACCGCCGTCTTGGCGGCGGCGAGCAGCGAGACAAACAAGTCGATCTCGTAGTTGCTGTGCACATGTTGCAGCACGGCGGCCAGGCGCTCCAGCCCCATGCCGGTGTCCACGCTGGGCTTGGGCAGCGGGTGCATCACGCCGTCCTCGGTCCGGTTGAACTGCATGAAGACGTTGTTCCAGATCTCGATGTAGCGGTCGCCGTCTTCGGTGGGCGAGCCCGGCGGGCCGCCGGCAATCTCGGGGCCGTGGTCGAAGAAGATCTCGGTGCAGGGGCCGCAGGGGCCGGTGTCGCCCATCATCCAGAAGTTGTCCGACAGGTAGCGACCACCCTTGTTGTCGCCGATGCGCACGATGCGGTCTGCCGGCACGCCCACCTGCTGGTGCCAGATGTCGTAGGCCTCGTCATCCTCGGCGTAGACCGTGACCCAGAGCTTGTCGGCCGGCAGCTTGAAATGCGCGGTCAGCAACTCCCAGGCGAAACCGATGGCCTCTCGCTTGAAGTAGTCGCCAAAGCTGAAGTTACCCAGCATCTCGAAAAACGTGTGGTGGCGCGCGGTGTAGCCCACGTTGTCGAGGTCGTTGTGCTTGCCGCCGGCGCGGATGCACTTCTGGCTGGTGGTGGCGCGGCTGTAGGGCCGCTTGTCGAAGCCCAGGAACACATCCTTGAATTGGTTCATGCCGGCGTTGGTGAACAGCAGCGTCGGGTCGTCGCCCGGGATCACCGGCGACGAGGCCACGATGGTGTGGCCCTTGGACTCGAAGTACTTGAGGAAGGTGGAGCGGATTTCAGCGGCTTTCATCGGCGGGCCTCGGTGGGTCTGTTTTGCGGATTCAGGTAGATCGGGACGCCAATGCGGCGTGCGGCATCAGCGAGTTGCTTGTCTTTGGTAGCCAGCGGCAAGCGTTGCGCCAGGGCCGTGTCGAGGTAGCAGGCGCCGTAGGTGGTCAGGCCCCAGTCGGTGGCACGCTGGGTCCAGTGGCGGGCGTTGCCCAGCAGCTGCAGCTCTTGCAGGCCCACGGCGTCCAGCCGCTGCCAGCTCTCGTCCAGCGCGGCCTGGCTGATGCGGCCAGCGCGCAGTGCCCTCGACAGGAGGTTGCCCATCTCCAGGTGCCACAGCGCCGGCACCAGTGCCCGGGCCTCTGCAAGCGAATGCCAGACACTGAGCGAATACGGGTCTTGCTCGTCCTCGAAAAACGCGCCCAGCGCCACCGAACTGTCGAGCACAAAGGCGGCCAGCGCACCGCTCACCGCCGACCCTCGTCGCGCAAGCCCTTCCAGTCCAGCCCGAGCGTGCGCCCGCGCGCGGCGTCCAGCAAGGCGCGCACAGCCACATGCCGGCTCGCCACATCAGACCCAACAGCCTGCACCGGCACCAGCTTGGCCACCGGCTTGTTGTGGCGGGTGATGATCACCTCCTCGCCCCGCTCGGCACGGGCGATCAACTCGGACAAATGGGTCTTGGCTTCGAACAGGCCTATCGATTCCACGGCGCGCCCCGGTTTTGGTTGAATCAACCAGATTCTAGTCCCATCGCCTGCCCTTGCCCGGGCGGGTTGGCCGCAGCTCGGGTGGCAGCGAGGCGGGTGATGCAAAACCCTGTCATGAATGCGGCAGCCCCGGACGCCATGATCTTGGTACCCTTCGCATCCGCTTGATGACAAGGACACCTGATGGCCAGCCACGCTAAATTTTCCTGGGACGACCCGCTGCAGCTCGATGCCCAGCTCAGCGACGACGAACGCGCGGTGCGCGATGCCGCGCACGCCTATTGCCAGGAGCGCCTGGCACCGCGGGTGCTGGAGGCCTTCCGCCACGAGAAGACCGACCGCGCCATCTTCAACGAGATGGGTGCGCTCGGCCTCCTGGGCACCGGCATCCCCGAGGCCTACGGCGGCGCCGGCCTGAACTACGTCTGCTACGGCCTCGTGGCGCGCGAGGTCGAGCGGGTGGACTCGGGCTACCGGTCGATGATGAGCGTGCAATCCTCGCTGGTGATGGTGCCGATCTTCGAGTTTGGCACCGAGGGCCAGCGCCAAAAATACCTGCCCAAGCTGGCCAGCGGCGAATGGGTGGGCTGCTTTGGCCTGACCGAGCCGAACCACGGCTCCGACCCGGGCAGCATGGTGACCCGCGCCAAGAAGGTAGCCGGCGGCTACAGCCTGTCGGGCGCCAAGATGTGGATCAGCAACTCGCCGATTGCCGACGTGTTTGTGGTCTGGGCCAAGGATGACGAAGGCGCGATCCGGGGTTTCATCCTGAACAAGGGCGCCAAGGGTCTGAGCGCACCGGCGATCCACAGCAAGGTGGGTCTGCGCGCCTCGATCACCGGCGAGATCGTGATGGACGGCGTGTTCTGCCCCGACGAGGACGCCTTTCCGGAGGTGCGCGGCCTCAAAGGCCCGTTCACCTGCCTCAACAGCGCCCGCTACGGCATTGCCTGGGGCGCACTGGGCGCGGCCGAGGACTGCTTTCACCGCGCTCGCCAGTACGTGATGGACCGCCAGCAATTTGGCCGGCCATTGGCCGCCAACCAGCTGATCCAGAAAAAGCTGGCCGACATGCTGACCGAGATCTCGCTGGGCCTGCAAGGCTGTTTGCAGCTGGGCCGGATGAAGGATGCCGGCACCGCGTCGGTCGAGGCCACCAGCATCGTCAAACGCAACTCTTGCGGCAAGGCACTCGACATTGCGCGCATGGCGCGCGACATGCTGGGCGGCAACGGCATCTCGGACGAATACGGCGTGATCCGCCACATGGTCAACCTGGAGGTGGTCAACACCTACGAGGGCACGCACGATGTGCATGCACTGATCCTGGGCCGGGCCATCACCGGCATCCCGGCCTTTTCCTGACTTCGGCATGAGCTCTCCCCAACTGCTGCAAGGTGTTCGCGTTCTGGACCTGTCCCGGGTGCTGGCCGGGCCCTGGTCCAGCCAGATCCTGGCCGACTACGGCGCGGACGTGATCAAGGTCGAGCGGCCCGAGTTCGGCGACGACACCCGTACCTGGGGTCCGCCCTGGTGGGGCGATCCGGCTGACCGGATGTCGGCGTATTACCTCAGCACCAACCGGGGCAAGCGCTCGATCGCGATCGACATCGCCACGCCCGAGGGCGTGGCCCTGGTGCGCCAACTCGCGGCCGAGGCCGATGTGCTGCTGGAGAACTACAAGGTCGGGCAGCTTGCCAGGTACGGCCTGGACTACGCCAGCCTGTCGGCCCTGAACCCCCGTCTGGTCTACTGCTCGGTCACCGGCTACGGCCAGACCGGGCCGATGGCGGGCGCAGCGGGCTACGACTTTGCGATCCAGGCCACCGGCGGCCTGATGAGCGTGACCGGCGAAAAAGACGGCACGCCCGGCAGCCAGCCGCAGAAAGTGGGCGTGGCGGTGGCCGATTTGTTCACCGGCTTGTATGCCACCACCGCGATCCTGGCCACGCTGATCGAGCGCGACCGCAGCGGTCGCGGCCGCCACATCGACGCCGCGCTGCTCGACGTGCAGGTGGCGATGCTGGCCAACCAGGCCAGCAACTACCTGGTGGGCGGGCTGGTGCCCAAGCGCATGGGCAATGCGCACATGAACGTGGTGCCCTACCAGGTGTTTGCCACGCAAGATGGCCATATCGTGCTGGCAGTGGGCAACGACGGCCAGTTCGCCCGTTTCTGCGAGCTGGCGGGCAATGCGGCGCTCGCGCGGGACGAGCGCTACCTCAGCAATGCCGGCCGCATCACAAACCGCGACACCTTGATCCCGGTGCTGGCAGGCTGGATGCTGCAGCGCTCAACCCAAGACTGGATCGACCTGCTCGAACCCAACGCCGTGCCCTGCGCGCCCATCCTGACCCTGCCGGGCGTCTTCCAGCACCCGCAGGTGATGGCGCGGGGCGTGCTGTCACCGATGGAGGTGGGGGCCGACCGGCCGATGCCGCTGGTGGGCAACCCGATGCGTTTTGACGGCGAGCGCGCCCTCGCCGACCAGCCGCCGCCCGGGCTGGATGCGCAAGGCGATGCGATCCGCGCAGCGCTGGCGCAACACAGCGGCTGGCCTGTCCGAGGCTGAGCC
>JANYKR010000079.1 GCA_025358155.1 Betaproteobacteria bacterium
GGCAGCGGGTCGGGCAGGCTGTAGTCGTCGATGTAGGTGTCGAGCCGGTCCATCAGGTTGAAGTGCGGATCGCTGAACAACTTCTTGAGCGCCGCGTTGCGCACGCCCGCATCGACGCCGGGCTGCACAAACCGGCCGTAGTCGGAGTCGCGGTTGAGCAGGTCGACATCGGCCAGGGTGGGCGCTGCGGGCTGGGGTGGTGGCAGAGGCGGCGTGGGCGGCTTGCTTTGCTGCGAGTCGGCCGGCGCCAGTGCTGTGGGGCTTGGGTCAGCGAGCCGCTCAGTGCCCTGCAGCGGGGTGGGCGCGACAAGCGGGGCCAGGTCGGCCGACAGGTGGGTCGACTGCAGACGCTCGGCCGGCACGCCGCCCTGGCGCACCAGCGCCTTGCGGCGCGACCAGCGCGACAAAAAGCCACCGGCCTCGTTCTCGGCCTCGGCCGCGCGGGCGCCGTCCGCTGGCAGGCGTGAATCAGGCCCTGCCATCAGCGCTGGCCCGGTGGTTTGAAGGACTGCGGCCGGCGCCGCTGCTTGACCTCTGGCCGGTAGTGCTCGTCAACAAAGGCCTGCAGCAGCGCGGCGATCTCGTCGGACAGGGGCAGGTTGTCCACCCGCTCCTGGGCGTCGAGCTGGCGCCCGGCCTCGTTGTAGGACAGCGTCACCCATTCGGGCCAGGCACGCGACGGGTCATCGTCGTCGATGCGCCACATCACGAACCAGACTGGCGCGCCCGAACTCAGGTTGAGGTAGTAGCCCTCGGCTTCGTCGCGGTGCAGGGAGACCAGCAGCCCCGGGTGCAGCATCTGGGCGGTGCGGCCATCGTCTCGCAGGGTGCGCGGCAGCTGGCCGAAGCCGCCCTCATCGATCACCACCTCGGCAATGCGAAAGCCCCAGGCCTCCCAGGCGTTGGGCTGGCGCTGACGTTCGATCACCACCGCGACGGGGATGTTGGGCCGCTGTTGCATAACCTGCCGAGTCTAGCGGCGGCGCTGGCGACAGGTTGTCGCAGCCGGCCCGCAGCGCGGCAAGCGAGGGTTTATCCGGATCAGGCGTGGACAGGCTGGCCACAGCGTTGGCCAATCGTCCTCAGGCCTTGTTCCCCAGGGCTGACCCAGCGGGCTCGACCTCAAGCCGCGCTGGCCGGCGCCGGCTCACACAGCAAGCGCACCGTCATGCAGGCACCAGGCCCTTCGGCAGTCGGCCGGTTGCTGGCCAGGATGTCGCCACCGTAGCGCTCGACGATGCCGCGGCTGATCCACAAGCCCAGGCCGGTACCCTCCTTCTTGCGGGTGACAAAGGGCTGGAAGAGCTCACGCAGCAGGTCCTCGCCCATGCCGGCGCCGGTGTCTTTGACCTCGATCTGCAGGCCGGGCTGGCCGCCGGGGGCGTCCCAATCGGCGGTGGACAGCGCCAGCGTGCCACCGTGGGGCATGGCTTGCACGGCATTGACGATCAGGTTGACCAGCACCTGCTGCAGCTCTTGCCGGTTGATGCCGGCTTGGCGGGTGCCGCGAAAGTCGCGCAGCACCTGGATTCGGGTGTGGGCCAGCAGGTGGCCGGTGAGCACCAGACTGTCGTCCAGTGCCTGGCCGGCCGATACTGCCTCGATGTAGCCCGCAAATTCATTGGGCCGGGCAAACTGCAGCAGCTGGGTGACGATCAGCCGCATGCGCTCGATTTGCTGGTCGGCCAGCGCCAGCTCAGGCTTGACGCGCTGTGCATCGGCACCCAGCAGCTCACGCACCAGGTCCAGATTGCCCTGGATCACCGCGATCGGGTTGTTCACCTCGTGCGCGATGCTGGCGGTGAGCTGGCCGACGGCGGCCATTTTCTCGCTGCGCAGCAACTGGGCCTGGGCGGCTTCCAGGGCGGCGGTGCGGTTGGCCAGCGCCAGGGTGCGCTCGGCCACCTTGGCGTCGAGCTCGGCGTTCCAGCGTTGCAGCGCGGCGGTGTTGTCGGCGACGGTGTCGAGCAAGTGGTCGAGGTGGCCGGCGAGCGCGCCAATCTCATCTTGGCTGGCGACTGGCCCGACCCGGGCGCCCAGAGCGCCGCCCTCGACTTGCCGCAGCGTGCGGTCCATTTGCTCGATCGGCTGGAAGATGGCGCGAGCCCGGCGCGCCGACCACAGCGCAGCGACGATCATCACCGCAAAAAACACCGCACCAATGCCGGCCAGCACGCCGTACTTCATCAGCGTGAAGGGCCGCTCCAGGTAGCCTACGTAGAGCATGCCGACCCGCTGGCCGGTCGCGTCGCTGAGCGGTTGGTAGGCCGAGACGTACCAGTCGCTGACCACAAAGGCCCGGTCCAGCCAGGTGTTGCCCTGGCCCAGCACCGCCTCGCGCACCGTCGCCGATACCCTCGTGCCGATGGCGCGTTGCTCTCCGCTGCCGGCCCCCGCCGCGCCGTCGAACAGCCGCACGTTGGTGGAAATGCGCACATCGTCCAAAAACAAGGTGGCCGTGCCCTGGCTGCCAAAGGGCAACGCGCCCTCGGGGTAGACGATGTGGTTGATGTGGTCGATGAACGGCAGGTTGTGGTTGAGCAGCACACCCGCCTGGACCCAGGCCAGCAAGCGGCCGTCGACCGAGCGCACCGGCGCCATGGCCCGCACCACCATCGCCCGGTCCTCCTGACGACGGCTGCTGGGCTGGGCTTGCTGGGTGGCCACCAGCGGCACGGCCACGCGCTGGCGCAGCGCCGGCGACAACAATCCCTGGGCGGCAGGCAGCAAAACGGCAACAGCAGCGCTGGGGCGACTGGCCGATCCGCCATTGACTTGCGGCGGCGGCGCTGAGTTGTCACCAGGGGCAAGGTCACCCTCACTGACACCGTCAAAGTCGGCCAACAACAATCGGCCGTCGGGCGCTCGCAGGTTGATGAAATCGAGCCCCTCACGGTCTTTGACCTGACCCAGCAGCCGCTGCAAGGCTGCGCGGTCAGCGAGAGTTGGCTCGCTGGCGGTTGCAGCAGACCGGGCTGCCAGCGCTGCATACAGAGCTTGTGAGTCCGCCACTGCGCCGGTGCTGGCCGCCACCTCGCCCAGCACCCGGTCAAAGTAGCCGTGCGCCACCGCCAGGTCAGAGCGCACCTTGGTGATCAACAGCCGGTCCAGCGCGGCATTGCCCCAGACCAGCAACACCAGGCCCAGCAACGGCAGCACGCCCACCAAGGGCAGCAGCACCATCGCCAGCAACTTGCGGCGGACCGGCCAGGCAGCGAAATGGCTGAGGCCGGGCCAGCGCAGCGTCACGGCGCCAGCGCCCAGTCGGCCACGCGGCGCTCCAGCGTGCGGCGTGAGATACCCAGCAACTGGGCAGCCCGGGTCTTGTCGCCGGCCACGCCGGCCAGCACGGCCTGGATGTGTTGTTTCTCCAACGTCAACAAGTCGGTGGTGGCGCTGGGCTGGGCCTGCAGGCGCGGGTTCAAGCCTGCCGACCACGGGCTGCCAGTGCGGTCCATTTGCCGGTTCAAGCCCTGGTACAGCGCCGAGACATTGAGCGCCCCCAGGATCAGTGAGCGCTCGATCAGGTTGCGCAGCTCGCGCACATTGCCCGGCCAGTCGTACTGCTGCAGGTAGCCCAGTTCGTCATCGCTGACGGCGATGGGCGGCACGCCCAGTTGCGGCGCGAGGCTGTCGATGAAGTGGGCCACCAGCGCGGCCATGTCCTCCTTGTGCGCGCGCAGCGGCGGCAGGTTGATCTCGACCACCTGCAGCCGGTAGTACAAATCCTTGCGAAAGCGCCCTGCCGCCACCTCGTCGGCCAGCCGGCGGTGGGTGGCGGCAACGATGCGCACATCCACCGGGATTTGTTGCTCACTGCCGACCGGGCGGATGCGGCGGTCCTCCAGCACCCGCAACAAGGTGGCTTGCTGTGGCAGCGGCAGCTCGCCAATCTCGTCCAGAAACAGCGTGCCGCCTTGGGCATACACAAACAAGCCGTCGCGACCCGGCCGGCGTGCTGGCAGCCCGTCCCGGTCGCCGCCCTGGGCTTGGCCAAACAGCTCTGCATCGATCAGCTCGGGCAGCAAGGTCGCGCAGTTGACCGGGACAAAAGGCCCGGCCGCGCGCGCGCTGTTGTGGTGCAGCGCCAGCGCCGCCAGCTCCTTGCCGGTGCCCGACTCGCCGCTCAGCAGCACCGTGCTGTCGACCGCTGCCACCCGCTGCAGTGCCGCCTGCAAGCCCTTGATGGCGAGCGAGCCGCCCACCAGCCCGTCGGCGCAAGGCGTGCGCTGCAACAGCGCGCGCCGCAGCACCCAGTTTTCACGCCGCAAGAGCGCCCGCTCCAGGCCCTGCCGCACGGCGTTGAGCACCTGCGTCACCCGGAACGGCTTGAGCAAAAAGTCGCTGGCACCGGCGCGCAAGGCCTCGATCGCGGTCTCCAGGTCGGCAAAGGCGGTGATCAGCACCACCTCGCCGGCAAAACCGCGCCCGCGCAAGTCGCGCAGCCAGGCGATGCCGCTTTGGCCCGGCAGGCTGACGTCCAGCACGATCAGGTCAAACCGGTGGCGCCGCACCAACTCATCCGCCAACTCGGCAGACGCTGCAACCTGCACGCTGCCCACCCGCGTGGCCAAGGTCTTGGCCAGGAAGTTGCACATCCCCGGCTCGTCGTCCACCACCAGCACGGCAGCGAGCGGCCAGCGCTCGGGCGGGTTGGGGTTGGCTGGCGCCGGCGGGGTAAGCGCGGTGGGGGCAGGCATGACTTAAAAATTGGGCGGCAAAGTTGCCTGGATTGTAGGAATGCCGGAGCCAGAGCGTCCGATGCGCCGGGGGTGTTCTCAGCGCCCAGCGTCGCCTGTGCGTTGGGTCACCCATGTTCGCGGCCGCCGCACCTTGGTTCTGACAGCTTGTCTGACGCGTCACGACAAGTTGTCGCGGCCTACCCCGGGAGCCCCCTGATTGCCATCGGGTAAACGCTGAGCGCTAATCCGGGTTGATGATATGCAGGCCCGTGCATGGGCCTGCTCACCAGGAGCCGCTGATGAGCAAGTCTGAATCCACCCCCCTGTCACGCCGCCGGCTGTTTGCTGGCGCCGGCACCGCCGGTGCGCTGGCGGCCGCTGCCGCCGTGTTGCCGTTGCAGCGCGAGGCCGCGCCGGTGGCGGCGCCGACGCCCAAGCCCGCACCTGAGGCGGGTGGCGGTTACCAGCTCAGCGCCCATGTTCAGCGCTACTACCAGACCGCCAAGGTCTGAGACCGGAGACACCCCATGTTGCTGACACGCAAGTCCGGACCTTCCAGCGCCTCTGGCATGGCCCACTCCGGCCGAGTCGCCTCTGGCTTGGTCAACAGCCTGTCGCGCGGCATGGCGCGCGCCATCCCGACGATGGACCGGCGTGCCTTTTTGCGCCGCTCCGGCCTCGGCGTGGGCGCCGGCATCGCGGCCTCTCAGCTGCTGCTGGTCAAGAAGGTGCAGGCGGCTGACCCCGGCAAGGCTGCGTCTGGCGCAGCCAAGACCGTGGTGGTCAAGCGCACGGTCTGCGGCCACTGCTCGGTGGGTTGTGCGGTTGATGCCGTGGTCGAAAACGGTGTCTGGGTGCGCCAGGAGCCGGTGTTCGACTCGCCCATCAACCTGGGCGCGCACTGTGCCAAGGGTGCTGCGCTGCGTGAGCACGGCCACGGCGAGTACCGCCTCAAGTACCCGATGAAGCTGGTGGACGGCAAGTACCAGCGCATCGGCTGGGACCAGGCGCTCAACGAGATCAGCGCCAGGATGCTGGACTTGCGCAAGCAGAGCGGGCCCGACTCGATCTTTGTGGTCGGGTCGAGCAAGCACAACAACGAGCAGGCCTACCTGCTGCGCAAATGGATCAGCTTCTGGGGCAGCAACAACACCGACCACCAGGCGCGCATCTGCCACTCCACCACGGTGGCCGGCGTGGCCAATACCTGGGGGTATGGCGCGATGACCAACTCCTACAACGACATGCAGAACAGCAAGGCTGCGCTCTACATCGGCAGCAATGCCGCTGAGGCGCATCCGGTGTCGATGCTGCACCTGCTGCACGCCAAGGAGAACGGCTGCAAGGTCATCGTGGTCGACCCCCGCTTTACCCGCACCGCCGCCAAGGCGGATGACTTCGTGCGTATCCGCTCAGGCTCGGACATCCCGTTCCTGTTCGGCGTGATGCACCACATCTTCAAGAACGGCTGGGAAGACAAGCAGTACCTGGAAGACCGGGTCTACGGCATGGCCAAGGTGCGCGAGGAGTGCCTCACCAAATGGACCCCCGACGCGGTTCTGGAGGCCTGCGGGGTTGACGAGGCCACCTGCTACAAAGTGGCCAAGACCATGGCCGACAACCGCCCCAGCACCATCGTCTGGTGCATGGGCCAGACCCAGCACACCATCGGCAATGCCATCGTGCGGGCATCCTGCCTACTGCAGCTGGCGCTGGGCAATGTGGGCAAGTCGGGCGGTGGCACCAACATCTTCCGCGGCCACGACAACGTGCAAGGCGCCACCGACGTCGGCCCCAACCCCGACAGCTTGCCCGGCTACTACGGCCTGGTCGAGGGCTCGTGGAAACACTTTGCCAAGGCCTGGGGCGTTGACTTCGAGTGGATCAAGAAGCAGTACGCGCCGGGCATGATGACCAAGCCCGGCATGACCGTGTCGCGCTGGATCGACGGCGTGCTCGAGAAGAACGAGCTGATCGACCAGGACAGCAACCTGCGCGGCCTGTTCTTCTGGGGCCATGCACCCAACTCACAGACCCGTGGTCTGGAGATGAAAAAGGCGATGGACAAGCTCGACCTGCTGGTCGTGATCGATCCGTTCCCGTCAGCCACCGCCGCGATGGCGGCCATGCCCGGCAACCCCGACGACCAGAACAAGAACCGGGCGGTCTACCTGCTGCCGGCCTGCACCCAGTTCGAGAACGCCGGTTCTGTCACCGCATCCAACCGGTCGATTCAGTGGCGCGAACAGGTCATCGAGCCGCTCTGGGAGTCGCGCACCGACCACATGATCATGTACCAGCTGGCCCAAAAGCTCGGCTTCGACAAGGAACTGGTCAAGAACTACAAGATGGTCGCGGGCAAGGGTGGGATGATGGAACCCGAGGTCGAGTCGATCCTGCGCGAAATCAACCGGAGTGTCTGGACCGTCGGCTACACCGGCCACAGCCCCGAGCGGCTCAAGGCCCACATGCGCAACATGAATGTCTTTGACGTCAAGACGCTCAAGGCCAAGGGTGGTATTGACAAAGAGACGGGTTACAGCCTGGACGGCGACTACTTCGGCCTGCCCTGGCCCTGTTACGGCACACCGGAGCTGAAACACCCGGGCACGCCCAACCTCTACGACACCAGCAAGCATGTGATGGACGGCGGCGGCAACTTCCGCGCCAACTTCGGGGTCGAGCGGGAGGGGGTTTCGCTGCTCGCGGGCGATGGCTCGCACAGCCTGGGCGCTGACCTGACCACCGGTTACCCTGAGTTCGACCATTTGTTGCTCAAGAAACTGGGCTGGTGGGGTGACCTGACCGAGGCCGAGCAGAAGGCCGCCGACGGCAAGAACTGGAAGACCGACAGCTCCGGCGGCATCATCCGCGTGGCCATGAAGGTGCACGGCTGCCACCCGTTTGGCAATGCCAAGGCACGCGCCGTGGTCTGGAACTTCCCCGACCCCATCCCGCAGCACCGCGAGCCGCTCTACAGCACCCGGGCCGACCTGGTCGCAAAGTACCCGACCCATGAGGACAAAAAGTCGTTCTGGCGCCTGCCCACGCTGTTCAAGAGCGTGCAGGAGAAAAACAAGGACATCGGCAAGACCTTCCCGCTGATCATGTCCAGCGGCCGTCTGGTCGAGTACGAGGGCGGCGGCGAAGAAACCCGGTCCAACCCCTGGCTGGCCGAGTTGCAGCAAGAGATGTTTGTCGAGATCAACCCCAAAGCCGCCAACGATCGGGGCATCCGCAACGGCGAGGATGTCTGGCTCAGGACGCCGCCGATGGTAGGTGTGCCCGGCTTCAAGGGCATCAAGGTCAAGGCCATGGTGACCGAGCGGGTAGACGCCGAGACCGTCTGGCTGCCGTTCCACTTCTCGGGTCGCCTGGGCGGCGTGGACCTGGCGCCCTACTACCCGGCCGGCGCGATGCCGGTGATCCGCGGCGAGTCGGTCAACACCGCCACCACCTACGGTTACGACAGTGTGACGATGATGCAAGAGTCGAAAACGACGGTTTGCCAGATTGAACGCGTCTGACCCCAGCACAGTAGAGGACTTTCCATGGCCCGCATGAAATTTATCTGCGACAGCGAGCGTTGCATCGAATGCAACGGTTGCGTCACCGCCTGCAAGGCTGAGCACGACGTGCCCTGGGGCGTCAACCGGCGACGGGTTGTGACCCTGAACGACGGTATTGCCGGCGAAAAAAGCATCTCGGTGGCCTGCATGCACTGCAGCGATGCACCGTGCATGGCCGTCTGCCCGGTCGACTGCTTTTACCGCACCGACGAAGGCGTGGTGCTGCACGACAAGGACGTCTGCATCGGCTGCGGCTACTGCAGCTATGCCTGCCCGTTTGGTGCGCCGCAGTTCCCGACCAATGGCACTTTTGGCCTGCGCGGCAAGATGGACAAATGCACCTTCTGCGCCGGAGGCCCCGAGGCCAACGGCAGCGACGCCGAGTTCGAGAAATACGGCCGCAACCGGCTGGGCGAGGGCAAACTGCCGGCTTGCGCCGAGATGTGCTCGACCAAGGCCTTGCTGGGTGGCGATGGCGACGTGGTGGCCGATATCTTCCGTACCCGTGTGCTGACCCGCGGCAAGGGCAGTGAGGTCTGGGGCTGGGGTACGGCCTATGGCAAGCCTGCAGGCGGCCAACCCAAGACCGAGGCAGGCAAGTCATGACACGACCGATCTGGAGTCTCGCGCTGGCCACTCTGCTGCTGGGCGCCTGCGGCGAAAAGCCGCAAACCGCAGCAACCCACAAGTCCGACGGCAAACCCTGGGAGAGCGCCAAGACGGCCTACACCGCTGCCGGCTGGACTGCGGGCGACAAGACCGCCTGGGAGCAGCAACTGCGCCTGCGCTCGCAAGGTCAGAACGAGTACAGCCGCGCACCGGCCAAGCCCTGAACGCACGCCAGCACCGCAGCGGCAAGGAGAGGTGATGCAACCCCTGAATCAAAAATGGCTGTTCCCGGCCTTGCTGGCGGCAGGCTTGCTGGCGGCTGCAGTGCCAGCGCGGGCCCAAACCGCAGCGCCAGCGGTGAGCCCGGCAGCCACAGCGCAAGCCACGGCGGAGCCCTCAGCCGGCCAGGCGCCACCCGCAGGATTTTCGGCGCCCGCCGACCCTAAACCGGATGATTCCAACGCTGCCCGCGCCAAGTCGCAGCCGGGCAACAACGCGCCGTTTTGGCGTGCCGTGCGTGAGTCCGGCAAACAAGAGGGCACGGTCAACCTGCCGGGCCTTGAAAAAGGTGTGCTGGTGCAGCCGTTTGTGCAGTACCCGGGCTCGCGCTTTACCAATGCCGGCGAGGCCTGGCGCCAGGTTCGCAACCAATGGATCATTCCGTACGGCGGCTCGTTGCTGTTGATCGTGGCGCTGGCGCTGGCACTGTTTTATTGGCGCAAAGGTGCGCTCGGTGGCCACCTCGCCGACACCGGCCGGGTGATCGAGCGGTTCACGCCTTTCGAACGGGCAGCCCACTGGAGCAACGCGATCGCGTTTTGCGTGTTGGCCCTCTCCGGGCTGGTGATGGCGTTTGGCAAATTTGTGCTGCTGCCGGTTTTCGGTGGCACCTTGTTCGGTGGCCTGACCTACGCGCTCAAGACCGCGCACAACTTTGCAGGCCCGCTGTTTGTCGTGTCGCTGGTGATCGTGTTCATCACCTTCGTGCGCGACAACTTGCCGAGCAAAGGCGATCTGGTCTGGCTGCTGCGCGGCGGCGGCTTGTTCGGCGACCGGGAAGTGCCCTCGCACAGGTTCAACGCTGGTGAAAAGATCATGTTCTGGGGCGGCATCTTCACCCTCGGTCTGGTGGTGGTGGCGTCGGGCCTCGTGCTCGACAAGCTGGTTCCCGGCATGGCTTACAGCCGGGGCGACATGCAGGTGGCGCAGATGGTGCATGCGGTCGCCACTGTCTTGATGATGGCCATGTTTGCCGGGCACATCTACTTGGGGACGGTCGGCATGCGCGGCGCGTACCAGGGCATGCGCAGCGGCTATGTCGATGAAGCCTGGGCCAAGGAGCACCACGAACTGTGGTACGACGACATCAAGGCCGGCAAGATCCCGGCCCAGCGCTCTCCTGAACCAGCACCTGGCGTGCTGGCCGCGCCAGGGCAGGTTGCCTGAGTTTTCTGGCCGGCGGCACAGGATGCCGCTGGCCGGACGTGCCGCGCATCTGACACCTGCTCTCACCCCACCCGAATCAATTTTTGCTGGAGTCCGCATGAAGCGCACTGTTGCACTCTGTCTGTCCGCCGTGCTGGCCTGGGCATCGGTCGGCGTCCACGCCAAGTTGCCTGCGCCCAGCGATGAAGCCAAAGCCAAGGCGGCCGAAGCTGCGGCCAAAGCTGCCTACACCGGCAAGGTCGACGGCTACAAGCTCTGTCTGGCGATAGACCGCACAGCAGCCGGCTATCAGGCCGCTGCAAAGAAGGCCGGCAAGGCAGCGTCGGCCCCGGTCGAGACGCCGGCCTGCGCTGACCCTGGCCCATTTGCCTACATACCTGCGGGCGCTGCCTCCGCGCCAGGGGCCGCTGTACCCATGCCGGTCGCCACAGCGGCAGCGCCAGCGGCTGCCGTCAAGAAGTAGGGCGCACGCCAGTCATCGTCCGGCTGGGCACACTGCCCCTCCGGCTGGCCGCCCACCTGCGACACCCTGCCAACTTGTGCCCCGTCTGCACCTCCCCCGCCATGCTGCCCGAGCCTGCTGCGCCATTGGCTTTCGACGTGCCCCGCTCTCCGCAACCCGTGGCGGGCGCGCCGCGCTTGACCGCAGCCTGCGGCGAATTGCTGCGCGAAATCACCGTACTGGACGAGTACGGCGACCGCCGCAGCATCCACATTCCTGCTGAGCGGCCGCTGACGGTGTTTGTGGACCGGCGCGAGCTGGTGACGCTGATGACCCTGGGCGCCTCGCCCGAGTTGTTAGTGCTGGGCTACCTGTGCAACCAACGCCTGGTGGACGCGGTGCACGAGATTGAATCGATTACCGTCGACTGGGACGTGGGCGCCGCCGCCGTCAAGACCCGGTCCGGCATCACCGACCTGGCTGGCAAGACCGCGCGCCGGGTGGTGACCACCGGTTGCGGCCAGGGCACGGTGTTTGGTGATCTGATGGCGCAACTCGATACGGTGCAGCTGCCTGACGCCAGCGCTGCACGCATCCGCCAAGGCACGCTGCATGCCCTGCTCGAGCAGATGCGCCAGCGCAACAGCATCCACCGCAAAGCGGGCTCGGTGCACGGCTGCGCACTGTTCCAGGGCACCGAATTGCTGATGTTTGTCGAGGATGTGGGCCGCCACAACGCCATCGACACCATCGCTGGCTGGATGGCGCTGCACGCTGTGACCGGCGCTGACAAGGTTTTTTACACCACCGGCCGGTTGACCAGCGAGATGGTCATGAAATCAGCGCAGATGGGCGTGCCGATCATCGTGTCACGCAACGGGGTCACTGCGATGGGCCACGGCCTGGCCGAACAGTTGGGCATGACGCTGTTTGGCCGCGCGGCCAACCGCCACTTCCTGTGCTACACCGGTTTTGATCGCTTTGACTCCGAGCCCGAACCGCAGCGTGCAGCGGTTCGGGTGGTTGTCGGCTAGCCTGCCAGCCCCACGCCAGCAAAGCTGAGGCGCTGCGGCCAAAATACAGCGGTGAATCTACTCAACGCTGACCTGCACTGCCACTCCCGTTTTTCAGACGGCACACTCAGCCCAACCGAATTGGCCGAACGCGCCAGCGCGCAGGGTGTGGCCTTGTGGGCCCTGACCGACCACGATGAGATCCGGGGTCTGGCCGAGGCCGCCGCTGCCGCCCAGACGCTGGGCATGGGCTTTGTCAACGGCGTCGAGATCTCGGTCACCTTTGCCGGCGAAACCGTGCACATCGTCGGCCTTGGGTTTGATGCCACCGATGCCGGCTTGCAAGCCGGGCTGGCCCACACCCGGGGCGGCCGACTGGCGCGCGCCCAAGGTATGGCTGACGGTCTGGCCAAAGTTGGCCTGCCCGGCGCGCTGGAGGGCGCGTTGCGCTATGTCAGCAACCCAGACCTGGTGTCGCGCACTCACTTTGCCCGCTGGCTCGTCGAGACCGGCGTCTGCAGCGATACCGGTGCGGTGTTTCGCCGCTACCTGACCGACGGCAAACCCGGCTTTGTGCCGCACCGTTGGGCCGGCCTGGGCGACGCAGTGGCCTGGATCACCCGGGCTGGCGGTGTGGCAGTGATCGCCCATCCGGGGCGCTACAGGTTTTCAGTCAACGAAGAATTTGCGCTGTTCTCCGAGTTCAAGGCCCACGGCGGCCAGGGGGTTGAGGTGTTGACCGGCAGCCATGGCCCGGCCGACACCGCCAAATACAGCGAGATGGCGCTGGAGTTCGGCCTGTTGGCCTCACGCGGCAGCGACTTCCACTCGCCCAGCGAGAGCCGCATCGAGTTGGGCAGCCTGCCCGATCTGTCCGCCACACTGACGCCGGTCTGGCAGGCGCTCAAATGGCGTGCGCCGCAACAGCGCTTGACCCCGTTCAGCGCTTGACCCCGTTCAGCGCTTGACGCCGTTCAGCGCTTGACGCCTTGGAGGCCGCAGCAGCCAGGCCTGCGCGGTTAGAGTGCGCGGTTGGGCCAACGCTGGGATCGTCCACGCGCTGGCGCACGCTCTCGCCACTGACCTGGGTCTCACCTGTTCCTGACCGCCCCGCATGTCGCAATATTTTGAGGTCCATCCCGACAACCCGCAGCCGCGACTGATCCGCCAGGCCGTGCAACTGCTGCACGGCGGTGGGGTTTGCGCCGTGCCCACCGACTCCAGCTACGCCCTGGTCTGCCACCTCGACGACAAGGTCGCTGCGGAGGCGATGCGCCGCATCCGCCAGGTCGACGACAAGCACCACCTGACCTTGTTGTGTCGTGATCTGTCCGAACTGGCCAGCTATGCCCGGGTCGACAACCGCCAGTACCGCTTGCTCAAGCTCGGCACGCCGGGGCCCTACACCTTCATCCTGGAGGCCACCAAAGAGGTGCCGAGACGCCTGTCGCACCCGTCGCGCCGCACTATCGGTCTGAGGGTGCCCGACCACAAGGTGACCCAGGCCTTGCTGGCCGAGCTGGGCCAGCCACTGCTCGCCACCACCTTGATCGCGCCCGGCGAGACCGATCCGATCAATGACCCGGAGGAAATCCGGGATCGGTATCAGAAGCTGCTGGCGGCGGTAGTCGATGCCGGCGCCTGCCCGATGGCGCCGACCACTGTGATCGACTTGAGCAACGAGGCGCCGCTGCTGGTACGCCAGGGCCGGGGCGAACTGGCCCGGCTCGGACTGTGACCGGCCTGCCCTGCAAGCTGCCGTTCAGGGCCGCTTCGGGCCGCTCGCCTGCAGGCCTTCAAAAACCTGCTGCGGGCTGAAGCCCCACTGCGCCTGGCCGCGAACCAGCAGCATCGGTGTACCCGGTGCCATCAAGGCCTGATACTGGGCGGCACAACGGGCGTCGGTTTCGATGAAACACTCATCAAACGGCACCCGCTGCACTGTGAGCCACTGCCGAGCCCGCTGGCAGTAGATGCAGGTCAGCGAGGACAGCATGTGGATGTCGCCGGGCCTGGCCTGTGCGGCCAGTTCAGGCCCAAGGGCCAGCGCCTGATGGTCTCGCCACCAGCCCGCAGCGCCGGTTACCGCCAGCACCAACAGCAGCAAGGCCAGCAACGAACGTCGGGACGGCGGGCCTGTCGAGGGGCGCGGGTCAGAAGGGGCGCCGACCTCAAGGCCGGCAGTTTTGCCGCTGGCGGGCGCGACGGGCTTGTCTGGCGTCACGACCCGCCCGGCCCGGCCTAGATCGCCGCCGTGACGACAATCTCGATCCGCCACTCGGGCCTGGCCAGCTTGGCTTGCACTGTAGCCCGGGGCGGGGTGTGGTTGAGCACCACCCAGGTGTCCCAGACTGCGTTCATGGCCGGAAAGTCGGCGATGTCGGCCAGGTAGATTTCGGTGCGCAGGATGCGGCTCTTGTCGGTGCCGGCGCGCGCCAACAAGGCATCAATATTGGCCAGCACCTCGCGGGTCTGGCCGGTGATGTCAGGTTGACCTTCAACCGCCACCTGGCCGGACAGGTAACAAACCCCGTTGTGGATGGCCATCTCGGACATGCGGGTTCCGACATCAAAACGCTGGACCATGGTGATCAATTTCCTTTGGAGTGGTGGGATGTCGGCGCAGTCCCGCCGTCATCATGCAGACGGTGGTGCCGCCTGCGGCGTTTGCGCTGGGGTTCGGCAGCCTTTTCACCGATCTTGGTTTCCTTGCCCCGGAGCAGGTTCGTGATGTTGCGCCAGTGGCGCCAGATCAGCAGCAGGCTCATCACCGTCACCGCCAACGACAGGCGGGGTCGGTCAAAAAACAGCATGGCGTAAAACGGCGCAAAAAGCGCAGCAGCCACCGAGGCCAACGACGCGTAGCGGAACAAGGCCGCCACCAGCGCCCAGGTCAGGAGCGTTGCCGCACCCAGCAAGGGCTCAAAGGCCAACAACACGCCCGCTGCCGTGGCCACGCCCTTGCCACCCTGAAATCGGAAAAAGACCGGGAACAAGTGGCCCAGAAAGGCCGCGACGCCGACAAACGCGATGGTTGTGTCCTCAAAGCCCAGCTCGAAGGACTTCCAGCGCACCAGCATCACCGGCACCCAGCCCTTGAGCGCGTCGAGCAACAAGGTCAGCACCGCCGCCCACTTGTTGCCCGAGCGCAGCACATTGGTTGCACCCGGGTTCTTGGAACCGTAGCTGCGCGGGTCCGACAGGCCCATCAGCTTGCTGACGATGACCGCAAACGACAGCGAGCCAATCAAATAAGCGGTAAAAAACGCGGCGTAGCTGTAGACCAGGTCCATGGGTGTGGGGCTGGCGTGCCGGACGCCTGCGTTGCCGGCACCGGAACGCCAGCGACAATGCGGGCGACAAGGCTGCCAGTGTACGGCGCCGACATGCCGCAAAAAGGCCTACAAGATAGGGCTTTGCCTTAGGAAAACGCCATCTGGCGTCGCTCCGGATACCCAGGAACCACACCATGACCATGACCCGTTCGATCACCACCGCCGCCTGCGTGCTGGCCAGCTTGTTCAGCCTGCCCGCCCAGGCCCAGACCCGCGTTCAGGACGCCTGGGTGCGTGGCACCGTGCCGCAGCAAAGAGCTACCGGCGCTTTCATGCAACTCAGTTCCACGGCGGGCGGCAAACTGGTGTCAGTCAGCACGCCCGCTGCTGGCGTGGTGGAGATCCACGAGATGAAGATGGACGGCAGCACGATGCAGATGCGCCCAGTGCCCAGCCTGGACTTGCCCGCAGGCCAGGTGGTGGCGCTCAAGCCTGGCGGCTATCACGTGATGCTACTGGACTTGAAAGCACCGCTCAACAGCGGTGACACCGTGGTGCTGAACCTGGTGGTCGAAGCACGGGACGGCAAGCGCGAGACGCTGGTGGTCAAGGCCCCGGTACGTGCGCTCGGCGCCGCAGCGGCCGAGCACAAACACTGAGAGGTGGCGGCGCGGCCACCCCGCGACTACTTTCGTCCGCGCTTGCCGCCTGGCTTGAAGGCGGGCTCGGGCGGCGGATGACCCCCCGGCGGGGCCGAGAAGAGCTTGGCAGCGCGGCCTTTTAGCTCCAGCAACTCGGTGGGCGTGATCGAGTACTTGCGCCCGACCACGTCGACTTCGATGCGGAACTCGACCTCCTTGCTGCCGTTGCTCAGCGTGCCGCAAGTGAAGTCGTACTCCTCACTCTCGGCCGGAAAGCCGTCGGCCTCGGGATCGAAACTGGCGTACTTGACATCGCGGATCTCGCCGCTGGCCAGGTCGAGCACGCCGGTTGACACGATGATCTCCTCGCTCAATTCATCGTGGATGGTGATCGGCAGTTTCAGGTCCATCGGGGTTCGCTCATGCGGCCGCTCGGGCCATCGGTTCGGGGCCCGGATGATGCCATACCCGCACAAACCCTCAAGCCTGGGCCGACACAAAAACACCCACCGACTGCAGCAGCAGGGCCGTCAACAGCCGGGCATGTACGGTGAAGACCCGGCCCTGGGGCCGGCAGCCCACCACCTCGACCACACCCTCGATCGCGCTGTCGATCAGGCGCAGGCGCTGGCCCGGCGGCAGGGCCTGCGGTGCATAAAAGCTCAGCCCCGTCAGCGACAGGTCACGCCAGCGCACCGGCAATGCGGGTGATGGCCAACCTACGTGCACCAGTGCCACATGGCCTTGGTCGCGCCGCACCGCGTCGCGCCGCCCCAGCAACTCATGGCCCTGGGCACCGGGCCCGGGCAGTGAGGCCAGCGGGCTGTGGCAATGCGCGCAGCGGCTGTCAGGCCGAGGCAGTCCGGCAAACGACTGCTGACACAAGGGGCAGTGGCTGCGATAACCGGCCTCGGCCGCCAGGCCACCGCCTGCCCCATAGACAGCGCTGGCCCGACCCTGCGACGCACCTGCGGCCGGCCCCAGCGTCAGGTCGTAGGCCGCGCGCCGTGCCGCGTCTCCCAGCACCGCCCAGGCCTCGTTGATGATCACCGCCTGGCCGTGGCTGCCGCCCAGGTCAGGATGCTGGCGCAACTGGCTCAGCAACGTACGCCAACTCGCCTTGATCACCTCCGGCGGGGCATCAGGCTGCACATGGAGCACGCGGTAGTGGTTGCGGCGGTTGTCAGTCATGGCGGTGGGCTGGGGCGCTCTGGCCCTTTGTCGCGGTATCGGCAGGCCGTTGCCAAACTTGAGCGATCAATTTGTGCGGCGTCAATGCGGCCAGCCTCGGCCGGGGTTGACCGGCTGCAGTGCAAAATCCGCCGATGCAACGCTTCACCATCTCGCTCGACGAAGCCCTGGCCGCGCAGTTTGACGCCTGGATCGCCCAGCGTGGCTACAAAAACCGCAGCGAGGCGGTGCGCGACCTGTTGCGCGCCGAGTTGCAGCAAACCCGGATGCGGGCCGACGAGGCACCGCAGTGCGTGGCCTGCCTGAGCTATGTTTACGAGCACCAGGCCCGCGATCTGGCCGAGCGCCTGGCCAAGATCCAGCATGCCCAGCATGATCTGGTGGTCTCGACCATGCAGGTGCAACTCGACCACACCCACCGGCTGGAGACGACCGTGCTGCGCGGCAGCACTGTACGGGTCAGCGCCTTTGCCGATGCGGTGTGCGCCGAGCGCGGTGTGCACCACGGCAAGCTCAATCTGATCAGCGTGATGAGCCACCAGCCACACCGGCATGGCCCAGCGCAGGCCACCCACCTGCACCTGAAGCCGGCGCACTGAGGCGGTGCCGGCTGGGCCGCGCGCTGCATCCACCGGCAGCCGATCAGCGTAGGGTGAAGAGACCGGCTCAGACACCTGCTGTCATACTGTTGAATAAGAGAAATTCAATAATCTTCATACCAGAATCAACCGCAACAGTCGCTTGACCCTGCCCGCAAGCTCACACCACCTCAGCCGCATCGGCTCCAGTCATGACCCCCTGCCCCCGCCGCGCCCGCCCCTGCCGACTGCCCTTGCTGCGGCCTGCTGCCCTGGCTGTGGTCGCGCTGTTTGGCCATGCCGCATCAACCCATGCCCAGACCGCTGCGCCCAGCCCGCCCCAGACTGAAGCCGTGACAGTGGCCCAGGCAGCACCCAACATCACCGCCACCTCCCGAGTCGAGGTCCTGGGCCACTACGACAACGCCGTCGGCAGCAGCGATGCGGCTTCGCAAGGCAGTATCCGGGCCGAGCTGATCAAGGCCAGGCCGGCACTGCGGCCCGGCGAGGTGCTTGAATTTGTGCCGGGCATGATCGTTACCCAGCACTCGGGCGACGGCAAGGCCAACCAGTATTTCTTGCGCGGCTTCAATCTCGACCACGGCACCGACTTTGCGACCAACGTCGGCGGCATGCCGGTCAACATGCCCAGCCATGCCCACGGCCAGGGCTACACCGACCTCAACTTCCTGATCCCTGAGCTGGTGCAGCGCATCGACTACCGCAAGGGGCCGTACTTTGCACGCAGCAGCGACTTTTCGTCGGCCGGTGCTGCCGACATCAGCTACCGCCGCAGCTTCGACGCACCGTTTGCGCAGATTACGCTGGGCCAAGACGGCTACCGGCGCGGTTTGCTGGGCGGATCGACCGAGACCACGCCGGGCCTCACGCTGTTGGGCGCGATCGAGCTGATGCAAAACAACGGCCCCTGGGCCGTGCCCGAGGGCTTGCGCCGGGTCAACGGCGTGCTCAGCGCCAGTGCCGGCACCGCCGCCCAGGGCTGGACTGCCAGCCTGATGGGCTACGACGCGCACTGGACCTCCACCGACCAAGTGCCGCAGCGCCTGATCGACGCCGGCAGCTACAACGGCCGGCCCTTTGGCCGCTTCGACTCGCTCGACCCCAGCGACGGCGGCAACACCTCGCGGTACAGCCTGTCGGGCGAATGGCACCGCAACACCGATGACGGCAGCCGCACACTTGTCTCGGCCTATGCCATGCGCTACCGGCTGCAGCTGTGGTCCAACTTCACCTATGCACTGGACCGGCCGGTCGAGGGCGACCAGTTCCTGCAGCGCGACAGCCGCAGCGTGATCGGCGGGGCTGTGAGCCATGCGCTGAACCACACCCTGGCCGGCCTGCCGGCGCGCAGTGAATTTGGCGTGCAACTGCGGCACGACAGCATCCGGGTCGGCCTGTTCGACACCGAGTCCCGCAAAATCAGCGCCACCACCCGCGACGACGATGTCACTGAAACGCTTTTGGGTGTCTATGGCCAGAGCGCGGTCGAGCTCACGCCTTGGCTGCGCAGCATCGTCGGCCTGCGCGCCGACCAGTTGCGCACCAAGGTCGATGCGCTGAGCCTGGCGGCCAACTCGGGGGCCGCGCGGGGCACCCAGGTCTCGCCCAAGCTGTCACTGATTGCCGGCCCGTTCCAGAAGACTGAATTCTTTGTCAATGCCGGCCGCGGCCTGCACAGCAACGACGCTCGCGGCACCACCATCACCACCGACCCCAAGACCGGCGCTGCAGTCGACAAAGTACCGCCACTGGTGGCGTCGCGTGGCTTCGAACTGGGCGCGCGCACCGAGATCATCCCCAGCCTGCAAAGCTCGATCGCGCTCTGGAAGCTCGACTTCGACTCCGAGTTGGTCTACATCGGCGACGCCGGCGCCACCGCAGCCAGCGCCGCCAGCCGACGCAAGGGGGTGGAGTTCAACAACCGCTGGACGCCGCTGCCCTGGTTGCTGGTCGATGCCGACCTGGCGTGGACCCACGGCCGGTTTGTCAACGGCGACCGCATTCCCAACGCGGTGGACCGGGTGGCGTCAGTGGGGGTCAGCCTGCGTGACCTGGGCCCCTGGAGTGCCAGCCTGCAGTGGCGCTACCTGGGCGCGGGCGCGCTGATCGAGGACAACAGCATGCGTTCGGTTCCGTCGCTCACCGCCAACCTGCGCATCAGCCGCAGCCTGCAGCCGCTGCTGGGCAGGGACAGTGCGCTGACGCTGGACGCCTTCAATCTGTTCAACCGCCGGGTCAATGACATTCAGTACTTCTATGGCTCGCAACCGCGCGGTCTTGCGGCGATGGACGACCGCCATGTGCACCCGGCAGAACCCCGCACCTTGCGGCTGAGCTTGCGGGTCGGTTTTTGAGCATCTGGCAGGCCAGGCCATCCGCGTTCAAGGCGGCTTGGCGGGCTGGGCGTCAGGGTCAGCCCCAGCCCAGGTCGCCCGACAGCCTCCTAGGCAAATCCACATTCCAGTCACAGTGACGGCGACCTAAACTGCCGCACTTCAAGCGCTGGCAACCCGGCGCATCCCCTGTGAAATCGCCTGGAGACCACCCTTGAACACCCCCCGCCTGCCCACTTCAGTCCTGCCCCGTCGCCATGGCCTGGCCCTGGCCGCCGCCACGCTGATGGCCCTGCTTGCCGCGCCCGGCAGCGCCTTGGCGCAGGACAAGATCTCCGACGGCATCGTCAAGATCGGCATGCTGCTCGACATGTCGGGCGTCTATGCCGACATCGTCGGCCCGGGCTCGGTGATCGCGGCCAAGATGGCCATCGACGACTTCGGCGGCAAGGTGCTGGGCAAACCCATCGAACTGGTGGTGGCCGACCACCAGAACAAGGCCGACCTGACGGCTGCCAAGGCGCGCGAATGGTTCGATACCCAAAAGGTCGACATGCTCGCCGACGTGGCCGCCACCGCGCCCGCACTGGCCGCGCTGGAAGTGGCCAAGCAGAAAAACAAGATTGCACTGTTTCCCAGCGCCGCCAGCAGCCGGCTGAGCAACGAAAACTGCTCGCCGATCAGCGTGCACTGGACCTATGACACCTACGCACTGGCGGCCGGCACCGGGCGCGGAGTGGTCAAGAACGGCGGCGACTCCTGGTTCTTTCTGACAGCCGACTACGCGTTTGGCACCAACCTCGAAAAAGACACCACCGACGTCATCAAGGCCGAAGGCGGCCGGGTGATCGGCGCGGTGCGGCACCCGCTCAACGCCTCGGACTTCTCGTCCTTCTTGCTGCAGGCGCAAGCCTCCAAGGCCAAGATCATCGGCCTGGCCAATGCCGGGGGCGACATGATCAACGCGATCAAGGCAGCCAACGAGTTTGGCATCACCAAGACCCAGAAACTGGCCGCGCTGCTGGTGTTCATCAACGACATCCACTCGATCGGCCTGCCGGTGGCCCAGGGCATGCTGCTAACCGAGGCGTTTTACTGGGATGCCAACGAGGAAACCCGCAAATGGAGCCGGCGCTTCTTCGAGAAACACAAACGCATGCCCAACATGGCGCAGGCCGGCACCTACTCGGCCATCACCCACTACCTGAAGGCGGTTCAGGCCACGGGCACCGACGAAACCACGGCAGTGATGGCCAAGATGAAGGCCTTGCCGGTCAACGACTTCATGACCAAAAACGGCCAAATCCGCGAGGATGGTCGCTTGATCCGCGAGATGTACGTGTTTGAAGTCAAGAAGCCCAGCGAGTCCAACTACCCCTGGGACTACTACAAACTCAAGGCCACGATCCCGGCGGATCAGGCCTTTTTGCCGTTGTCTCGCAGCGTTTGCCCATTGCTGAAGAAGTAATTCGGCCAGGCGCCCGCCCGACCGCGCCCACGACACAGTGGGCATTCATCACGAATGCCCGCAAACAAAGGGCCAGACACCCCCTGAACAAGGGGGTCACCCCCCCCGCTTGCGGGGCGTCATTGCCTTGAGAGTGTCATGCAACCGAAGGATACTTCTCGATATGGAAAATTTTCCGACACCCCGATTCCCTGCGTTGCCCTGGGCCGCCAACATCGCTACGCTGCTCGTGATGGTTTCCGCCACTTGGTGGTCCAGTGCTCAGCGTCCCGTTGCGGAAAGTTCCAACATCAGCGCTTCAGGTCAAACCGACCAGACAGGCAAATCCAAGCAAAGTCCGCGCCAGGTTTTGAATGTGCCGGCCCAGGACGAGTCCAAACCGAGCCAGGCCACTTGGCCCGCCACCACCACTTTGCTACAGAACAACGGCATCAAGGCCGCCAGCTACACGCCGCCGCTGGCTCGCTGATTTGTACGGTGCCGACCGCTTTAGGCCAGTTCGGCCGGTCAGACAGCAACGATCAGATCACCGGGTTCAGATCGCGCAATTCACCGCCTGCGCCGAGAGCAAACTCAGCAGCACCGCTGGCGCCAGGCCCAGCAGGTAGCCCCGGCGACCCCCATTGATCAGCAGGCTGGGCAAGTCCAGCACAGACGCTTCAACAAACACCGGCATGGCCTTGCGCGTGCCGAACGGCGAGGTGCCACCCACCAGGTAGCCGCTGTGGCGCTGCGCCGCCTCGGGCTTGCAAGGCTCCACACTCTTGACTCCCAGGGCCCGCGCCAAGTTCTTGGTGCTGACCTGTTTGTCGCCGTGCATCAGCACGATCAAGGGCTCGGCGCGCTCGTTTTGCATCACCAGGGTCTTGACCACCGCATGCTCGGGCCAGCCCAGGGCACGCGCTGACTCGGCCGTGCCACCGCGCTCGACATAATCGTAGACATGCTCGGTAAACACCACGCCCGCTGCCCGCAGCAACTGGGTGGCGGGGGTTTCGCTGACGTGCTTGTCCTTTTTGGCCACGCCGGTCTCACTGCGCCGGGTCGCGCAGCTCCCAGCGAATTGCGTCGATCGCGGCCAGCAACTCGGGAGACAGCGTGGTGCCCCAGGCTGCCAGGTTGGCGTCGAGCTGGGCCTGGGTGGTCACGCCGATGATGGTGCTGGCCACCCGCCAGTTGGTGTAGCAAAAGGCCAGTGCCAACTGAGTGGGCGTCAAGCCGTGCGCCAGCGCCAGCGCGTTGTACCGCCGCGCTGCGATCAGGGTCTCGGGCCGGGCCCAGCGTTGTTTGCGCATGCTCTCGAACTTGGCCAGCCGGCCCAGTGTGGGCTGCGCCGGGTCGAACCCGGGTGCGTCGTACTTGCCGGTCAAGGCGCCAAAAGCCAGCGGGCTGTAGGCCAGCAGCGACACCCCGGTTCGCAACAGGGTTTCATCGAGGCCGTTGTCGACGATGCGGTTGACCAGAGCGTAGGGGTTTTGCACCGAAACCACTTGCGGCAGCGCGTGCAGCGCCGCCTGGTGCAGAAACTCACCCACGCCCCAGGGCGTCTCGTTGGACAAGCCGACATGACGCACCTTGCCGGCCTTGACCAGGGATGCCAGGGCTTCGAGCTGGACCCGGATCGGGCTGAACTCACGGTCCTTGCCGGGGTCGAGGTAGACCGCGCCAAAGGCCGGCACGTTGCGGTTCGGCCAGTGGATCTGGTAGAGGTCGATCACGTCGGTTTGCAGGCGCTTGAGGCTGTCATCGCAGGCCTGCACGATGTCGGCGGCGCGCAGGTTGTCGGCGCCGTTGCGCACCCAGTCCATGCCGCGGGCTGGACCGGCCACCTTGGTGGCCAACACGATGCGGCTGCGCATGCCGGGGCGGGCGCTGAGCCAGCGTCCGATGATGGCCTCGGTCGCGCCATAGGTTTCGCGCCGGGCCGGCACCGAGTACATCTCGGCCGTGTCGATGAAATTGATGCCGCTGGCCACCGCGTGGTCCAGCAGGCCGAATGCGGTGGCCTCGTCAACCTGCTCGCCGAAGGTCATGGTGCCCAGGCAGATGCGGCTCACGCGAAGGTCGCTGTAACCCAAGGCGATGGGGTCGGTGAAAGAGGGGCTCATGTGGGCTTTTTGGGCTGAAGATCGGGATCAGCAGTGTGCCGCAGCGCCGGCTGCCGGCCTGCCGCCAGGGTGACTCAGGCGCCAGTGGCCACCGGCGAGTCCGGGTCAGGCGCCGGTGGCCACCGGAGCGGTGGGCTGCGCACACCACTCGCTCCAGGATCCCGGGTAGAGTGCGGCGCCCGACAGACCAGCCGACTCCAGCGCCAGCAGGTTGTGGCAGGCGGTCACGCCTGAGCCACATTGCATGACCAGGTCGGCAGGGCTGCGGCCGGCCAGCAGGGCCTGCCACTGGGCCGCCAGGGTCTCAGCCGGCAAAAAACGGCCGTCCGGGCCCAGGTTGTTGCGAAAGAACCGGTTGGCTGCGCCGGGGATGTGCCCGCCCACCGGGTCGAGGGTTTCGTTCTCGCCTCTGAAGCGGTCGGGGGCGCGGGCATCGACGATCAACTGCCTGCCCCGGCCCAGGCCGGCCAGCAGCTGTGTGAAATCGACATCCCGGGCCAGTGTGGGCCGCAGGCCAAAACGCCCCGAGGGTCGCGCTGGCACCGGGCCGCCTGCCAACGCGCCACCGGCAGCGTCCCAGGCCGACAGCCCGCCGTCCAGCACCTGGACTGCGCCATGGCCGGCCCAGCGCAGCATCCACCACAGGCGAGCGGCGTACATGCCACCGGCGCTGTCGTAAGCCACCACCGGCACCTCGTCATCAAAGCCCAGAGCCGCCAGGCGTTGGGCAAAGGCTTCGCGGCTGGGCAAGGGGTGGCGGCCGCTGCCGGCGACTCGGCTGGCCGGGGCCTCCGACAGGTCAGTGTCGAGGTTCAGGTACAGCGCTCCCGGCAGGTGGCGCTGCAGGTAGGCCTGCGCGCCAGCGCCGTGATCAGTCAAATCGAAACTGCAATCGCAAAGCAGCAGCGGCGAGCCGCTGGCGAGCCAGGCGCGCAAGGCGGCGGCAGAGATCAAGGGCTGGGTCATGGGCTGTCGGGTTTGAGGTGAAACAGGCGGCGCCGGCACCAGCCGGATCGCGCAACGGTCAAGTGGGGGTCGAGGGGCCGGTTGGCAGCGGCGCGTCGGGCGGCAGCAGCGCAAGACGGGCGCGTTCTTCCTCTTGCAGGCGCAGCAGCCGGCGCTGCAGCTTGCCGGTGGTTGTCATGGGCAAGGCATCGACAAACTCGATCTCCTTGGGGTATTCGTAGGGAGCGAGGCGGTTGCGGACATGGGCTTGCAAGTCAGCCACCAGCGCGGCATCGCCCTGCACGCCCGGCGCCAGCACGACATAGGCCTTGACCAGTGCGCCGCGCGCCGCGTCGGGCTTGGGCACCACGGCCGCGTTGAGCACGGCCGGGTGCTTGACCAGGCAGTTCTCGACCTCGCTCGGGCCGATGCGGTAGCCGGCCGACTTGAAGATGTCGTCGCTGCGGCCCTGGTACCAGAGGTAGCCGTCGTCGTCCATCACGGCCGTGTCGCCGGTGCGGCACCAGCTGTCATCCGGTGAGCCGGTGAACTTGGCCCGGGTAGCGGCCTCGGCCTGCCAGTAGCCCAGAAAAAACACCGGATCGGGCTGACCGTGCACGTCCCGCCGGTGCAGTGCCACATCGCCTGCAACGCCTCGCGGGCACTCGCGGTCATCGTCGTCAATCACGGCCACCCGATGCCCGGGGTAGGCCCGGCCCATGCTGCCGGGGCGGGCCGGCCAGCCGGGCACCTTGCTGCCCTGGGCGTCGAACAAATGGCCGCAATTGCCGACGATGTAGTTGACCTCGGTCTGGCCGAACATCTCGTTGACCGTCACGCCCAGTGCACCGCGGCACCAATCGAACACCGCATCGCCCACCGCCTCTCCCGCGCTCATCAATGCCTGCAACTGCAGGCGGTAGTGCCGGCGCGGCAGGGGCTGGGCCTTCATCATGGCCTTGAGCGCGGTGGGGAACAAAAAGCTGTGGGTGACGCGGCAGTTCTGCAGCAGCTCAAACGCCGACTCGGGCGAGAAGCGGCCGCGCCAGGCCACGATCTCGCGGCCAAAGTACAGCGTGGGCAACAGCGCGTCCATCAGCCCGCCGGTCCAGGCCCAGTCGGCTGGCGACCAGAAAACGCTGCGCGGCGCTGGGCCGCCACCCGCCGGAGCGAGGGTCTGCGGAAAACCATTCTGGCTGCAAACAAAACCGCTCAGGTTGCCGATCAGAGCCCGGTGCGGGATCAATGCACCCTTGGCCGGCCCGGTGGTGCCGCTGGTGTAGATCAGAATCGCCGGGTCGCCAGCGGCCGTGGCCACCGGGGCAAAGTGGTCAGGTGCCAGCGCCAGCGCCACGTCCCAGTCCAGATCACCCTGGCCGGCGGCGGCACCCACGGCAATCACCGTACGCAGCCCTGGGCACGTGGCGCGTGCTGCCAGCAGGTTGGCCATCGCGCTGTCGTCGGCGATTGCCAGCGCCGCGCCGCTGTCCTGCAAGCGGTAGGCCAGCGCGTCCGGCCCAAACAGCATGGCCAGCGGCATCGCCACCGCTCCCAGCTGGTAGACGGCGATGTGGGCGATGGCGGTCTCGAACCGCTGCGGCATCACGATCGCCACCCGGTCGCCCGCGCGTACGCCCTGCCTGCGCAGCACCTGGCTGAGCCGGTTGGCCTGCTGCTGCAGGGCGCGGTAGCTCAAGCGGGTCTGGCTGCCGTCCTCGGCCACTGCGCGGACAGCCACTGCACGCGGGCTCTGCCGCGACCAGCGGCTGCAGCAGACCTCGGCGAGATTGAACTGCGCCGGCACCTGCCAGATGAACGCCTGGTGCAGGGCACTGTGTTGATCGGGTTGAGGCGGCGCCGCCGCACCACCAGGGCGCTCCCGCTCAGCGTCAGCTTGGAGGCCAAGGGCAGACGGTGCTGGCAGGTGCGGCAAGGCAGGCAGGCTTCTCGGCATGGGCCTGCAGCTTAGGGCCTGAACCGGCTGCCGCCGACCCGTCGAAACCCGACCCGACTGTCAAGAACTCCCCTCAAGTCCAACCCGAACCACCCGATACACACCCCAGAGCGACTCCGCGGGGGTTGCAAGTCGGGCTTTCAGACCCACGGAGTTTTCATGCAGTTCACCTCACTCGCCTTGGTTCAGCAGCGCGTCGTGATTGGCGCGCCCCTGCCCTTCAACATCCGCGACCATGACGGCCACCTTTTGCTGGCACGCGGCCAGTGGCTGGAGTCGGCCGACCAGCGCCAGGCCTTGTTCGACCGCGGCGCGCTGGTCGATCTTGCCGAGCTGCGCAGCAACCCGGACGCCGTCGCACTGGCCCGGCCCGACGAGCTGCCCGGCCTGTGGTCACGCTGCATGGACGAACTGGGCCAGACTTTGCGGGAGTCTGGCAAAGAGGGCTTTGCCGAAGCACTGGACGAGGCCACGCCGCCGGTGCTGGCCTTGATCGAGCGCGACAAGGATCTGGCGATCTTTCAGGTGCTGCGGCAAGACGGCAACAGCCATGTGCAGTACGGTGTCAACCATGCGATGCATGCCGCCATCACCGGCTGCCTGGTGGCACAGCGCCTGGGCTGGACCGAGGCGGATGCCCAGCGGGTCTTCAAGGCCGCGCTGACGATGAACATCTCGATGCTGGAACTGCAAGGCCAGCTTGCGCTGCAGCGCCGGCCACCCAGCGCCGAGCAGCGGGCGGCGATTGTGGCGCACCCTGAACTCAGCCGCCGCATGCTGGAAATCGCCGGCGTAGACGACATCGACTGGCTGACCGCTGTCTCGCAGCACCACGAAAACCATGACGGCAGCGGCTATCCGACCGGCCTGCGCGACCCCAGCGACATCGCTGCGCTGGTGCGCCGTGCCGACATCTATACCGCCAAGCTCAGCCCGCGGGTCGGGCGCGAGGCCATCACCGCCGACAAGGCAGGCCGCATGATGTTCATGCAAGACCCGGGGCACCCGATGACGGCGGCACTGGTCAAGGAGTTTGGCGTCTACCCGCCGGGCTGCTTTGTGCGGCTGATGTCGGGCGAGACCGGGCTGGTGGTCAAGCGCGGGCCGACAGTGATGGCACCCATCGTGGCGGTACTGACCTCCGCTTATGGCAGCAGCCTGCCCATGCCCATACGCCGTGACACCTCACAACGCAACTACGCTGTGCATTCGGTGCTGGCGCCGCATGCGGGCAGCGTGCGGGTCTCGCCGGAGGCGCTGCTGGCGATTGCGGCCGGCTGAGCGCCAGGCTCAGTCAAGCGCTGCGGGCGCGGCAAAACCCTGCAGCGTGCTGCCCGCCAGCCGGCAGATGCGCCACTCGGGCATCACCACTGCGCCCATTTTTTCGTAGAAGCGGATCGCGTTGGCGTTCCAGTCGAGCACGCTCCACTCGAAGCGGCCGTAGTCGCGCGCCACCGCCAGCGCGCCCAGGTGGCTGAGCAGGGCCTTGCCGATACCCGCGCCGCGAAAAGCCGGCTGCACGTACAAATCCTCCAGGTACAAACCCGGCTTGGCCAGAAAGGTGGAGAAGTTGGTGAAGAACAGCGCGAATCCCACCACCCCGCCACCCGCCTCGGCCACCACACTCTCGACCACCGGCCGCTCACCAAACAAGTGAGGCGCCAGCGACTCAGGAGTGAGCCGCAGCAAATGCGCCAGTTGCTCGAACTCGGCCAATTCGGTGATCAACCCAACGATGGCAGGCACATCGGCGGGCTGGGCGGGTCGCAGTTTGAATTCGATCATCGCCGGATTCTGGCATCGGGCCACGCCGCCCGGCTCGGCGTGCCAGCCGAGCGGGTACGGACCAGACGCCGCGTCAAGCCGGCCCTGTCACGGCACCGACAGCCGCTGCCCGCGCCCGCACCTACAGTGCGGCGATGACCCCACCCTACCTGCCCCGCCGCCACAGCCACAGCCGATTTCTGCCGCTGCGCGGCCTGCGCTACCACCTCACCCAATGGGGCGAGCCCCAGCCCGGCCAGCCGCTGCTGTTGATGATGCACGGCTTCATGGACGTGGGCGCGTCGTTCCAGTTCGTGGTGGATGCGATGGAGGACAGCCCGACCGGCTCGGCAGGCCCGCGATGCATCATCGCGCCAGACTGGCGCGGCTTTGGCCGCACCGAATCGCCGCCGACCGACAGCTACTGGTTTGCCGACTACGTGGGCGACCTGGACGCGCTGATCGACGCGCTCTCACCCGACGCCCCGGTGGACCTGCTCGGCCACAGCATGGGCGGCAACGTGGTGATGACCTACGCCGGTGTGCGGCCGCAGCGGGTGCGCCGGCTGATCAACCTGGAGGGCTTTGGCCTGCCCGACCTGGCGCCGGCCGATGCCCCCAAACGCCTGGCCACCTGGCTGGACGAGCTCAAAACACCGCAGCGGCTCAAGCCCTATGCAAACCAGGCCGAGGTGGCGCAGCGGCTGTGCCAGAACAACCCGAGGCTCACGCCCGACAAGGCCTTGTGGCTGGCCGGCCACTGGGCCGAGGCCGGCACCGATGGGCTGTGGCGCTTGCTGGCCGACCCGGCGCACAAGCGCATCAACCCGGTGCCCTACCGCGCGGCCGACGCCATCGCCACTTGGTCAGCCATCAGCGCGCCGCTGCTGTGGGTGCAAGCCCTGGGCAGCCGGATCGACGCCCACTGGCAAGGCCGCTACAGCAATGCCGAGTTCCAGTCCCGGCTGGCGTTTGTGCCGGACGTGCGCCAGGTGTTGCTCGATAACGCCGGCCACATGCTGCACCACGACCAGCCGCAGGCCCTGGCAAAAGCGCTGGACGGGTTTTTGACGGCGACTTGAGGCCGCGCGGCGGCCCGAAAGCCGGATCAGTCCACCGGCGTGAGCTTGGCAATCGCCAGCGCCAGCCACTTGGCGCCGTGCCGGCCAAAGTTGACTTGCGCCCGGGCGTCGGGGCCCACGCCTTCCAGCGTCAGCACCACGCCCTCGCCGAACTTGGTGTGGAACACCGACTGGCCCACCCGCAGGCCGTGCGAGGGCGGCGTCTTGCTGACCAGGGACGCTGGCGCAGGCGGCGCCGCGTAGGCTGGCCGCCCCGCCACCCGCCCTGCCCCGACCACCGAGCCCAGGCCGGTGCCCCGCTGCCAGGCTTGCTGGTACTCCTTGGCATAGCCTGAGCCAAAGCCGGCGTTGCGCGGCGTCAGCCACTTCAGCGCGCCCTCGGGCAACTCGTCCAGAAAGCGGCTCTTGACGTTGTAGCGGGTCTGGCCGTGCAGCAGACGGGTCTGCGAGAAGCTCAGGTACAGCCGCTTTCGGGCCCGGGTGATGGCCACGTACATCAGCCGGCGTTCTTCTTCCAGGCCGTCGGCGTCGCTCATCGAGTTTTCATGCGGGAACAGCGACTCCTCCAGCCCGGTGATGAAGACGCAATCAAATTCCAGGCCCTTGGCCGAATGCACCGTCATCAGCTGGATGGCGTCCTGGCCGGCCTGGGCCTGGTTGTCGCCGGCCTCCAGCGCGGCATGGGTCAAAAAGGCGGCCAACGGCGAGACGATCTCGCCAGTTTCGGCATCAGGCGCCAGGTCCACCGCCGCCAGCGCCGTGGGTAGGCCACTGGCCGGGTTGCCGGGCGCCAGCGTGCCCGGCCCGTGCTCGTCCACCGGCAGCGCCACCGCGTCCTTGCCAAAGCCCTCTTGCGTGACAAAGGCCTCGGCGGCGTTGATCAGCTCTTGCAGGTTTTCGATCCGGTCGGCGCCTTCCTTGTCGGCCTTGTAGAAGTCCGTCAGGCCGGACGCCGTCAACATGCGGTCGATGATCTCGCGCAGCGTCAGGCCGCGGGTGGCCTCGCGCAGCTGGTCGATCAGCGCCTTGAAACCGGCCAGGTTGCTGCCGGCCTTGCCGCTGATCGCGCCCACGCTCTGGTACAGGCTGCGGGCACTGCTGCGGGCGGCGTCCTGCAATTGCTCGATGCTGCGCGCACCGATGCCCCGGGTCGGAAAGTTGACCACCCGCAAAAACGAGGTGTCGTCGTTCGGGTTCTCCAGCAAGCGCAGGTAAGCCAGCGCATGCTTGACCTCGGCGCGCTCGAAGAAGCGCAGGCCGCCATAAACCCGGTACGGCACACCGGCGTTGAACAGCGCGCTCTCCATCACCCGGCTCTGGGCGTTGCTGCGGTACAGGATGGCGATCTGGCTGCGTGCGGTGCCGCTGCGGTGCAGCTGTTGCGCTTCTTCGAGCAGCCACTGTGCCTCGGCGTAGTCGCTGGTGGCCTCGCTCACCCGCACCGGCTCGCCCGGGCCAGCCTCGGTGCTGAGGTTCTTGCCCAGGCGCCGGGTGTTGTGGGCGATCAGCGCGTTGGCACTGTCGAGGATGTTGCCGAAGCTGCGGTAGTTGCGCTCGAGCTTGATGACCTGCGCAACCCGGTACTCGCGCTCGAAATCGGCCATGTTGCCGACCTGCGCGCCGCGGAACGCGTAGATGCTCTGGTCGTCGTCACCGACCGCAAACACGCTCTGGCCGCTGCCTGGCGGGGCAAACATCTTGATCCAGGCGTACTGCAGCCGGTTGGTGTCCTGGAACTCATCGACCAGGATGTGCGCGAAGCGGTGCTGGTAGTGCTCGCGCAGCGCGGTGTTGTCGCGCAGCAGCTCGTAGGTGCGCAGCATCAGCTCGGCAAAATCGACCACGCCTTCGCGCTGGCACTGGTCCTCGTAGGCCTGGTAGATCTCGACCAGCTTGCGCGACTGCGGGTCTTGCGCGGCCACGTCCTTGGGCCGTTCGCCGTTGTCCTTGCGGGCGGCAATGAACCAGCTCACCTGCTTGGGCACAAAACGCTCCTCGTCCAGCGCCATCGCCTTGATGATGCGTTTGACCGCCGACAGCGAGTCAGCCGTGTCGAGGATCTGGAACGACTGCGGCAGCGCGGCCAGCTTCCAGTGGGCGCGCAAGAACCGGTTGCACAGGCCGTGAAAAGTGCCGATCCACATGCCGCGCACGGCCACCGGCAACATCGCAGAGAGCCGGTGCAGCATCTCCTTGGCCGCCTTGTTGGTGAAGGTCACCGCCATCAGCCCGCCCGGCGAGACCTGGCCGGTGGCCATCAACCACGCTATCCGTGTCGTCAGCACCCGGGTCTTGCCCGAGCCGGCACCGGCCAAGATCAGGCTGGGCCGGGCCGGCAGGGTGACGGCTGCCAACTGCTCCGGGTTCAAGCCTTTGAGCAAAGACCCGGTGCCGGGCAAGCCGCTGGGGTCGGCATCGAGGTCTGCACCCGAATCGGCCTGAGAATACTGTTCATGCATCCATCGATTCTAGAAGCCGGCCGTTGGCTGCGCGCCGTCCCTCTGCCGCTGGCGCTGGCCTGGCTTTGCAATGGAGCGATCGCCGCGCAATCGCCGCCCCAGGCGCCCCAGCCGCCCCAGGCGCCCCCTGCGCCCAAGAGGCCTGGCACAGCCTGCCCGCCGGCCCAGGCCACGACGCTGGAGCGGCTGTTTTCAGCCGATTGCGCCGATTGCTGGTCGGCGCCGGCCACACCGCCCGCAGCGTCCGAAAAGCCCCGATCGGCCGCGCCGGGCAATGCCAGGACCGGTCCAGCCCTCTGGCGTTTTGACTGGATCACGCCAGGCGCCGATGGCGCGCCGCTGGCCGCCGGCGCCCTGCCCGAGGCGGCAGACCGGGTTGCCCGTCTGGGCTTTGAATTGCCGGGCCTAACGCAAACCCTGCAACAGTCGCGCGTGGCAGCGCCGCCGCTGGCGGGCCTGCGGATCAAGGCAAGCTCCGGCCCGGCTTGGCAAGGCTATTTTGGCGTGCAACTCACGCTGCAAACCACCTCCGCCACAGCGCTGCCGGCCGGCAGCACCGCCTGGCTGGCGCTGATCGAGCAGGTCAGCGCGGGCAGCGACGGCACGCCGGTTGCCCGGTCGCTGCTGCGCAGCGTGGCCGGCCCACTGCCTTTGACCACCCTGCAACCCGGCAAGCCCATGACCCATCTGCGTGCGCTGCGTTGGCCCGCCAGCGCCGAGCCCACGCGCTTGCAAGCGCGAGCCTGGATCGAGGGCCCGGACGGCAGTCTGCTGGCCGTGGCCGCCGACGCCTGCCGCTGAGCGAGCCTAAGGCGGCAAAATCACCGCTTCACGAAAGCAAATCGCCATGGACATCTTCGACTACGACAACATCCTGCTGCTGCCCCGCCAATGCCGGGTAGAGAGCCGCGCCGACTGCGACCCTTCAGTCGAATTTGGCGGTCGGCGCTTCAAGCTGCCGGTGGTGCCGGCCAATATGAAGACGGTGGTCGATGAGCACATCACCGAGCAGCTCGCCCAGTCGGGCCACTTCTACGTGATGCACCGCTTTGACCTCGATGCGGTGGCGTTTGCCCGGCGGATGCGCGAGAAGGGCTTGTTTGTCTCGATCAGCTCGGGCGTCAAGCCGGAGGACGTGGCGGTGATCGACCGGTTGGCGGCTGAAGGCCTGGGCGCCGACTACATCACCATCGACATCGCACACGGCCATGCAGACAGCGTGCGCCGCATGATCGGCCACATCAAGGACAAGCTGCCGCAGGCGTTTGTGATCGCCGGCAACGTCGGCACACCCGAGGGCGTGATCGACCTGGAAAACTGGGGCGCCGATGCCACCAAGGTCGGCATCGGCCCGGGCAAGGTCTGCATCACCCGGCTCAAGACGGGCTTTGGCACCGGCGGCTGGCAGCTCAGCGCACTCAAATGGTGTGCCCGCGTCGCCAGCAAACCGATCGTGGCCGACGGCGGCATCCGCCACCACGGCGACATTGCCAAGAGCGTGCGCTTTGGCGCGGCCATGGTGATGGTGGGCTCGCTGTTTGCGGGCCACGAAGAGTCACCCGGCGCCACGGTCGAGGTCGATGGCAAGCTGTTCAAGGAGTACTACGGCTCGGCCAGCGACTTCAACAAGGGCGAGTACAAACACGTCGAGGGCAAACGCATCCTGGAGCCGGTCAAGGGCAAACTGGCTGACACCCTGCGCGAGATGCGTGAGGACCTGCAAAGCTCGATCAGCTACGCCGGCGGGCGCCATCTGGCCGACCTGAAGCGTGTCAACTACGTGGTGCTGGGTGGCGAAAACGCGGGCGAGCACTTGCTGATGTAGGGCGCCGCACACGGCGGCTGACATTCCTGCGGTTGACCCTGTCAGGGCTTTCCCGGCAATCACGTTTATTTCGGCGTCAGGCCCTGGCGCAGTCTTTACATTTGAAAGCTGGGTCTTGGCAGATGCCGCCAGACCCAGCCCCGGCAATCGCGCTTTGCAGCGCCTGCCTTTCTTACACAGGAGACACCTTGTCCTCCCTGCTGCAACTGTCCCGCTTGATCGACTGGATCAGCGACAGGTTTGGATTCATCGCCAAATGGGCGATCTTCCTGGCCTGCCTCATCAGTGCCACCAATGCGGTGGTGCGCTACATGGCCAATTACAGCTCCAACGCTTTCCTTGAGATCCAGTGGTATCTGTTTGGGGCGGCCGTGATGCTGGGCGCATCCCATGTGCTGCGGGTCAATGAGCACATCCGGGTCGACGTCCTGTACAGCCGCTACTCGGGGCGCACTCAGGCCCTGGTCGATCTGGCCGGCCTGCTGTTTTTCATGTTGCCGTCGATGGCGGTGATGATCAACTTTGCCTGGCCGCTGTTTGTCAAGATGTACCTCAGCGGCGAGGTATCTCAAAACGCTGGCGGCTTGATCCGTTGGCCTGCAATGCTGCTATTGCCCTTGGGCTTCGGGCTGTTGTTTGCACAAGGTGTGTCGGAGATCATCAAACGGGTGGCCTGGCTGACCAACCAGTACGACGGTGAATTTCACTACGAGAAGCCGCTGCAATGACGATGGACACTTTTGCGCCGCTGATGTTTGCAGGGCTGATTTTTGTCCTGGTCATCGGCTTCCCTGTCGCCTTTTCGCTCACCGCACTGGGCCTGGGTTGCGGTTACTACGCGGTCTGGATGGGCTGGTTTCCGGCCAGTTTCATGGGCAATCTGCCGCTCAACGTGTTCGGTATCTTGTCCAACGACCTGTTGTTGGCGGTCCCCTTCTTCACGCTGATGGGCACCATCCTCGAGCGCTGCGGGCTGGCCGAAGACATGCTCGATTCGATGGGCCAATTGTTTGGCCCGGTGCGCGGTGGTCTGGGCTACTCGGTCATCATCGTCGGCTTCATCCTGGGTGCCATCACCGGCACCGTGGCGGGCCAGGTGATCGCGATGGCCATGATCTCGCTGCCAGTGATGATGCGCTGGGGCTACAACATGCGCTATGCCACCGGCGTGCTGGCGGCCTCGGGCACCATCACCCAGCTGGTACCGCCGTCGCTGGTGCTGATCGTGCTGGCCGACCAGCTGGGCAAGCCGGTGGGCGACATGTACAAAGGCGCCTGGGGTCCGTCGATTCTGCAGGTGCTGCTGTTTGCGCTCTACACCTTCATGCTGTCGCGCATCAAGCCTTCGCATGTGCCAGGCGTGCCCAAGGAGGGCCGCACCCTGGTAGGTTGGGCGCTGTGGCGTAAGTGTCTGGCCGGCATCATCCCGTCAGCGGTACTGATCTTCACCGTGCTGGGCAGCATGGGCGGCTTGCCCGGCATCAGCGTGGCGATCGCCACCCCCACCGAGGCCGGTGCGATGGGCGCGGTGGGGGCCTTCATTCTGGCCGGGATGCACAAGCGCCTGACGATGGATCTGCTCAAGCAGGCTCTGCTCAGCACGATGCGCCTGACGGCAATGGTGGTCTTCATCCTGATCGGCTCGCGGGTGTTCTCACTGGTCTTCCAGGGCGTGGACGGCGGCATCTGGATCGAGCATATGCTGACGGGATTGCCAGGCGGTCAGTTAGGCTTCCTGATCGCGGTCAACATCTTCATCTTTTTCCTGGCCTTCTTTCTCGACTTTTTTGAGATCGCCTTCATCATCATTCCCTTCCTGGCCCCGGTGGCGGCCAAGCTGGGCATCGACCTGATCTGGTTTGGCGTGATGATTTGCGTGAACATGCAGACCAGCTTCATGCACCCGCCCTTCGGGTTTGCGTTGTTCTACCTGCGAGGCATCGCAGATACCCTGTACAAAAACAAGGCACTGCCGCGCAAGGTCGAGTCGAGCGACATCTACATGGGAGCCATCCCTTTCATCGCGATCCAGTTGTTGCTGGTCGGCATCGTCATCTTCTTCCCGCAGACCGTGACCGTGTTTCTCGACAAGGAGGTGGTGCTTGATCTGGACAAAGCCAGCACCCAGCTGCAGCAAATGGGCAAGGATGCAGCCGGGCCGGCCGGCAACAGCGGCCAAACCGCCGACGACCGCATGAAGAGCCTGATGGACCAGATCAAGAAGGACAACGACGCTGCGAAGAAACCTTGAGCGCGCGGCACGGTAGGCACCTTGGCTCGCTGAAGGGTAAGCGTTCCGCCAACCCATCTATCCCCAAGCTGCCG
>JANYKR010000088.1 GCA_025358155.1 Betaproteobacteria bacterium
CCAACTACGTCAAGACCTACAACCACCGCATCCCGCAACGTGCGCTCAATCATTTGTCACCTGTCCAGGCGCTCAAAAATTGGCAGGCCAAAAAGCCCAATCTGTTCGTGAAGCGGGTTTATAACCAGCCGGGACTTGACACGTAGGCATCCAGCGCCGCCAGGAAAGCGGGTAATTCCTTGTCGGTCAGCGCGGCCCGGTGGCGCACCTGGCGGGGCTTCAGCAGTTCGGCCGGCTTCAGGTCCAACATGGGGTTGGAGTCGATCAGCTCATGCACCACGGCGTAGCGGAACACCGCCTTGACCCGCTGCAGCACCCGGCCGGCCGTCTCGGCCGCGCCCCGGCCTTCGATGCCCTTGATGATCTCCATGACTTCGCGGGGCCGCAGGTGGGCCACCGGCCGGGCGCCGATCTTCGGGAACACGTCGGCTTCCAGGCTCTTGCGGATCGCGGCCAGGGTGTCGGCGGCCCAGCGGCCGGCCTGATGCCCCAGCCACTCACGGGCCACGGCCTCGAAGGTCTGCACGGCCTCGCGCTGGGCCTGCGCTGCGGCCTCGCGCTTCAGGGCGGCGGGATCGTCACCACGGGCCAGGATCGCCCGGGCCTCGGCCTGGCGCTCTCGGGCGGCCTTCAGGGTGATTTCGGGATAGACCCCGAAGGCAAGGCGCTTCTCCTTGCCGCCGTGGCGGTACTTCATGCGCCAGTACCGGCCACCGGTTGCGGTCACTTCCAGGTAAAGCCCGTGTCCGTCCGCGTGCTTGCCGGGCGTGGTCAGGGTGCGCAGCTTGGCATCGGTCAGCTTCATCGCTCGGTCTCCCGTGCCCGCTTGGGGGCACATCCGGGGGCACATCGTAGCCCCGCATTTAGAAAACTGAGTGTTGACGAGGGCTTAGGACCGACGTGCGGTTACTGTCGGAGCACCACGTCAACACCCGCCAACGTCCGCAACCGGTCGGTTTGCCCCGTTTTTGGCAGTGACTGGTGCTTGCCAACCCGCCGCAGGCTGTCGGTGCAGCGTGCCGGCAGCCCGGCCCTGGCGTCCGTCATGACCTGACGGCCAGTCGCCGCCGGGTCATGCCGTCGGCAAGAAGTGCCGCAGCAGCCGCGCGCCGACTTCCGCTGGCGCTTCGCGCTGCGGAAAGTGCCCGACACCGGGCAGCGTCACCATCTCGAACTCGCCGCTGAACCTTGTCGGCACCGCGCGCGTCGCCGAAGGCGGGTTGATGCCGTCCACCTCGCCTTGGAAATAAAGCGTGGGCAGCGCCAGCTGCGGCGTCGCCCTGACGCGATCTTCGAGCCAACGGCTCTTCGGATCGGGCTCGGCCTCGTCCCAGCGGGCGCGGTAGCTGTGCAGGGTGACGTCAACCCAGTCGGGGTGGTCCCAGGCGCGGGCGGTGCGCTCGAAGGTGGCCTCATCGAACCAGCCCGGTGGTGACCAATTGACCCAATGCAGGCGAGCGAAGCCGCGCCGGTCGGCGCGCACAGCGGCAGCGCCGCGCTTCGTCGCCATGAACCAGTGGTACCACTGGCGCTGCGTTTGCTCAAACGGCGGTGTCACCATGCCACCGAGGCGCGGCGGCGTGGCCAGCATCGCCAGACGCATCACACGGTCGGGCCAGCCGACGGCGAGCGCCTCGGCAGCGTTCGAGCCCCAGTCGTGGCCGGCGACCGAGAAGCGGCCGATGCCCAGGCCGTCGAGCAGCGCGATGGCGTCGATTGCCAGCATGGCACTGTTGCCGGTGCGGGCGACCTCCGCCGAGGTGAAGCGGGTGGCGCCGAATCCACGCAGCGACGGCGTGATGGCGCGCAGGCCGGCGCCGGCGAGCGCGGCCGCCACCGGCGCCCAGCTCAAGCGGTCGTCAGGCCAGCCGTGCAGCAACAGCACGACGGGGCCGTCGCGCGGGCCGTCGTCGGCGTAGTCGATCTCAAGATCGGGCGTGGTGAGCATAGGCATGGGCGCACGCTACACCAAGCAGTGGCACACCGCCAGGGTCTGGTCGGCGAAGGCATGGGCCGGCGTGCACACGGCATGCAACATCAAACCGGGTACCAGAAACCGCATCGGGTCGGCCAGCTCGGCAGGTCGGGTCAATGCTGTCGCAGCACCAAGCTGGGCCCGAAGCCAGCGCTTGACCAGGTCAGAATCCCAACATGTCGGTGGCGCCCTGGTCGGTGTGCGGGCCATCCGGGTGACCGGTGTCCATCAACCGGCGGTCGGCCAGGCGCTGCTTGGCCTGCATACGAGACAGGATGGCTGCTTCCTCCCGCAGGGAGAAAAACCCAGGGTAGAGCGAGCGCTCGGTCGACATCAGTTCGGGTTGCCCCCCAAATCGACCGATCTGCTGCAGGATGTGTGAAAACTCCACCGACAGCAACACCGCCGGGGCGTTGACGTGTTTGTTCAGCCGCTCTTCTGAAATCACGGTAAAACCCAGCATGCGCTCGTAGTAACGCACATGCCGGGGGTTCACCTCGATCAGCAGCAGATCGTGGCCGCGGATTCGGTGGGCCACGATGACCGCCACATGGAATAGCGCTGCCAACACGCGCTTGGTACCGACCGTCGGGTCTACGGCCAGCCGGGCAAATTCACAAAGCCGACGCCCCTGGCTGCGCAGCACCGCGACCTCAGGGCCAAACGCGTCGTCTGCACTCAAGCGACTGGGGCTGTCGAACGACACGGTGATCGTGCCGATGACGGCGTCTTCTTCAACCGCCGACAGGGTGAACTTGTAAACCGAGCTGTCGGTGGGCAGTGAAACGTCGCGGTAGCCCCGCCAGCCGTAGCGGTTCTTGAGCAGGCTGTTGACCATGCCCCGCCGCTCTTCCGACTCGGTTGACTTGATCTTGAAACGCCGCGGGCCGGCCACTCCATCGGGCAACAAGTCGATGCGCGGGTCGCTCACCAGCATCGTGCCCGACTTGCCCCGCCAGATCACAGACGCCGCGTAAATAGTGCTCGACTTCAAGGATGCACCGCCGTTGAGGAAAAGTGAAAAAAAGATACGTACATCGCAGGCTTGTCGAATGATAGCGGTTGCAAAGCGACGGGCCAGTGATGATTCAGTGACAGATCGAACAGTCGAGTCGGGCGCCGGCCTGTACTTCTCTGTCGAGCACGGCATTCGCGAATCAAGGGGTGCGGCATGTCCGGGTTCGCACCTGTGCGCAGCAACAGCAGGCCGGTCAGTACTTGCCGGTGATACCGGCCAGGCGCAAGAACCAGTACGCAGCCGAGGCCACCAAGCGACGACGCAGCGTGCGCCCCCAGCCCCGGCCAGCACTGCCGAGGCTCACCTCCCGCGAGGCTGCCATGGCCACATCGATGCGCTGGGCCAGCTCGGCAGTGAAGGGTGCGTCATGCACGATCAGGTTGGCCTCCAGGTTCAGCAACAGCGACAACGGGTCGATATTGCTGCTGCCCACGGTGGACCAGGCCTGGTCCACCACGGCCACTTTGGCATGCAAAAAAGCCGGGGTGTACTCAAACACCCGCACCCCGCTGCGCAGCATTTCGTCATACAGCACCTGGGCCGCCATCGCTGCAAACCTGTAGTCGGCCTTGCCCTGCAACAGCAAGCGCACCCGCACCCCGCGCTTGGCAGCCCGGCGCAGCGCACGCCGGAACAAGCGGCCAGGATAGAAATAGGGGCAGATCAGATCGACCCGGTCGGTGGCCTGGGCGATGGCCTCGACGTAGGCGTGCTCGATGCTGCGGCGCCGTCGCAGGTTGTCCCGTACCACAAAGGCGGCACGGACCGGCGCCAGGGGGCCAGGCGCATCGGCCGCGGTGTCAGGGCCCGGTGCCACGCGCAGGCGCGCCAGCACCCGGCGGGCCCGGGCCAGCGGTTCGGCACCGCGGACCAGCTGAACGATCTCTTCGCGCCAGTCGGCGCCCAGTGCCGCACGGTTCCACATCGCGCGGGCGGTTTGCTCCATCTGCGCCGCTGCCGGGCCGAGCAGCCGCACTGCAAAGTCCAACCGGGGCGCGTCGGACCAGCCGTGGTTGAGGTCGTTGCGGTCGTCGATGAGGTTGATGCCGCCGACAAAACCCAGCTCGCCATCGACCACGCAGAGCTTGTGGTGCAAGCGCCTCAACTGGCCCGGCTGCAACAGCCGCCACCAGCGGTCCACCGGCCGAAACACTGCCAGATTGACGCCCGCGTCCGACATCCACTCGCGCAATCGGGGCAATGTGGCCTTGCTGCCGAAGCCATCGACCACCACACCCACCCAGACGCCGCGCCGCGCCGCGTCGGCCAGGGCCATCGCCACGCGCTGGGCGGCGGGGTCGTCATGGAAGATGTAGGTCGCCACCCAGACCTGGTGGCGCGCTGCAGCGATCGCTGCGCACATGGACGGGAACAGTTCGTCGCCACCGGCCTGAAGCTCGACCGTATTGCCGCCGGTCAGCTGCGACGCCATCTCCGCCGCGAGCGGTAAAGCAGACGCAAGGGGTGGCGTCATCGAGCGGCGAACCAGCGCTGGCGGCTCAATCGAGCTGCAACTCAACCACCAGCGGCAGGTGATCAGACATGCGGGCCCAGCCGTTGTTGCGCGGCACGCTGGCAGCCACGCAGGCCAGACCTCGGGTGTAGACCCGGTCCATCGCAAACAAGGGCACCGACGACGGAAAGGTGCGCTGCGCCCGCTCGGGGCCGGCGCTGGCACGCCGCAGGTCAATCGCAGACATCGGGCCGTCGAGCTTCTCGCCCCAGTCGTTGAAATCGCCTGCCACCAGCAGCGGCGCGCCGGGCGGCACCTCGGCGGCGATGAACTCGGCCAGGCGCTCGACCTGACGCACCCGGCTGGCATGGATCAGTCCAAAATGCGCCACCACCGCATGCACCTCCACGCCGTGCCACAGCACCGGCACGTGCAGCAGGCCACGCTGCTCAAATCGGTGGTCCGAGACATCGTGATGACCGACATCGCCAATCGGCCAACGCGACAGCAGTGCATTGCCGTGCTCGCCGTGCCGGGTGACGGCATTGGTGCGGTAGGCCACCTCGTAGCCTTCGGGCGCCAGGTAATCCGCCTGGCCACCCTCGGGCCAGCCCAGCAGCGTACGCTGAAAGTGCAATGCCTCGCGTTGGTGGAACAAGCGCACCTCCTGCAGGCAGACCAGGTCGGCGTCCAGCGCCTCGATGCCCAGGCCCAGATTGTGGATCTCCAGCCGCTTGCGAGGCCCCAGGCCGCGCACGCCCTTGTGGATGTTGTAGGTGGCCACCCGCAGCGTCTGGCTGCTTTGCTGGGTTGTTTGCTGGGCCTTGGATTGGACAGTCTGCGGCAGCCGCGACGGCCCCGGAACGGGTTTGCGCATGGCGGGCGCGGTCAGGCGGTCATGCGCGGCAGGTGCAGCAGCGCCTCGGCGTTGCTGGGCGAAAAACAGCGGTCAGCGGCCTCGCGCCAGGGCAGCCAGGCGTGCTGCAGGTGCTCACGCGGGCTCAAGATGACGGGCGTGCCGGCGGGCACACACAGGCCAAAGACATGCTCGGTGTTGTGCGTCACGCCGGGCGCGTAGCGGTGACGCCAGACGGGGTAGATCTCGTAGACATTGCGCAGGCCCCAGTCGCGAAGAGCCGACCTGGGAATCCCGGGCGACAGTGCGGGCGCACCGATGACGATGCCGGTTTCCTCCGCCACCTCGCGGATGCAGGTTTCGATGAGCGGCTCATCGGCAAAGTCTTTGCTACCGGTCACGCTTTGCCAGAAACCGGGCTGGTCGGCGCGCTCGATCAGCAGCACATCGAGCGCCGGGGTGTAGATCACCACCAGCACGCTCTCGGGTATCTTGGCCGGCCGCTGGGTTTCGGTCATGCGCGGGCCCTGCGCTGGCGCACCGCCCGCGCCAAGTCTTGCAGCAGCGGCACGGTGTCGGCCCAGCCGATGCAGGCGTCGGTGATGGAGACGCCCGGCTGCAGCGGCACGCCGTCTCTCAAATCCTGCCGGCCTTCTTGCAAGTGACTCTCAACCATCAAGCCGATGATGCGGCGTTCACCACCGGCAAGCTGCGCTGCAACGTCAGCCGCCACGTCGATCTGACGGCGGTGCTGCTTGGCCGAGTTGGCATGCGAGCAGTCCACCATCACCTGCGCGCGCAAGCCGGACTTGGTGAGCGCGGTGCAGGCCACGGCCACATGCGCAGCGTTGTAATTGGGCGTCTTGCCACCGCGCAGGATGACGTGGCCGTCGGCATTGCCTCGGGTCTCGAATATCGCCGCCACGCCCATCTTGGTCATGCCCATGAAGGCGTGCGGCGCTGCGGCCGAAACCAGCGCGTCAGCAGCCACCTGCACCCCGCCATCGGTGCCGTTCTTGAAACCGACCGGGCACGACAGGCCCGAGGCGAGTTGCCGGTGGCTGGGGCTTTCGGTGGTGCGGGCGCCGATCGCGCCCCAGGCGATCAGGTCGCTTTGGTATTGCGGGCTGAGCAGGTCAAGAAACTCGGTGCCGGCGGGCAGGCCCAGAGCATTGACCTCCAGCAGCAGCTCACGCGCGCGGCGCAAGCCCTCATTGATTCGAAAGCTGCCGTTCAGCCGCGGGTCGTTGATGTAGCCCTTCCAGCCGACCGTCGTGCGGGGCTTTTCAAAATACACCCGCATCACCACGATCAACTCATCCGCCAGCGCATCGGCCAACGGCTTGAGCAGCCTGGCGTACTGCATCGCCTGGTCATGGTCGTGGATCGAGCAGGGGCCGACCACCACCACCAGCCGGTCGTCGCTGCCGCGCAAGACAGCGCCGATGGCGTTGCGGGTGGTCTCGACCAACGCCTCGATCTCCGCGGTGACGGGCAGTTCTTCCAGCAGCACCGCAGGCGAGACCAGCGCCCGCACCGCCTTGATCCGGGTGTCGTCGATGCGGGTGGTGTCGAGGGTGGCGTCTGTCATTTCACCGCGCGGGCCAGCTTCGCGGCCGGGTTGGGGAGTGTCAAGCTGATTCATTTGGGGGTGCCGATGGGATTAACGCGGGGCGATTCGATCACGCAGCCACGCGCCAAACGTGGCCTCATCGATCTCACCCGACGCCAGGCCGAACATGGCCACTGTAGCCTCGGGCTGAGAGGCCTTGAGCCGGTAAGCGTTCAAGCCGAGAAACAGGCCGACTGACAAAAAGGCCGCCCGTTTGTTGCCGTCAACAAAGGGAGGGTTCTGCGCCAGCCCGGATGCGTAGCTGGCGGCCAGGCCCGCCAGATCGGCCTCGCCGCACGCCACCAGATTCAAGGGCCGAGCAAGCGCCGAATCGAGCAGCCCTGCGTCGCGCACCCCCGAGGCACCACCATGCATGACCAGACTCTCGTCGTGCAGCAGCACGAGCAGGCGCCGGTCGATCCAGCGCCAGCTCACTTGGCCAAGGCCCGAAAGGTGTCGCGGTACTCACGCATGAACTCGCGGCCCGCTTCTAGCTGTTGCTCGAAATTGGGGTCCAGTGGGGTCAGTGCCAAGCCGTCCGGCGTCTCGGTGACGTAGACCGTGTCACCTTTTTCCAGCCTCAGCCGGGCCAACACATCCTTGGGCAGGATGACGCCAACCGAATTGCCGATCTGGGTGAGTTTGAGCGCGTGCATGAGGGACCTACCACAAAGTTATAACAAATGTTATACCTCGGTGGCAGCCAACACAACACGCAAGGCACGAGCGAGCGAGGGTCCGGCAGACGCAGGCCGCCCCCAGGCGGCCTGCGCTCCCCACCCGATCAGGTGGTCACGCCGCCCGGGTTGCGCAGCCGGATGTGCAGCTCACGCAACTGCGCTTCGTCCACCAGGCTGGGTGCACCGGTCAGCAGGCACTGGGCGCGCTGGGTCTTGGGGAAGGCGATCACGTCGCGGATCGACTCGGCCTTGGTCATCAGCGTGGCAATGCGGTCCAAGCCGAAGGCCAGGCCACCGTGCGGCGGCGCGCCGTATTTCAGCGCGTCGAGCAGGAAGCCGAACTTCAGCTGCTGCTCCTCCGGCGTGATGTTGAGCGCGGCAAACACCTTGGCCTGCACCTCGGCGCGGTGGATACGCACCGAGCCGCCGCCGATCTCCCAGCCGTTGAGCACCATGTCGTAGGCCTTGGCGATGCAGGCGCCGGGGTCGGTGTCCATCAGGTTCTCGTGGCCGTCCTTGGGCGCGGTGAACGGGTGGTGCACCGCGTTCCAGCGGCCGGCCGCCTCGTCATGCTCGAACATCGGGAAGTCGACCACCCACATCGGCGCCCAGACATCGTTGAACAAGCCGTGCGCGCGGCCAAACTCGCTGTGGCCGATCTTGACCCGCAGCGCGCCCAGCGCGTCGTTGACCACCTTGGTTTTGTCAGCGCCAAAAAAGATCAGGTCGCCGTTGCAGGCGCCGGTGCGGGCGATGATCTCGGCGACCGCAGCGTCGTGCAGGTTCTTGACGATGGGCGACTGCAGGCCGTCGCGGCCCTTGCCGGCGTCGTTGACCTTGATCCAGGCCAGCCCGCGCGCGCCGTAGATCTTGACGAACTCGGTGTAGGCGTCGATATCGCCGCGGCTCATCTCGGCGCCGCCCGGGATGCGCAGCGCGGCAACCCGGCCTCCTTTGCTGGTGGCCGGCCCACTGAAGACCTTGAAGTCGACATCGCGCATCACGTCGGTCAGTTCGGTGAATTCGAGCTTGACCCGCAGGTCGGGCTTGTCCGAGCCGTAGCGGTGCATCGCCTCGGCGTAGGTCATCTCGACGTAAGCCGGCAGCTCCACCCCCATCGTCTTGCGGAAGACAGTGCGGATCATTGCCTCGGTGATGGCGCGGATCTCCTCCTCGCCCAGGAACGAGGTCTCGATATCGATCTGGGTGAACTCGGGCTGGCGGTCGGCACGCAGGTCCTCGTCGCGGAAGCACTTGACGATCTGGTAGTAGCGATCGAACCCCGCCACCATCAGCAACTGCTTGAACAACTGGGGCGATTGCGGCAGCGCGAAAAACGCACCGTCGTGCACCCGGCTGGGCACCAGGTAGTCGCGCGCGCCCTCAGGCGTGCTCTTGGTCAGCATCGGGGTTTCAATGTCGATGAAGCCTTGCTCGTCCAGGAACTTGCGCACCTCGATGGCCACGCGGTAGCGCAGGATCAGGTTCTTCTGCATCTGAGGCCGGCGCAGGTCGAGCACACGGTGCGTCAGGCGTGTGGTCTCGCTCAGGTTGTCGTCGTCCATCTGAAACGCCGGTGTCACGCTGGGGTTGAGCACCTCCAGCTCCAGCGCCAGCACCTCGATCCTGCCCGACACCAGGTTGGCGTTTTCAGTGCCGGCCGGGCGCGCACGCACCTTGCCCACCACCTTCAGGCAGTATTCGCCGCGCACGTCTTCGGCCACCGCAAACATCTCGGCACGGTCCGGATCGCAGACGATCTGCACCAGGCCTTCGCGGTCGCGCAGGTCGATGAAGATCACCCCGCCGTGGTCGCGCCGACGGTGGGCCCAGCCCATCAGGGTGACGGTTTGGCCCATCAGTGCTTCACTGACGAGGCCGCAGTAGGTGGTTCTCATGGCAATACTCCAGACTTGTAGGGCGTGAGGCGCAGCGACGGGGGCGTGCGCCCTGGGGTTTGACTCGGATGATCGGCGCTCACACCCAGCAACGTGCGGCGCAATCACCGGGTGGCGGCAGGTGGGCTGTGTTGCAAGCCCTCAGGACCAGGCGCTGAGCCAAGCGCCCGGCCCGATCAATTTCGAGCCACTGCCGGTGTGTGAACCGCCGGCGGCGCCGGTGGCGGTGGCACCACCACACCCATCGAGATGATGTATTTCAGGGCCTGGTCCACACTCATCTGCAGCGGCCTGATCTGCGAGCGGGGCATGATCAAAAAGAAGCCGGAGGTCGGGTTGGGCGTGGTCGGCACATACAGGCTGACGTGTTCACCATCGAGGTGCGCGGCCACCTCGGCGCCCGGTTTGCCGGTGACAAAGGCAATGGTCCAGGAGCCGGCGTGCGGGTACTGCACCAGCACCGCCTCGCGAAAGGCATTGCCGCTGCTGGAAAACAGCGTGTCCGAAACCTGCTTGACCGAGCTGTAGATGGCATTGACGATAGGGATGCGCGACATCAGTCGGTCCCACTGCCGCATCCACCACTGGCCAAAGATGTTGGTGACGAACACACCGCTGAGCAGCACCACGGCCACCATCACCAGCACGCTCAGGCCCGGGATGTGGCGCAACGACTCGATGGAGGCATCGGCACCGGCCGGCAGCACCACCTGGATGATCGTCAGCAGCCACGAAAAAATACCGTCCATCAGGCCGAGCAGCCACAGCAGCACCCAGATGGTGATGGCCAGCGGCAGCCAGACCAGCAGGCCGGCAATGATGTACTTTTTCACGCGGTGTGCTCTGTAAACCGGCTGTCAGTGGCCGGCGCTGGAACCGCTGGCACCTTGCGGGGCCGATGCGGCCGCACCGCCACTGCTGCGGCCGCCATCTGGCGGGGGCGAGGTCGACGTCGCCGGGGCCGCTACCGGTGCGGATGCGCCAGCGGGTCCCGCCGCAGGGCTTGCGGGCGCGCTTGCGCCGGAATTTGCGGCGGCATCAGCGGGTTTGGCCTTGTCGCCGCCCTCGTCTGCCCCAGCGCTGGCCGCCGGTGCAGGGCCGCCCTTGAAGTCTGTCGCGTACCAGCCCGTGCCCTTGAGCTGAAACCCGGCCGCCGTGAGTTGCTTGGTGAAGGTCTCGCCGCCGCAGGCCGGGCAGGTGTGCAGCAGCGGGTCGGACATCTTCTGCAAGACGTCCTTCGCATGGCCGCAGGCTGAACAGCGGTAGGCATAGAACGGCATGGCAAAACCCTTGGCGCAAAACCTTAAATTATAAGCGAGCGCACCTTTTGCAGCCGTACCGCTGTCAGCCCTTCAGGTCACCGCGACCCGGTGGTGCTCGCCGTGCCTGTTCTTGACCGCCTGTGGCCCCAGCGAGCCGATCACCATGCCCAGCACCGCCATCACCAAACCACCCAGCTGCGCCGGAAAGTCTTCGCCAGCCGGCGTGGCCATCAGCAAAAGCCAGGCCAGCACGCCCAGCACGATCGAAAACACCGCCCCTTGCGTGGTCGCCCGCCGCCAGTACAAGCCGGCCACCAGCGGCACGAATGCACCCACGAGCGTGACCTGGTAGGCGCCCGAGACCATGTCGTAGATCGGCGTGCCCTGCGACGCGATGGCATAGGCGCAGACGCAGGCCGAAAACACCAGCACCGAAATGCGCATGGTGCGCAGCTCCTGCTGATCGCTGATGCGGGGGTAGAACTGGCGCCAGATGTTCTCGACGAAGGTGACCGACGGCGCCAGCAGCGTGGCCGAGGCGGTGCTTTTCAGGGCTGAAAGCAAGGCGCCAAAAAAGATCACCTGCATCACGAACGGCATTTTGGTCATCACCAATGTGGGGATGACTTTTTGCGGATCGTCCTTGATCAGCGCGGCAGCCGACTCGGGCATGATGATCAGCGCGCTGACGACCAGAAACATCGGCACAAACGCAAACAGGATGTAGCAGACGCCGCCGATCACCGGGCCCTGGGTCGCCGCACCGACGTTCTTGGCTGACATCACCCGCTGGAACACGTCTTGCTGCGGGATCGAGCCCAGCATCATCGTCACCGCGGCGGCCAGAAAGAAGCTGATCTGCTTGAAGCTGGGCTCGGGCAGGAACTTGAACAGGTCTTTTTGCGTGGCCAGCGCCAGCACCTTGTCCGCACCGCCCGCCAGGTTGGCAGCAAACACCGCGATGATCGCCAGCCCAACCACAAGAATGATCATCTGGATGAAGTCGGTCACCGCCACCGACCACATGCCGCCAAACAAGGTGTAGGCCAAAATCGACGCCGTGCCCAGCACCATGCCCAGCGGCACGCTGATGGCGCCGTCCGACAGCAGGTTGAAGACCAGCCCGAGCGCAGTGACCTGGGCCGAGACCCAGCCCAGGTAGCTCAGGATGATGATAAGCGAGCACACCACCTCGACCGTGCGGCCGTAGCGCTCGCGGTAGTAGTCGCTGATGGTCAGCAGCGTCATCTTGTAGAGCTTGGCGGCAAAAAACAGCCCGACCAGGATCAGGCAGGTGCCCGCGCCAAACGGGTCTTCGACCACGCCGTTCAGCCCGCCCTGCACAAACTTGGCCGGGATGCCCAGCACCGTCTCGGAGCCGAACCAGGTGGCAAAAGTGGTGGTGACAATCATCACCAGCGGCAGATGCCGGCCGGCGATTGCAAAGTCGGCGGTGTTCTTGACCCGCCGGGCGGCCCACAGACCGATGGCGATCGTGATCAGCAAGTAGAAGATGACCAGGGTCAGCAGCATGGAGGGCAGGCGCTGGGCGCAGGCTTGGGATTCAGGGCCATGGCGGCAAAGTGTCAGTTTGTCAGGCGCTCAATGGCCTGGCCAGCGCAACAGGATTTGCGTGACCAGCACACCGCCGACAAAACCCACCGCCGCGTACAACAAGGCCTGCAGCAACCGATTGGTGCGGCGCTGCTCGGCCAGCAAGGCCAGCGTGGCCGCGTCCGGCTGGCGTCCGCGCAGCAAGGCCTGGTGCACCAGCCTCGGCAACTCGGGCAACAGTTGGGCGTAGCGCGGTGATTCGTTCTTGAGCCGCTCGACCAGCCCGGCCCAGCCCACCTGCCGGTGCATCCACGTCTCCAGAAACGGTTTGGCAGTGGCCCAGAGGTCGAGCTCGGGGTCGAGCTGGCGGCCCAGGCCCTCGATATTGAGCAGGGTCTTTTGCAGCAACACCAATTGCGGCTGGATCTCGACATTGAAGCGGCGCGAGGTCTGGAACAGCCGCATCAGCACCTGACCCAGCGAAATGTCCTTGAGCGGCCGGTCGAAGTGCGGCTCGCAGACCGCCCGGATCGCGCCCTCCAGTGCATCCACCCGGGTATCGGCCGGCACCCAGCCGCTTTCCACATGCAGTTCGGCCACGCGTTTGTAATCGCGGCGGAAGAACGCCATGAAGTTCTGCGCCAGGTACTCTTTGTCCCAATCGGTCAGCGTGCCGACGATGCCGAAATCCAGCGCGATGTAGCGGCCAAAGCTGCGCGGCGCCAGGCTGACCTGGATGTTGCCGGGGTGCATGTCGGCATGGAAAAACCCGTCTCGAAATACCTGGGTGAAAAAAATCGTCACCCCGTCGCGCGCCAGCTTGGGGATGTCGACCCCGGCGTCCCGCAGGCGCTGGATCTGGCTGATCGGTACCCCCGTCATGCGCTCCATCACCAGTACCGTCGTGGTGCAGAAGTCCCACACCATCTCGGGCACCATCACCAGGTCAAGGCCCTGCATGTTGCGCCGCAGGTGGGCGGCGTTGGCCGCCTCGCGCACCAGGTCGAGTTCGTCGTGCAGGTAGACGTCGAACTCGGCCACCACTTCACGCGGCTTGAGCCGCTTGCCGTCAGCCCAAGCCCAGTCGACCAGCCGCGCCAGGCTGTGCAGCAGATTCAGGTCGTGGTCGATGACCTCCAGCATGCCGGGTCGCAGCACCTTGACCGCCACTTCGCGGCCGTTCTTGAGGGTGGCAAAGTGCACCTGGGCGATTGACGCACTGGCCACCGGCACGGTGTCGAAGACCTCAAAAACATCGGCCAAGCGCTTGCCAAAGGCCTTTTCAATCAACAGCACCGCTTGCGCGCCCGGGAACGGCGGCACCCGGTCTTGCAACAGGGCCAGTTCGTCGGCCACGTCCAGCGGCAGCAGGTCGCGGCGGGTCGAGAGCACCTGGCCAAACTTGACGAAAATCGGCCCGAGGCGCTCCAAGGCCATGCGCAAGCGTGCACCGCGCGGCGCGTCCAGCCGCGAGCGGCGGCCGATGGTGGCTACTCGCACCAGCAACCGTACCCAGCCCTGCCGGAAGCCCGACAGCGCCACCTCGTCCAGGCCAAAGCGCAGGACGGTGATGCCGATGAAGACCAGCCGGAAAAATTGGCCCATCAGCAGGCTACTCAGCGCTGGGTTGGCGCACGCCCGACCCAGGTCGAGGCACCCTGCATCGCCGTGCGCAAGCCCTGCGCCAGGCCAGAACCCAGCCGGTGCAGTTGATGGGCCACGGCCGGACCGAACAGGCGCTCGAGGTCATCTGCCACATCCCAGCGCAGGTTCTTCAGCAGCCAGTCCACATCGGCGGCCAGTTGTGCATCACCCTCGATCACCAGCGCCGGCATCTCGCCGCCCACCAGCTTGAGGGCCAGCGCCGCCGGGTTGCCCGCCTCCAGGTGCACCCGCAGGTCGGCATCGACAGGCTCGCGGCACCATTCGACCAGCCCCGCCGGGGTGATCCGAAAAGCCAGCGGTGGCGGTGCAGGCAGCAGTCGCGGCCACTGCAGCAGGTCGAGCCGCAGCACCCGGTCCCGGTGCGGCAACAGCCGCTGCACCGCCTGGGGCTCGGCTGACAGCACGTGGTTGACGACCAGCACCAGGCGGTCCATCAGCGCCGGTGCCAACAAGGCATTGAGGTTCTGCAGCATCTGCAAGATTGTAGGCAACCGACCCAGGCGCTTGCCTGCTGGCGCCCAAAGCGGGCCTGAAACTGAACGAGAATGTTGGATGCTTCCCGGTCAGGCGACCATGTTTCCACGCGGTTCAGCGGGGCCTGGATTGCCGATGACCCGGGTTGCCAAGACCGCTCGCCCTGATTCCGGCCCGCCTGCCCCACCGTCATCTTGATGTTCGACACCCGAATACATCGCAATTTCAGCGGCACGCACCAGTCGGCAACAGCCCTGATCGCCACCGTGCTCGAGCCGGCAATCACGGTCCTGGTCTACGCGGCAGCGCTGAACTGGCAACGCACGCCAATGGGCCGGGCCGACCTGACGCTGTGTTTTCTGGTGGTGGTACTCACCTGGCCGGGCATCAACCGCTTTCGTGATCGGTTGAGTTCGGCCGCCGTCGGTATCCTCGGCTCGTGGCTCACCTTGCTGGCGATTCTTGCGGGCTTTGGCTACGGCACCCGCAGCCTGGATTTCTTTGACCGTGAGGTCTTGATGTTCTGGGCACTGGCCACGCCGGTGTTGCAGCTGCTGGCGGTGCGGCTGGGCCATGCGCTGATCCGCCGCGAATCGGCAGACACGCGCAACCGGCGCAACGCGGTGGTGATCGGCGCCGGCTCGCTCGGCGTCAAGGTGGCACGGGCCATCGCCTCACGGTCGGTGCAGGGCATCAATTTTGCCGGCTACTTTGACGACCGCACAGATGCCCGGGTGCATGCTGACAGCGTCGGTCATCGCCTGGGTACCTTGCGCGACGCCGCACCCTACGTCCTCCAGCGCGGTGTCAAAGTGGTGTTCATCACCCTGCCGCTCGGTTCACAGCCCCGCATCATCGAGCTGCTGGAGAACCTGCAGGGCACCAACGCGACCATCTACTTCGTACCCGACGTGTTCGGCATCAGCATCATCCAGGGCCAATTGCAGGATTTCAACGGCGTGCCGGTGGTCGGCATTTGGGACACCCCGTTCACCGGCACCAACCGGCTGGTCAAACGGGTCAGCGATGTGTTGCTGGCCAGCCTGATCCTGGTGCTGATTGCGCCCGTGCTGGCTGCCGTGGCGCTGGGTGTGCGGCTCAGTTCGCCCGGGCCGATCATCTTCAAGCAAAAGCGCAACGGGCTCGATGGCGAAGAGATCATCGTCTACAAGTTTCGCTCGATGACAAGCACCGACAACGGGGCGGTGGTCAAGCAGGCAACCCGGGGGGATGCACGCATCACACCGTTTGGCACCTTCATCCGCAAGACTTCGCTCGATGAATTGCCTCAATTCATCAACGTGCTGCAAGGCAGCATGAGCATCGTCGGGCCCCGGCCGCATGCGGTGGCACACAACGAGTTGTACCGCCAGCTGATCAAGGCCTACATGGTGCGCCACAAGATCAAGCCCGGCATCACTGGCTGGGCGCAGGTCAACGGTCACCGCGGCGAGACCGACACCATCGACAAAATGCAGGCCCGGGTTGAATACGACCTGGAGTACCTGCGCAACTGGTCTTTGGGGCTGGACCTGGTGATCATCCTGCGTACCGTCAAATCGATTTGGGCCGACGCCAAGGCCTACTGATGCGCCGTCGCCAGATTGCAGATGCCAAGCTCCGGCCCGGGGTTTGGCCTCGCACCGAACCAGACGCCATGAAAAGTCCCCGCACCCCTTTGGTCCTGCACCTGCCGCTGGCCGCCACGCTGCTAGCGCTGGGAGCCGGCCCGGCCGTTGCCGAGACCAACCCCTACTTCATCGGCCTGGTGCAGTCGTTCGGCCATGAATCCAACCTGTACCGTATCGGCGACAACCAGCCGCTACCGGCCGGGCTGAGCAAGTCCGACAGTATTTCGGCCACCGCCTTGTTTGCAGGTGTTGACCAGAGTCTCGGCAGGCAGCGGATTTACGGCAGTTTGAATCTGAAAACCAACCGCTACGCCAGCAACAAGGCGCTGAACAACGCGTCGCACGGCCTGAACCTGGCGCTTGACTGGTCCACCATCGAGCGCTTGTCGGGCATGCTGAGCGTGTCGGCCGACCAGAATCTGGCCCAGTTCAACAGCCGCAATGGCGCAGGCTCCATCGAGACCCGCAAAAATATCGTCAAGACCGAACAGGCGGATGCCAAGTTCCGGCTCGGCCTGGTGACCCAGTACACGGTGGAAGCGGCTTTGGGCTACCGGCAAGTTGACTACTCGTCGGTGGAATACCAGCGCAACCAGTACCAGCAGACCAGTCACTCGCTAGGGCTGAGCTACCGCTACAACGGAGCCCTCAAGCTGGGCAGCGCGCTGAGATTGGCCCATGTGGCCTACCCGCAGTTCCGGCAGACAAGCGTGACCACTTTCGAAGCCGACAGCCTGAAACGCAAGGACCTCGACCTGACCGCCGACTGGGTGCCTGACGCCATCAGCCAGGTTGTCCTGCGCTTGAGCCCGACCCGCACCACCTATGACCGCAACACGGGCAGCAATTTTTCGGGCCTCACTGGCTCCGCCGCCTGGGATTGGCAAGCCACCGGCAAAAGCAAGCTGGCTACCCTGCTCTGGCGCGAAACGGGTCAAAGCTCGTACGCCGCCAATCTGGGCTTTGCCCAGCCCGGCGTGGTTGACTACAGCACCATCGGAACAACGCTGCGAATCAAGGGCGACCATCAAATCACCAGCAAGACCACGGCTACCGCAACCATGACTTATGCCCACCGCTCCCTCACCGACACCGTCACCGCAACCTTGCTGGGGGCCAGCACACGCACCGACGGCAGCGACAAAACCGCAACCCTGGCGCTTGGCGGGCGTTGGTCACCCACCCGCAGCGCCCAACTGGGCTGCGATGTCAGCAACACCCAACGCAGCAGCAGCAACGCCAGGCTGTCTGTGGCCCTGCGCGGCAACTCGCTGAGTTGCTACGGCCAGTTCGTGCTGCAGTGAGCGTGCGCCCAATGCCTACCGTCCTGCTCACCGGCGCTGCCGGCTACATCGCGTCGCACACCTGGTTGGCGCTGGAGGCGGCCGGCTTTCAGGTCGTGGGGGTGGACGACTTCTCCAACAGCTCACCCGAGGTGCTGAAACGACTGCAGCGGCTGGGCAGTTTCAAGCCCGAATTCGAGCGTGCCAGTGTGGGCGATGCGGCAGCAATGACCGGCCTGTTTGGCCGCCACAAGATCGACGCGGTGGTGCACTTTGCCGCCTTCAAGGCGGTGGGCGAATCCGCTGCCCAGCCACTGGCCTACTACCGCAACAACATCGGCGGGTTGGTCACCGTGGCCGAGGCGATGCAAGCTGCCGGCTGCCGCCGCTTTGTCTTCAGCAGCAGCGCCACGGTCTATGGCGACCCGCAACGGCTGCCGATCACCGAGGACTCACCGCTCTCGGCCACCAACCCCTACGGCCAGACCAAGCTGATGGGTGAGACCATTTTGCGCGACCTTGGCGCGGCTGATCCCGGCTGGCAAACCGCCTGTCTGCGCTACTTCAACCCGGTGGGTGCCCACGAGAGCGGCCTGATCGGCGAAGACCCCCGTGGCACGCCCAACAACCTGATGCCCTACGTCGCCCAGGTGGCCGTGGGCCGGCGCGAGCAACTCAGCATCTATGGCAACGACTACGCCACTCCCGACGGTACCGGCGTGCGCGACTACATCCATGTGCTCGACCTGGCCGATGGCCATGTGGCTGCACTGCGCCGCTTGTTCGACAGCCCCGGCTCGGTCACCGTCAACCTGGGCACCGGGCTTGGCTACAGCGTGCTCGACCTGGTGAGCGCCTATGCTGCAGCCAGCGGTCGCGCGGTGCCCTACCAGATCGTGGCGCGCCGGCCGGGCGATGTGGCGGCCTGTTATGCCGACCCGGCACTGGCGCGCCGACTGCTGGGCTGGCAGGCGCAACACGACCTGGACCGCATGTGCACTGACAGCTGGCGCTGGCAATCCCTCAACCCTCAAGGCTACTCCGCATGACGCTCGTTGTTCAACCCGTGATCATGGCCGGCGGCTCCGGCACCCGGCTCTGGCCGCTGTCACGCGCCGGCTACCCCAAGCAGTTTCTGGTGCTGTCGGGTGATCCGGCCAACCAACACAGCCTGTTCCAACAAGCCGTGGGCCGGCTGCAAGGCCTGGGCGACCACGACATCACAGTCGCAGCACCCATGGTCGTGGGCAACGAGGAGCACCGTTTCCTGGTGCTGGACCAATTGCGGGAGCTGGGTATCGAGCCCGCAGCCGCGCTGCTGGAACCGGTGGGCCGCAACACCGCGCCCGCCGTCACGCTGGCGGCCCTGGCAGCGCTGGAGGGCGGCCAGGACCCGGTGCTGGTGATCAACTCCTCCGACCAGACCGTCACCGACGAGGCCGCTTTCACCACGGCCTTGCGCCGAGCGGTGCTGGTTGCCGGCGCGGGCGCGGGTGCGGGTGTTGGTACCGGTGCCGGTGCAATCGCCATTCTTGGCATCACACCCGACCGGCCCGAAACCGGCTACGGCTACATCCGGGTCCAGGCTGCCGCCGACACAGTTGCCGCGGCCGTGGCGCAATTCATCGAGAAACCCGATCTCGCCACTGCCCAGCGCTACCTGGCCGAGGGTGGCTATTTCTGGAACGCCGGCATGTTTGTGCTCAAGGCCTCAGTCTGGATGGCCGCACTCGACCGCTTCCGCCCCGACATCGCCAACGCCACCCGCACCGCCTGGGCCGCGCGCAGCACCGATGCCAAGTTCGTGCGGCCCGGCAAGGCCGAATTTGCCGCCGTGCCAAGCGAATCGGTCGACTACGCGGTGATGGAGAAATGTCCCGGCAGCGACTTCGACATCCGCATGGTCGCGCTGGACGCCGGCTGGAACGACCTGGGCGCCTGGGAGGCGGTCTGGCAGGTGGCGCCCAAGGACGCCCACGGCAACGCCAGCGTGGGCGATGCCATCCTCAAAGACTCCACCAACACCCTGGTGCATGCCACCAGCCGGCTGGTCAGCACCGTGGGGCTGGACAACGTGGTGGTGATCGAAACGCCGGACGCGGTGCTGGTGGCCAGTCGCGAGCGCAGCCAGGACGTCAAGCTGATCGTCAACCAGCTCCACGCCGAGAAGCGCGCAGAGCAAACGCTGCACCGCAAGGTGCACCGGCCCTGGGGCTGGTACGACAGCATCGACAACGGCCCGCGCCACCAGGTCAAGCGCATCATGGTCAAGCCGGGTGCCAGCTTGAGCCTGCAGATGCACCACCACCGCGCCGAGCACTGGATCGTGGTCAGCGGCACGGCCGAGGTGACCAACGGCGACAAGGTGATCTTGCTGGCCGAAAACCAGAGCACCTACATCCCGCTCGGCCAGACCCACCGCCTGGCCAACCCCGGCAAGGTGCCGCTGGAGATCATCGAGGTGCAGTCAGGCAGTTACCTGGGCGAGGACGACATCGTGCGCTTTGAAGACACCTACGGAAGAAACTGAGCCATGACGATTCTTGTCACCGGCGGCGCCGGCTTCATCGGCAGCAATTTTGTGCTCGACTGGTTCAAGACCAGTGACGAGCCGGTCGTCAACCTCGACGCGCTGACCTATGCCGGCAACCTCGCCAATCTGGCCAGCCTGGGGCGCGATGCCCGCCACATTTTTGTCAAGGGCGACATCGGCGACCGGGCGCTGCTGGAGGGCTTGCTGGCCGCGCACAAGCCTCGCGCCGTGATCCACTTTGCGGCTGAGAGCCATGTCGACCGGAGCATTCACGGCCCCGGCGCCTTCATGAAGACCAACATCGACGGCACTTTCACGCTGCTCGAAGCCACCCGCGGCCACTGGTCCGGCCTGGCAGCGGACGACAAGGCCAGCTTCCGCTTCCACCACGTCAGCACCGACGAGGTCTACGGCAGCCTGGCACCCCATGCCCCGGCCTTCACCGAAACCCATCCCTACGAGCCCAACAGCCCGTACTCGGCCAGCAAGGCCGCCAGCGACCACCTGGTGCGCGCCTGGCACCACACCTACGGCCTGCCAGTGCTCACCACCAATTGCAGCAACAACTACGGGCCTTTTCACTTCCCCGAGAAGCTGACCCCGCTGATGATCGTCAACGCGCTGGCCGGCAAGCCCCTGCCGGTGTACGGCGACGGCCAGCAGATCCGCGACTGGTTGTACGTGACCGATCACTGCAGCGGCATCCGCGCCGTGCTGGCCGGCGGCCGGCTCGGTGAGACCTACAACATCGGCGGCTGGAACGAAAAGGCCAACATCGACATCGTCAAGACCGTGTGCGCCCTGCTCGACGAATTGAGGCCCGACCCTGCAGGGCCGTACGCCCGGCTGATCACGTATGTGACCGACCGGCCCGGCCACGACCGGCGCTACGCGATCGACGCCCACAAGATCGAGCGCGAGCTGGGCTGGCGGCCGGCCGAGACCTTCGAGACCGGCATCCGCAAAACGGTGATCTGGTACCTGGCCAATGCCGACTGGGTGGCCGATGTGCAAAGCGGCGCCTACCGCGCCTGGGTCGACCAGCAATACGGCTGAGGCCTGGCCATTGGCCCGACCCCGTTGCCGCAACAGCCACAGCGCCCCAATCCACCGCAAGGACTCCCCATGCAACGCAAAGGCATCATCCTGGCCGGCGGCTCCGGCAGCCGGCTGCACCCCGCCACGCTGGCCATCAGCAAGCAACTGCTGCCGGTCTACGACAAGCCGATGGTGTACTACCCGCTCAGCACCTTGATGCTGGCCGGCATCCGCGACATCCTGCTGATCAGCACGCCGCAGGACACACCGCGATTCGAGTCGCTGCTGGGCGACGGCAGCCGCTGGGGCCTGAACGTCAGCTACTGCGTGCAGCCCAGCCCGGACGGGCTGGCCCAAGCCTTCATCCTGGGGCGCCAGTTTGTGGGCGGCCAGCCCAGCGCGCTGGTGCTGGGCGACAACATCTTCTACGGCCACGACTTTGCCACCCTGTTGCAGCGGGCCGATGCCCGCAGCGCTGGCGCGTCGGTGTTTGCCTACCACGTCACCGACCCCGAGCGCTACGGTGTGGTCGAGTTCGACGCCCAAAAACACGCGCTCAGCATTGAAGAAAAACCCACGGTGCCCAAGAGCAACTACGCCGTCACCGGCCTGTACTTTTACGACAACCAGGTGTGTGACATCGCTGCCAGCATCGCCCCAAGCGCCCGGGGCGAGCTGGAGATCACCACCGTCAACGCGGCCTACCTGCAACAAGGCCAGCTCGACGTGGAGATCATGGGCCGGGGTTACGCCTGGCTCGACACCGGCACCCACGACAGCTTGCTCGAAGCCAGCCAATTCATCGCCACGCTGGAGCGGCGCCAAGGCCTGAAGGTGGCCTGCCCGGAGGAGATCGCCTACCGCAGCGGCTGGATCAACGCCGACCAACTGGAGCAACTTGCACAACCCATGCTCAAGAACGGTTACGGCCAGTACCTGCTGCAGGTGCTGCGTGAAAAGGCGTTTTAGGCCGGGCCAGACACGGGTTCACCCTAAGTCAGCCGGTATGCTCATCAGTTTTACGCACCGCACACCCCAAAAATGAAGACTGCACTGATCACCGGCGTCACCGGTCAAGACGGCGCCTACCTGGCCGAACTGCTTCTCGACAAGGGCTACCAGGTGCACGGCATCAAGCGCCGTGCCAGCCTGTTCAACACCGACCGCATCGACCACCTGTACCAAGATCCGCATGTCGATCACCAGCGCTTCAAGCTGCATTACGGTGACCTGAGTGACAGCACCAACCTGATCCGCATCGTGCAGCAGGTGCAGCCCGACGAGATCTACAACCTGGGCGCCATGAGCCATGTGGCGGTCAGCTTCGAGACGCCCGAGTACACCGCCAACGCCGACGGCATCGGCACGCTGCGCCTGCTCGAAGCCATCCGCATCTTGGGGCTGGAGAAGAAGACCCGCTTCTACCAGGCCTCCACCAGCGAGCTGTACGGGCTGGTGCAGGAGATACCGCAGAAGGAGACCACGCCGTTTTACCCGCGCAGCCCCTATGCGGTGGCCAAGATGTACGCCTACTGGATCACCGTCAACTACCGTGAGGCCTACGGCATGTACGCCTGCAACGGCATCTTGTTCAACCACGAGAGCCCGCTGCGCGGCGAGACCTTTGTCACCCGCAAGATCACCCGCGCCGTCGCCCGCATTGCGCTCGGTCTGCAAGACTGCCTGTACCTGGGCAACATGAGCGCGCTGCGCGACTGGGGCCATGCCCGCGACTACGTGCAGATGCAGTGGCTGATGCTGCAGCAAGACGTGGCAGAAGACTTTGTTATCGCCACCGGCGTGCAGTACAGCGTGCGCCAGTTTGTCGAGCGCGCCGCGCTGGAGCTGGGCATCACCATCGAGTTCAAGGGCGAAGGCGCTGACGAGGTGGGCGTGGTAGCCCGGGTGGCGGGCACCAAAGCCCAATGCAAGCCCGGCGACGTTGTGGTCAAGGTTGACCCGCGCTACTACCGCCCGACCGAAGTCGAGACCCTGCTGGGCGACCCAAGCAAAGCCAAGGCCAAACTCGGCTGGACACCGACAACCACGTTCGAGGAGCTGGTGCGCGAGATGGTCGAGAGCGACTACAGCGCCGCGCGGCGCGACAGCCTGATCAAGTTGGCGGGGTTTCAGGCTTACGACCACCACGAGTGAGCGGCATGGACCTCCAAGCCAGAATCTACATCGCCGGCCACCGTGGCCTGGTGGGCAGCGCCATCCTGCGCCGATTGCAAGCCGCTGGCCACACGAACCTGCTGCTGCGCACCCACGCCGAGCTTGACCTGACCGATGAGCGCGCCACGCGGGCGTTTTTCGAGGCCGAACGGCCCGAGTTCGTGTTCCTCGCGGCGGCCAAGGTGGGCGGTATCGTGGCCAACAACGAGTTCCCGGCCGAATTCATCCGCGACAACCTGGCGATCCAGACCCACCTGATTCACGCCGCTTACCTGACCGGGGTGCAGCGCCTGCTGTTTTTAGGCTCAAGCTGCATCTACCCCAAGTTGGCCCCCCAGCCGATGAAAGAAAGCGCCTTGCTCACCGGTCCGCTGGAGCCCACCAACCGGCCCTACGCGCTGGCCAAGATCGCCGGGGTGGAGATGTGCTGGAGCTACAACCGCCAATACGGCACCCGCTACCTGGCCGCCATGCCCACCAACCTCTACGGCCCGGGCGACAACTACCACCCCACCAACAGCCACGTCATCCCGGCACTGATACGCAAGTTTCACGAGGCCAAACTCAGCGGCGCAGCCAGCGTCAACGTCTGGGGCAGCGGTACGCCACGGCGCGAGTTCTTGTACAGCGACGACATGGCCGACGCCTGCGTTCACCTGATGAATCTGCCTGAAGACCGCTTCACGGCACTGCTGGGCAGCGACGAGAGCGTGACTGGCCGCTTCGAGCCGCCACTGGTCAACGTGGGGGTGGGCGCCGATGTGACGATTGCTGAACTGGCGTCCAGCGTCGCCCGCGTGGTGGGCTACAGCGGCGCAATCGTCTACGACAGCAGCAAGCCCGACGGCACACCTCGAAAATTGATGGACGTGGGACTGATCAATGCAGCTGGCTGGCAGGCCAGCACCCCGCTGGACGCTGGGCTGAAGCTAGCCTACGCCGAGTTTGCCCTCGGCAACTCGCCAGCCCAGGCCCGCCGCAGATCCTAGCGCTCAAGGCCACATCGCCCTAGCCGCCGTGACTGATCAGGATTTGAATTGCTGACCTCCGTCACCCTCGACTACGAGTTGTACTTCGGCAAGAAAGCGGGAACAGTAGAGCAATGCCTGATTGAACCTACCAATGCCTTGCTCGATGTCGCACGGCGAAGAGCCAGTCGCCTGGTCTTCTTTGTCGATGCTGGATTCATCCTGCGCCTGGAGGAGCAGTCTCGAACTGTTCAACAAGTAGCTCGGCAGTTCGATGCGGTCCGTCGTCAACTCACCCGCGTTGTCAGCGAGGGTCACGATATCCAGCTGCACATCCATCCGCATTGGGAAGATTCTCATTGGAATGGTTCACATTGGCAGATGGACACGCGCCGCTACCGATTGCACACCTTCTCGCCCGGTGACATTGCGAGAATTGTCATTCAATATCGAGATGCGCTGATCAGGGCCTGCGGCAGCAACGATGTCTGTGCCTACCGGGCTGGCGGGCTGACGATGCAACCGTTCGACAAGATTGCCGCTGCGCTCGGCGCTGCGGGCATCGTCATGGACAGTTCGGTCGTTCCAGGCATGCATATTTCAGATCCAATCTCTGGTTGTGATTTCAGATCTGCACCCACCATGGGTGTCTGGCGGTTCTCGGCCAACCCCAATATTCCGGACCCGCGCGGCGGCTTCCTGGAAATTCCTATCTCGTCAACCCAGGCGCCAGTACTCACGAAGTTGAGCTCTGCAGTATCCAAACGATTCGGTTCGAGCAGACACGCCACATTCGGCGATGGCTATGCGGTTTGGGCCAACTCGCCCGGACATTCATGGGCCAGACTTCGGCGGATTTTTGATCACGAGCGCATCGCAGTCACACTGGACGGCTACCGGGCAAGCTTGCTAGAGCGCGCCTACCATGACCACGCAAACCAAGGCCACGAGACTTTCACGATCATGGGCCATCCCAAGGCACTGACACCTTTCTCGCTCGATTGCCTCGATGGCTTCTTGGACAGATGCGCACCCCGCACCGTCACCTTCCCTCAATTGCTCAAGCACTTCCAGGCCAGCTGATTTCGCAGGCCGAGGCTTGAGGCCGGTAGTCATTGCCCCAGGGGTCCGGAAGGCGGGGTATGGTCGGCAAGGTACAGCGGGAGGGCGACGGTTCAATGGCAGGCGCTGCGGGGCCATCGGGATTTGACCGGCCTGCATTCTGAGGGTCCGCCAGCCTCCGCTCAAAACTGGTTGCACAGACTTTGGCAGGTGCTCGTGCAACGACTTCTGGGCGAACCGGACGATGGGCAACCTTCTTCGCACTTGCTGACCCGAACCCTACTTTGCAAAGGCTCGTGCTGAGCCCTTTCCTCCGCCTCGCGGCGCGGCCGGTCGCGTTCGGCACGCGCAGCCCCCCTCCTTACCCCCCCGGGGGGGCCTCGCGGTCTTCGCGTATTTGAGCCAACTGCATCGCCTTCTGAGCCTTTGGCAGCAGGCCCGGAACGTGTCAATGACTTTGCAGCACCATTTGTCATGAATTTACTGCGCAGGCTGGTGGTGATTTCTGTGCGACTGTCTCCGATGGTGGTGGGTTGATCCAAGCGGCCGTGGGCAGCGCATGGGGCTGCGCTCTCTTCCACAAGCGCAGCGTTCTGCTGCGTGGTCTGGTCCATCTGGCTAACGGCCTGTCCAACCTGTTGCACACCGTTGTTCTGTTCGACGCTGGCCGACGCAATCTCGGCCACAAGGTCGCTCACTCGCCGGATCGAGCCGACGATCTCGGCCATGGTCTTGCCGGCCTGATCGACCAAGGCCGTACCTTGCTCGACCTGTTCGACGCTGCGACCGATCAGCGACTTGATTTCCTTGGCGGCCTCGGCGCTGCGCTGGGCCAGGCTGCGCACTTCCGACGCAACCACCGCGAAGCCGTGGCCCTGTTCCCCAGCTCGCGCAGCTTCCACAGCTGCGTTCAAGGCCAGGATGTTGGTCTGGAATGCGATGCCGTCGATGACGCTGATGATGTTGCCGATCTTGCGGCTGCTGTCGTTGATACCTTGCATGGTGGTGACGACGCGGCCGAACACTTCTCCGCCCTGCGCCGCGACGGCAGATGCGCCTTGTGCCAGCTCGTTGGCCTGCTCGGCACTGTCGGCGTTGTTGCGCGCCGTGGTGCCTAGCTGCTCCATCGTGGCCGCTGTCTGCTGGAGGGCGCTGGCCTGCTGCTCGGTGCGGCTGGACAAGTCCTGGTTGCCCTGCGCGATTTGGGCGCTGGCCGTGGCCACGCTTTCAGAATTGTGGCGAACGTTCGAGACCACGGTCGTCAGGTTCCCGGACATAGACATCAGCGCCGACATGAGCTGCGAAACCTGATCGCGGCCGTCGCTGTCAACGCGTAGGGTCAGGTCGCCCGATGCCACGGCCTTGGCCATCTTCGCGGCATTCGCCACACCGGCACCGTGATCGAGCGCGTGGTGACCCATGCCAGGCATGCGCCCAGGACAACGCTCAGCAAGCCCACACCCATCGAGATGCTGAGTACCGTGGCCTGCAGTGCTGCTGCAGCCTTCACTTCCATTTCGGATTCGCGGGTATTGATCTCGATGAGCTTGGCGATCGTTTTTTCGACTGCAGGGGACAGCTTGACCACCTGTGTTTTGTACAGCTTGGCCACATCTTCCGCCTTGCCCGCCACCGCTGCATCGCGAGCAGGCATCAGGCCCTCGGTGATGAAGATCATGCGTGCGGCGACGAACTCTTTCGACGCCTGCTTTTCATCGGCCGACATCTGCGTCGCCAAATAGGCATTGAGCAGGCTCGTGCTCTTCTCGACGTTGGCCTTGAACTCGGTGTCGCGCCGCTCCAGGTTGGCCGGCTCGGGGTTGACCATCATGTCCATCACCAGCACGCGGTTGCCGAGGCTCAGGCGGTTCAGCTCGGCCAATTGCGCGAGTACGACAACCCGGTTGTCGTACATCGACCGCAGCGACTCCCCCATGCGATGGACGCCCACCATTCCGACGCCGGTGATCACCAACGCCAGCAGCAAAACGACGACGAAGGCCGTGCCCAGGCGGCTACCGATCATGAAATTCTTGAGCATCTTTTCAACCCCGATCTGAAATGATGTGTACGACGATTTGCAGAAGTTACTTCTGCAACCCATCTGCTTGGTGCTTTCCGGTGGTCGTCAGTCGCAAGGAAAAATTGAGGCTTTTTGTAACGCAGATCGCATCGGGGTGAGGTGCGACGTCATCAGCAGTTCAACAGGCAGCAGCCCGCCTGTTGCCGCCGGTCATCTGCGCCGCAGCGCTGTGCGCCGGCGCAGCGGTCGCCGGGTCAGGCGTCGTGGCAGGCAGTTGCCCCTGGCCGCATGCCCGGCTTGGCCCCTCCCCCACGGGGGGCAGGCTCAGTGGATGTGCATCCCACCGCTCACGTCGAGCACCACCCCGGTGATGTAGGCCGACTGATCGGAGGCCAGAAACAAACAGGCATTGGCAATGTCGGCTGGCAGCGCCAGCCGGCCCAGCGGCACGTTGTCGGCGACGCGGCGCTTGCCGGCGTCGTCGATCTTGCCGACCAGCAGGTCGGTGTCGACCATGCCAGGCGCGACGGCGTTGGCGCGGATGCCGTCGGGGGCCAGTTCGCGGGCCATCGCCTTGGCCAGTGTCTGCAGGGCGCCCTTCGCGGCCGAGTAGTGCGGACCGCCGAGGATGCCGCCACCCCGTTGCGCCGCCACCGATCCCATGCAGACGATGGCGCCGCGACGGCGTTCGCGCATGTGCGGCACAACGGCGCGCGACATGTTGAAAGCGCCGCGCACGCTGCTGTCCATCACCAGGTCGTAGTCAGCCTGCGTGCTGTCCATCAGCCGCTGTGACTGGCTGACGCCAGCGTTGTTGACGAGGATGTCGATGCGGCCCAACGCCTCCAGCACCTGCTGCACGGTGCGGCGGCAGAGGGCCTCGTCGCGCACGTCGCAGGCCAGGCCCAGGTGCCGGCCGGGTTGCGCTGCGCCCAGGCTGGCGGCGGCCTGCTCGGCGGCCGACCCGTCGAGGTCGAGGATGACGATGCGCGCGCCTTCGTCGGCAAAACGCTTGGCGGTTGCCCAGCCGATGCCGCGTGGCGACGCTGCGCCGGTGATGATGGCGACCTGGTCGTTGAGTTGCATGTCGGAGTCTCCTGAGTCACAAGCCGCGTGCGCCCGAGGCGAGAAAACCGCCGTCCACCGGCAGCACTACGCCCGAGGTGTAGGACGCGTCGTCCGACACCAGATACATCACCGCCGCGGCGACCTCGCCGGTGGTGCCGTAGCGGTTCATCGGGATCGCTTTCGAATATTCCTGGCGGAAGCGCTCGGTGTGCAACGCCTGCGTCATCGGCGTGTCCACCGGCCCGGGTGCCACCGCATTGGCGGTGATGCCGTGCTCGGCGAGTTCGACCGCCATCTGCCGCGTCAGCGCAATCACTGCGCCCTTGGACGTGCCGTAGGCCGTGCGCCCGCTGCCCACCGCGCGCATGCCGGCCACCGAGGCGATGTTGACGATGCGGCCCCAGCGCCGGTGCTGCATCAGCCGCGCTGCGGCCTGGGCGCACAGCAGCGTGCCGGTGACGTTGATGTTCATCGTCGCGATGAAGTTGTCCAGCGGAAAGTCAATGAACGGAAAGACCTTGGCGATGCCGGCGCAGTTGACCAGGATGTCGCAGCGGCCGTGGACGCGCTTGACCTGCTCGAAAGCCAGCGTGATCGACTCGGGGCGGCCGACGTCCAGCGCCAACGCCGCAGCGTGGCCGTTGGTCGCGCACAGGGCCTGCGCCGTCGCCTGGGCGACATCGAGGTCGATGTCGGCCACCAGCACCTGGTGGCCGGCAGCGGCCAGACGCCGGCAGACCTCGGCGCCAATACCCATCGCGCCGCCAGTGACCAGCGCAACGCGGCGTTCTGAATTGTGGGGCGTCGTCATGGGCGTCCTGAGGTGAATGGGTTGAGGATATTCAGAGGAAGCCGATGGAGATCCACGGCACCAGCGCAACGACCAGCAGGCCGACGAACAGCGCTGCCATGTAAGCCGCTATCGGCCCGATGCCGCTGTCTGGGTTGACGCGGCCGATGGCGCAAGCGGCGTAGTAGCCGACGCCAAACGGCGGCGCGAACAGGCCCATGCCCATCGCCAGGATCACCACCATCGCGTAGTGCACCTCATGGATGCCGACCGCCTTGGCGATTGGGAACAGCAGCGGCCCGAACAGCACAATCGCCGGGATGCCTTCGAGCACACTGCCCAGCACGATGAAGGCAACGATGGACACCGCCATGAAGCTGGCCGCGCCGCCCGGAATGGCGCGCATTGCCTCGCTGAGGTCGCGCGAAAAACCCGACTGCGTCAGACCCCAGGCCATCGCGGTGGCGGCGCCGATGATCAGCAGGATCGACCCCGACAGGCTGGCGGTGTCGACCAGCATCGGGTAGACGCGTTTCCAGTCGAACTGCCGGTAGACAAAAATGCCGGCCAGCACGCCGTAGGCGATGCCGATGGTGGAGACCTCGGTCGCGGTGGCCACGCCTTCGACCACCGCAGCGCGGATGATGAAGGGCAGCGCCACCGCGGGCAGCGCAATCAGGAAGGTCTTGCCGATCTGCCGCCGGCTGGCGCGCTGCACGCCTTGCAGGTCTTCAGTGCGGTAGCGAAACCACACCACCACCACCAGCATCAGCGCCAACACCAGCCCGGGCAACAAGCCGCCGGTGAACAGCGCGGCGATCGACACGCCGGTGACCGATCCGATGGTGATCAGCACGATGCTGGGCGGGATCGTCTCGGTCTGCGCGCCGGTGGCTGCGAGCAGCGCCACCAGATCGCCCTCCTTGGCGCCGCGCTTGATCATTTCGGGGAACAGCACCGGTGCCACGGCAGCCATGTCGGCCGCCTTGGAGCCCGAGATGCCTGAGACCAGGTACATCGCGCCGAGCAGCACGTAGTGCAGCCCGCCGCGCACATGGCCCAGCAGGCTGGCCAGAAAAGCCACCATCGCGCGCGCCATGCCGGTCATCTCGATCAGCTGGCCCAGAAACACGAACAGCGGCACCGACAGCAGGATCAGGTGGCTGACGCCTTCGTCCATGCGGCCGACGACGACCAGCACCGGGGTGTTGGTCGTCAGCATCACGTAGCCCATCGTCGCCAGGCCGAAAGCAAAGGCGATGGGCACACCGGCAAACACCGCGCCAGCCACGACGACAACGAAGAACACCACCAGATTCAGGTTGCCGAGCTGGCGCCACAGCGGCTGCAGCAGCGCCATGCCCACGATCAACCCGACCGTCAGGGCCAGCGCCTGCAGCACCTGGCGCGGGCGCCCCAGCTGCACCAGCCGCAGCAGCGCAAACAGCGCCATCGCGCCAAAGCCGGTGGCCATGGCCGCCACGCGCCACGAGTTCTGGATGTCGAGCGCCGGCGTGTGCATCACCGCCTCTTCCACCGCGTACTCCCAGGCATACGGCAGGATCAGCAGCAGAAAGGCCAGCGCGGCGGTGGTGGCCAGCACGTCGAGAAAGGCGCGCTGGGCAGGCTGCAGCTTGCTGACGACGGCCGTCATGCGCATGTGATCGCCCCGCTCGAAGGCAATGGCCGAACCCAGCATGGCCAGCCACAGGAACAGGATCGACGCCACCTCATCGGACCAGATCAGCGGATGGTGAAAGACGTAGCGTGCGATCACGCCGGCCAGCAGCACGCCGATCTCGGCGGCCACCAGCAGCGCCACCGGCACGCCGAGCAGCCGGGCCAGCGCGGTCTGCAGGCGTCGCGCCCACAGCGCCGCTGCACCGGGCGGCGCCGCCTCGGCGTCGGGGGTGGGGACGGCCTGCATCGCCTCAGCCCAGCTTGCCTGTGTACTTCTCCAGCAGCGCCCAGGCTTCTTCGCCGTACTTCTGGCGCCACTCGGCGTAGAAGCCTGACTTCACCAGCGTGCTGCGGAAGGCGTCGAGCTTGGGATCGTTGAACGTCAGGCCCTTGGTGGCCAGCTCCGCACGCAACGACGAATTGAGCTTGGCACCGTCGGCGCGCATGTCCAGCGCGGCCTGGTTCAAGTGCTTGGCAATGATGGGGCGCGCCTTCTCGGGGATGCGGTCCCACACCTTCTGGTTGGTCATGCACCACCAGCCGTCCCACATGTGGTTGGTCATGGAGCAGAACTTCTGCACCTCGTACAGCTTGGCGATGGAGATGATCGCCAGCGGGTTCTCCTGCCCATCAACCACCTTGGTCTGCAGCGACGAGTAGGTCTCGGCGAAGCTGATCGAGGTGGGCGCGGCGCCCAGGCTCTTGAACAGCGAGGTCCACAGCGGGCTCACCGGCACGCGCATCTTCATGCCCTTCAAGTCATCGGGCGTGTTGATCGGCTTGACGCTGTTGGTGATCTGGCGGAAGCCCGAGCTCCAGATGGTGTCCATCGCCAGCAGGCCGACCTTGGGGAACTGGCCGCGCAGGAACTTGCCCAGCTCGCCGTCCAGCGCCTTGTGTACCGCGTCGTCGTTGGCCCACGCAAAACCCAGGCCCCACATCGACGAGATCGGCACCAGCTGCGACAGCACGTTGACGCCGGAGATGGTGAAGAACTCCAGGCCACCAGCGCGCAGCTGCGACAGCATGTCCGAGTCGTTGCCGAGCTGGTTGTTCGGGAAGACGTTGATCTGAACCTGGCCGCCGGTTTCTTTCAGGATGCGCTCACTGGCCTCCACCGCACGCACGTTCAGCGGGTGCGTGGCCGGCACGTTGGTGCCGAACTTGTAGCTGAACTCGGGCGCGGCGTGGGCGCTGCGCGGCAGGATCAGCGCGGGCGCGGTGATTAACGCGGGTGTGGCAATCAGCGCAGCGCTGCGCGTCAGGGCCTGACGGCGGGTGATGTCGAACATGGTCAATCTCCTCGGGCTGGGGTTGGGTGGTGCTGAAGGTTTCAGCCGCTGTGGCTGCCGCCGCGCAGTGCGGTGATGAAGTAGTCGGCCTGGCCCATCTGCCCGCCTTTCAAGGCGAGCTGCAGCGTGCGCAGGTGCAGCTCGCGCGACAACACGCGGCACAGCGGCGCGCCCGGCGCCAGGCGCGCGGCAATCAGCAGCGCGTCGGGCGCCAGGCGCTGGGTGATCTGACTGGCGGTGTCGCCGCCCGAGATCACCAGGCGGCGCAGCGGCACGGCACGCAGCACCGCATCGACGAGCTCGCCCAGGCGCTGGCCGAGCAGCCGGCCACCCTGGTGTTTGGCCTGGTCGCGGCTGGCGCCACCGGCCACCAGGGCGTCAAGCATGGCGGCGATGCGCGGGTCTTGCGGGCCCCGCGCGGTGTGCAGCATCACGCTGCGGCCCTGGCGCAGCGCAGCGGTCGCCCGCTCGGTCAGGCCATCCAGGCTGCGCTGCCAGCCGCTCTCGGCCACCAGCGCGACGGCCTCCACCGGCAGATCGGCAAAGCCGGCGGCCAGCGCGGCGTCGATCTGCAAGGCGCTCAGCGGCGATGCGCTGCCCGACACCGCCAACAACTGCGGCACGGCATCGACGGTCTCCAGCCCGGCGGCTACGCTGGCTGGCAGCGTGCCGCTCTCGCGCCACCACTGCGTGAGCGCGTATTCCAGGCCCGACGAGCCGACGCAGAACAGCGGCCCGCCGCGCTGCCCGCGCTGATGCGCCAGACGCTCCAGCAGGCGGCCGACCTCGGTCAGGTGCGCGGGCGTGGCGGCGTCAAACAGCACCGCGCCATGCTGTTGTGCGGCCAGTCGTTCAAGCTCGGCGTCCATCGTCGCCCGGTCGGTGGCGAAATTTGGCAGGGTGAACCCGGCAATCGGCATAGCGGTCTGCGCCGCCAGGTGGCGTGCCAGGTCGGCCTCGTGCATCGGCGTCACTGGATGCGCGCTCATGATCGGGTGGCGGTCGAGCCGGTGCACCAGGCCGTCGGTGGCCGAGCGGGCAAACAGGTTGCCGAACAGGCAGTAGCGCCCCAGCGCCGGTGTGCCAGCGACGATGGGCATCACGTCGTCGCCGCAGGGGCCACGCGCCAAGTCCATCACGCAGCCGATGCTGCCAATGGCGGGCGAACTGTCAAAGGTGGAACAGACCTTGTAGTGCAGCAGCGGCGTCGGCAGTCGGGCCAGGGCCGCCAGCACCGGCGGCAACGCCTGCGCCAGCTCGGCCGTCGACATGCCTCGGCTGTCGCCGGCGATGCCGATGGCATCGAACGGGCCCAGTTCGCGCAGCGTCCGGGTATCGGGCACCCGCAGGAACAGCGCGCAGCGCAGGCCGGCAAAGGCCAGCACCTCCAGCGCGTCGGTCGAGCCGGTGAAGTCGTCGCCGTAGAAGGCGAGCCGGAGGGTAGTTTGCGGCGCGGTCATGGCCTCACAGCGCCTTGAAGTGGGCCAGCGCGCGGCGCAGTGCCGGATGGTCTTGCGCGTAGCTGTCGAGGCTGGCGCCGGCAAGCGCCGCCTCCCAGCCTTCGCGCATGCTGGCGACGCCGGCGGCGATGCCGTCGGGGTGGCCGATGATGCCGCCGCCAGCCAGGTGCATCAGGTCGGTGGAGCCGAGCCGCGCGTACAGGTCGGGCGCCTGGCCGGCCCATTGGCCCGACGAGAACACCGGCATCAGCGGGCGCACGCCGGCAAAGGCCGCCAAGCAGCTGCGGGCCGAGCGGATGACCGAATCGTCGGGCTCCCAGAACTTGCTGCGGATGCCGTTGACGTGCAGGTGGTCCACGCCCGCCAGCCGCCACAACTTCTGGTAAGCCTCGAACGCAAAACCCAGCCCGGCGTGGCGCGTGAGGGCGCCCCAGCCGTTGCGGTGGCCGTGGATCGGCAACCGGGCGTGGCGGCGCAGGTGCTCGACCCCGGCAAAGCCGACCCAGTTGGCGCTGACCATCACGCAGGTGCCACCGGCCGCCAGCACCGCATCGTGACGCTGCAGCATCTGGTCGATGGACCCCGAGATGTTGATCGCATACATCGGCATGCGGCCAATGCGATCAGCGTGGCGTTGCAGCACCGGCATCACCGCCGCCAGCCGCTGATCGAAGGGCGCGTAGGGCGGGTCGGCAATGAGTTCGTCGTCCTTGATGAAGTCGATGCCGGCGCTGCACAGGCTGTCCACCAGCTCGGCGGTCTGCTGCGGGGTCAGGCCGATGCTGGGCTTGATGATGGTGCCGATCAGCGGCCGCTCGAACACACCCGCGAGCCTTCGGGTGCCTTCGATGCCAAAGCCCGGCCCGGCAAAACCCGCCGCATAGTCGAGCGGCAGGTCCAGATCGAGCAAGCGCAGGCCGGTGACTTCACCCAGCTCGAACAGGTTGCCGGCCACCGTGGCGAGCAGGCTTGACAGGTTGTGGCCGACGTTGGCCACCGGGAAGGCGATTTCAACCTCGGCACGGTGGAACACGCCGTCGTGCGGACGGCGGTCAATGTAGGCGCTGGACAGGGTCGGCGCCAGCACCGGGGGCAGGTTGTCGATGCGCACGACGCGGGCCCGCGAGCGCTCTTTCAGCGCGTCGGTTTCGCCGGGCAAGGACAAGAAGGTGCCGCTGGACTGCTCGCCGGCAATCACCTGCGCAGCGTGTTCGGCAGGGATTGAACTCTCGACGAAGTAGCGCGCGGTGAACTCGGCGCGGGCGGGGGGGGGTGGCATCGGGTCTGTGATATTTTTTCAACCTGTCGACGCAAGAATAGATGCCAATCTGCACGTTGTGCAAACGATATGAATTCGTCAACCTGTGAAGTAAACTCACACAAACACCGGGAAAACCCGAAGCCGTCATGCCCTCCTTGCGCTTGTCCCTGAACGCGCTGCGCGCCTTCGAAGCCACCGCCCGCCTGCGCAGCTTCAGCGCTGCGGCCGATGAGTTGTCGGTGACGCATGGCGCGGTCAGCCGTCACGTCCGCTCGCTTGAAGATTCGCTGGGTCTGGCCTTGCTGACGCGCAGCGCACAAGGCACCGCGCCGACCCCTGAGGGCCAGCGCCTGGCCGAGGATTTGTCGGTGGCCTTCAACCTGATCGAAACCAGCGTCGAGCAGCTGACGCCTGGTCCGCTGACGCTGTCGTGCTCGGAGTCGATCATGATGTACTGGCTGATTCCGCGACTGGCGCGCTTCCAGGCGGCCAACCCAGGCATCGAGCTGCGCTTCAACATGAGCCACGGCGCGCTGGACTTTGCACGCGACAGCGTCAGTGTGGCGATCCGGCTGTCGAGCATCGACGCACCGAAAGGCGTGCTGAGCAGCGATGTGGTCGAGGAGTGGATCGGCCCGGTTTGCTCACCGGCCTACCTGGGTAGCCTGCAACTGCAGACCGTCGCCGATCTGGCGCGGGCGCGCCTGATGGTGTCGCGCACCCGCCCCAACGCCTGGGCAGACTGGCTGCGCTGCGGCGGGCATGAGGCAGCGGGCCCCTGGCAGGTGGACGAAACCTTCGACCATTTCTACCTGCTGATCCAGGCCGCCAAATGCGGCCTGGGCATGGCCAACGTGCCGCGCATGCTGGTGCGCGACGACCTCGACAACGGCACCCTGACAGCGCCACTGGGGTTCTCACCAGGGCCGCACAAGCTGGCGGTCTGGGTCTCGCAGCACCTGAGCCGGCGGGCGGATACGGTCAAGCTCGTCGACTGGCTGACGGACGAACTGCGCTTGATCGAGCGTTAGCCTCACGGCACATCAGCCCCTGCTGCGCAAAGGCCGGAAGAACTCGCGGATCTCGTGCGCAAGCACCTCGGGTTGCTCCAGCGCGGCAAAGTGGCCGCCCTTGGGCTGTGTCGTCCAGCGGCGGATGTCGCTGTACTGGCGCGCCGCCACCGAGCGTGGCGGGCGCAGGATTTCACGCGGGAACTCGACGTAGCCCATCGGCACGTCCACTGTCTTGCCGGCCGGCACCGACCACTCGCGGTGCAGCCGCGCGTAGTACGGCCAGAACGACGAGCCCACCGCGCCCTGGGCCCAGTACAGGGTGATGTTGGCCAGCATCTCGTCGCGCGGCACCGCGCTGGCGGGGTCGCCGTCGTTGTCGGTCCAGCTGCGAAACTTCTCGACGATCCAGGCGGCCAGCCCGGCGGGCGAATCATTCAGGCCAAACGCCAGCGTCTGCGGCTTCGTGCCCTGTATCGCCTGGTAGCCGGTCTCCTCCTTCAAGAAGTGGTTCAGCTCGTCCAGAAACCGCCGCTCCTCGACGGTCGGCGCCTGCAGCATCTGCGGGTCGCGCCGCACCGCCAGCAAATTCAGGTGGATGCCGATTACCTTCTCAGCATGGCTGTAGCCCAGCCGCGAGCTGACGAACGCACCCCAGTCGCCACCCTGCGCGGCAAAGCGCGGGTAGCCGAGCACATCGGTCATCAGCGTGGCAAACACGTCGGCCATCTCCTCGACACCAAAGCGCGGTTGCCCCGGCTTGAACGACAGCGTAAAGCCCGGCAGTGACGGCGCGACAACGGTGAACGCGTCGGCCGGGTCGCCGCCAAAGCGTGCGGGGTCGGTGAGCAGCGGGATCAGGCGCCGGAACTCGAACACCGACCCCGGCCAGCCGTGCGACAGCAGCAAGGGCAGCGGCGCCGGCCCCTGGCCTGGCTCGTGGATGAAGTGCAGATCGATGCCAGCCAGCGGCACGGTGAACTGGCGGAATTGGTTCAGCACGGCCTCGTGTTCGCGCCAGTTGAAAGCCGTGCGCCAGTGCTCGACCAGCGCCTGCATGTAGGCCAGGCTGGTGCCAGTGGACCAGGCAGGGCCGGGCGGCTCGTCGGGCCAGCGGGTGTGGGCCAGGCGACGGCGCAGGTCGTCGAGCACGCTGTCATCAACGTGGAGGGAGAAAGGTGTTGGCGTCATGTCAAGGCCTGCTTTCAGATGAGCCACGCCACCGCAGCAGAGAAGCTGACGAAGGACGCTGCGGTGGTAAAGAGCACGATACGTGCAATCCGGCCGGCATCGGCGCCAAAGCGCTCGGCCAGCATCGGCACGTTGCTGGCACTGGGCAAAGCCGCGACCAGCGCCAGCACGGTGACGGAGAAGTGATCCAGCGGCGCGCCAGCGGCCATCGCCAGCCGCCCTGCGCCCAGCACCAGTGCCGGGTGCAGCAGCAGCTTGAAGACGACGATCTGCCAGACGCCGTCAGCCCGCCCAGGCGCGGCCGTGACCCAGACCGACTGCAGCCGTGACCGCGCCAGCATCGCCCCCAGCGTGAACAACGCCACCGGCGATGCCGCATCGGCCAGCATGCCCACTGGCTTGTCCACCATGACGGGCAAGGCCAGGCCAGAGGCGGACACCAGACCACCCAGCGCAATCGACCAGGGCAAGGGGTTGGTCGCCATGCCCTTGAGCGCATGCAGCACTGCCCGGCCTGCACCACCGGCCTGCCCGGTGCTGAAGCGCGAGAGTGCAATACACAGCGACGAGGTCAACACCATGTCAACCGCCAGCGCCACGATGGCCGGGGCTGCGGCGCGCTCGCCCAGCAGCCGCACCAGCAGCGGCACGCCGATGAAACCGGTGTTCGGGAACGCCGCCACCAGTGCACCAAAGGACGCGTCACTCCAGCCGATGGGCCCGCGCCGGGTGGCCAGAACGGCCAATCCCACCATCACCAGCGCGCAGAGCAAGTAGGTGACAAAGACGCTGGGGTTGAGCAGCTGCGCGATCGGCGTGGCAGCGCCAAAGCGGAACAACATGCAGGGCAGCGCAAAGAACAGCACGAAGACATTGAGCCCGAGGATGGAATCCAGCGGCAGCCAGCGCAAACGTGTCACGCCATAGCCGCACAACACGAGCGCGAAGAACGGGGAGGTGACCTCGATGATGTTGAGCATGGGCAAATGTAGCCCTCGGCCTGTGCTCAGCCTGCCTGCATCCGCAGCATTCGCAGCAACTGGCGCCAGCCGGCCCCGGCCATCACCACGCGGGCACCGGTGACCGGCGCAACCGGACCACAAAGGCTGGGGCAACCACTGCGCGTTGTCATGCCGCCCTGGGGCGCGCGCTCATGCATTGCGCCAGTTGCGTTCGGCCTCGTCCCAGGCGCCCAGGGCCTGCAGGTCGGGCACCCAGGCCAGTCCGGACTTGGCATCCGACGACGCGGCTTCGGGCGTCACCAGCACGTCCAGCAGCGCGGGCCGGCCGGCCTGCACCACGGCCAGGGCGCGCGCGATGGCGCCGTCCAGGTCCTCCACCCGCTCCACGCGCTCGCCATGCAGGTTGAAGGCGCGGGCCATCGCGGCATGGTCGGCAAACTGCAGCCGCGTGCCCACCACTTTGCCGTGCGTCTCCTGCTGGTCGCGCACCTCAATGGCCCAGCTGCCGTTGTTGGCCACCACGATCAGCACCGGCGCACGGTGCCGCGCGGCGGTGTCGATCTCCATCGCGTTGAAGCCGAAGGCACCGTCGCCCGTGGCCACCACCACGGTGCGGCCCGGGCAGGCCAGCGCGGCCGCCACACCGAAAGGCGTGCCGATGCCGATGCAGCCCAGCGGCCCGGGGTCGAGGTAGGTGGTGGCCGGCAGCCCGACACGGGCGAAGCTGAGGAAGTCGCCGCCGTCGGCCACCACCACGGCGTCGGCTGGCAGCGCGTCGCGCAGCGCGGCAAGCAGGCGGTTGGGATGCATCAGGCCGTCGCTGCCGGGCGCGGCCTGGCGCATCGAGGCCACCAGTTTGTCGGCGCGCGCCTGGTGCTTGACGCGGGTGGCGCGTGCCCAGTCGCCGTCGACCGACGGTACCCGGTTGCCGGCGCGGTCCGCGATGGCTTGCAGCGCGGCGGCCGGTGTGGCCAGCAGCTCGGCGGCGCCACGGCGGTTGTCACGCAGTTCGGCCGCGTTGTCGGCGATGCGCACGAAGCGCGCTTGGCCGAACACCGCCGGCGAGCCGTAGGCCAGCTGGAAGTCCAGCTTGCGTCCGACGGTAAGGATCAGGTCGACCTCACCCATCACCGAGCCGCGCATGGCTGCCACCACCGCCGGATGGTCATCGGGTACCAGGCCGCGGCTCTCGCCGGTGTTCAGGTACAGCGCGCCCAGCGCGTCGAGCAGGCGGCGCAGCTCCGGGCCTGCACCTTTGGCGCCTCGGCCGCTGATGACCAGCGGCCGCCTGGCCGACCACAACGCCTCGACCGCAGCGTCCACCGCCTGGGGGTCCGGCAGCATCTGGGCCTTGGGCCGGGGCGCCAGCAACTCGGGCAGTTGCACGGCATGCGACACCGTCGCCCGCAGCGTGTCCACCGGAAAGTCGATGTAAGCCGGGCCGGGCTCGCCGGCCTCGCCAAGCGCACGAGCCACCGCCTCGGCCAGCTCTTGCAGCACCAGGTCTGGCTCGCGCACGGTGCGGGCATAGCGGGTGAGCGGGCGCACGAAGTCGGTGTGCACCATGTCCTGTAACGCGCCACGGTTCTCCTGCGCACGCGGCGGCGTGCCGCTGATGACCAGCACCGGTGCCCGCGCTACATGGGCATTGGCGATGCCGGTCATCGCGTTGGTGACACCCGGCCCGGCGGTGACCAGGGCCACGCCCAAGGTGCCGGTCAGCTCGGCATGGGCATGGGCCATATAGACGGCGGCGCGCTCGTCACGCACGTCGATGATGCGGATGCCCTCGGCGTCCAGCCGCATCCAGATCGGCATGATGTGGCCGCCGCAGAGTGCAAAGACGCGGTCCACGCCGCGGGCCTTGAGAAAGCGCGCCACCAGCGCCGCGGCGCTGTGCTCGGAGATTTTTGCAGTGGTCATGGTGGGGGTGTTGGCTCAGAGAAAACCGATGGAGATCCACGGCACGGCAGCCACCAGGGCCAGACCGACCAGCAGCGCCAGCACATAGCCGACGATAGGCTGCATGCCGTCCTTGGGATCAACCCGGCCGATGGCACAGGCCGCGTAGTAACCCACGCCAAAAGGCGGCGCGAACAGGCCCACGCCCATCGCCAGCACGACCACCATGGCGTAGTGCACCTCGTGCACACCGACCTGGCGGGCGATGGGAAACAGCAGCGGTCCGAACAGCACAATGGCCGGGATGCCTTCCAGCACACTGCCCAGGACCACGAAGGCGACGATGGAGACGAACAGGAACATGCCCGCGCCCCCCGGCAGCGAGGCCATCACCTGGGCCAGGTCGCCCGAGAAGCCTGACTGCGTCAGCGACCAGGCCATGCCGGTGGCAGTGCCGATGATGAACAGGATGGCGCCCGAGAGTGCGGCCGTCTCCACCAGCATCGGGCGCAGCCGCGTCCAGTCGACCTGGCGATGGTTGGCCAGTCCCACCACCAGGGCGTAGGCGATACCCAGGGTCGACACCTCGGTGGCAGTGGCCACGCCGTTGACCACTGCAGCCCGGATCACGAACGGCAGGATGATCGCCGGCAACGCCGCCAGCAGCGCCCGGCCCACAGCGGCGGCCCCGGCGCGCTTGATCTGCGACAGGTCCTCGCCGCGATAGCGCCAGCCGATCACAGCGCACAGCGCCGCGCCCATCACCACGCCAGGCAGCATGCCGCCGGTAAACAGTGCGGCAATCGACACGCCCGTCACCGAACCGATGGTGATCAGTACCAGGCTGGGCGGGATGGTCTCGGTCTGCGCGCCACTGGCGGCCAGCAGCGCCACCAGGTCGCCCTTGCGGGCGCCGCGCTTTGCCATCTCGGGGAACAGCACCGGCGCCACGGCGGCCATGTCGGCCACCTTGGAGCCGGAAATGCCCGAGACCAGGTACATCGCGCCCAGCATCACGTACTGCAGGCCACCGCGCACATGGCCCAGCACCGAGGCCAGAAGTGCGACCATGGTGCGCGCCATGCCCGTCATCTCGATCAGCAGGCCGAGAAAGACGAAGAGCGGCACCGACAGCAGCACCACGTGCGACATGCCCTCGTCCATGCGCCCGACGATCACGCCCACCGGCACATGGGTGGTCAGCGCCAGGAAGCCGAACGTGGCCAGGCCGAAGCTCACCGCGATCGGCACGCCGATCAGCACCGTGGCAGCAGTGACGCCGACGAAAAAGATCACCAGGTTCAGGTTGCCCAGACCTTGGAAAAGTGGCTGCGCCGCAGCGAATGCTGCACACACCGCCACCACCGTGCCCACGGCCGCCCCGGCTTGGCCCCAGCTGGACATCTTGAGCAGGCGCAGCAGCGACATGGCCGCCATCATCGCCAGTCCCACTGGCAAGGCGGCGACGCGCCAGGCCGCCGAGATGTCGAGCGCCGGCGTGGTGATGACGGACTCTTCAACCGTGTGCTCGTAGGCCGGCCAGAGGTTGAAGGCCAGGAAGGCCAGCGCCGCAGCGATCGCCACGGTGTCGAGATAGCCGCGTGTGCGCTGCGAGGCGCGGGCCACCAGCGCCGTCATGCGCATGTGCTCACCGCGGCGGAAAGCCACCACCGCGCCAAGGCTGGCCAGCCAGAGGAACAGGGTGGATGCCGCCTCGTCGCTCCACACCAGGGGCATGTGCAGGGCGTAGCGTGCCACCACGCCGGCAAACAAGATTGCCACCTCGATTGCGATCAACATCGCGACGATGGCCTCGACGGCCGCGCCCAGGCGCCGGTCGAACGCCTTGACCCAAACCTGCGTGGTTGTATCGACCTGGGCGGCGGCCGGGGTGCCGCCCAGTGGTGCCACGACGGAGCTCACGACCCGGCCTCAGCCGATCTGGCCGGCGTACTGCTGCAGCAACGCCCAGGCCTCGGGTCCGAACTTCTCCTTGGCCTGGGTGTAGAAGCCGCCGGCGACCAGCGCCTTCTGGAATGCGCTGTTGTCCACGGTGTTGAAGGTCAGGCCCTTGCCTTCGAGCTGCTTTTGCAGATCGGTGTTGGCGCGGGCGATGTCGTCGCGCTGCTTGCGTCCCGCTGCGTTGATGTGCTTGGCGATCAGCTGCTGCAGGTCGGCCGGCACCGTCTTCCACACCTTGCCGCCGGCCATGAACCAGAAGCCGTCCCAGGAATGGTTGGTCAGCGAGCAGAACTTCTGCACCTCGTAGAACTTGGCCGATTCGATCAGCGCGAGCGGGTTCTCCTGGCCATCGGCCACCTTGGTCTGCAGCGCCTGGTAGGCCTCTGACAGCGGCAGACTCACCGGTGCGGCGCCCAGCGTCTTGAACATGCTGACCCACAGCGGCACCACCGGCACGCGGATCTTGAAGCCCTTGAGATCATCGGGCGTGCGGATCGGCTTGGTGCTGGTGGTGATCTGGCGGAAGCCGTTGTCCCACACCGTGGAGAACGGCACCAGGCCGACCTTCTCGATCGCTGCACGGATGTGGGTGCCCACCGCACCGTCCATCGCCGCCCACACCTTGTCATAGCCGCTGAAGGCAAAGCCCACGCCGGTGATGGCCGTCACCGGAATCAGCGTGGACATCACGGTGCCCGGAAAGGTTGCCAACTCCAGCGCACCAGAGCGTACCTGCGACATCATGTCCGAGTCACTGCCAAGCTGGTTGTTGGGAAACAGCTCAATCACCACCCGACCCTGCGTTTCGGCAGCAATCGCAGCGATCGCCTCCTTCAGGCGCACGTTCACCGAGTGCGTCAACTGGCAGAGCTACGAGGCCTTGATCGAGCGCGCCAGCGCCCTGCCCTGCGACACCGACGTTCAGCCGGGCGACCCCTGTGCGCTGATGTACACCTCGGGCACCACCGGCCGGCCCAAGGGCGCGCTGCGCAGCCACGAGGGCAACACCCTGATCGCGCTGGCCACCGCGCTGGAGATGGGCTTCACCCGCAACGACACCGCGCTGCTGGTGATGCCGATGTGCCACGCCAACTCGCTGTACTTCAGCCACACCTTCACCCACCTGGGCGCCGCCTGCGTGGTGGACGACCGCAAGAACTTCGACCCCGAAGCGCTGCTCGCCACGCTGTCGCGCGAGAAGGTCACCTTCACCTCGCTGGTGCCCACCCACTACATCATGATGCTGGGCCTGCCCGACGCGCTCAAGGCGCAGTACGACGTCAGCGCGGTCGAGAAGCTGATGATCTCGTCGGCCCCGGCGCGCAAGGACACCAAGCTGGCCATCCTCGACCATTTCCGCAACGGCAAGCTCTACGAGCTGTACGGCTCCACCGAGGCCGGCTGGGTGACGCTGCTGCGCCCCGACGAGCAGATCGACAAGCTCGGCTCGGTGGGGCGCGAGTGGGTCGGCTCAGGCGCCATCCGCCTGCTCGACGCCGAGGGCAACGAGGTGGCCGACGGCGAGGTGGGCGAGTTGTATTCGCGCACGCCGTATGTCTTCGACGGCTACTGGAAGAACCCGGAGAAGACCGCCGAAGCCTTCCACGGCGCCTGGTGCTCGGTGGGCGACATGGCACGCCGCGATGCCGACGGCTACATCACCCTGATCGACCGCAAGAGCAACATGATCATCAGCGGCGGCGAGAACGTGTACCCTTTGGAGGTGGAAAGCATCCTCGGCGCGCACCCTCAGATCAAGGACGTGGCCGTGATCGGCGTGCCGCACGACAAATGGGGCGAGGCGGTGGAGGCGGTGGTGGTGCTGCACGCCGGCCAGCAGGCTAGCGAGCGCGAGATCCTCGACTGGTGCCGCCCGCGCATGGCCGGATTCAAGCGCCCGCAGGCGGTCCGCTTTGTCGACGACCCGCAGATGCCTCGCACGGCCACCGGCAAGATCTTGCACCGCGTGCTGCGCGAGCGTTTGGTCACCCCAACGGAACACTGAATGAAAGCCCTTGCCAGCCAGCCCAATTTGGTCGAGCAGGTCAGCCAGGCAGTGCTCGACGAGATCACCGCCGGCAAGCTGGCGCCCGGTGACCGGGTGATCCAGGAGCAACTCGCCCTGGCGCTGGGCGTGTCGCGCCAGCCGGTGCAGCAGGCCTTGCTGCTGCTTCGTAACCAGGGCGTGCTGCAGGACGCACCGGGCCGCGGCCTGATCGTGGCAGCGCTGGATGCGGTGCATGTGCGCCACATGTACGCCATGCGCTCGGTGCTGGAAGGCCTAGCCGCAAGGCGCGCCGCCGAGTGCAATGCCGAGCAGGCGGCCAGACAAGGGCCGGCGCTGATCGAGGCGGGCCGCCGTGCAGTGGCCAGCGGCTCGTTCACCAAGATGATTGCTGCGGACACACGTTTCCATGAGTTTTTGTACCTGCTGTCGTGCAACACCCTGGTGGCGCCAGCGCTGGCCACCCACCTCACCTACACGCAGCGGGTGATGGGCGAGGTGCTGGTAGGCAACGAGAAGCCAACCAACATCTGGCACGAACATGCGCAGATCCTCGAGGCGGTGTGTGCAGGTGACGGCGAGCGTGCCGAGGCGCTGGCGCGCCGCCACATCTCGGATGCGTCGGACTTCATGCTGGCGCAGCTACAGCCGGCAGCCGCATCAGGCTCAAAGACCTGAGCCGAGCTGTACCTGAAACAGCGAAGACAGCGGGCTAGAGTGTCTGCGCGACGCGGCGCCGCCGGCCCCAACGCCGAGCAATCTGGGCCACTGCAGGACGACCCAGAGCTGGACTTTGGCGGTCTGGAGGAAGTTCAATACTCTTACACTCTGGCGAGCAGATCCGCACCGGGATCGGCGCCTGAAATGCAATGTTCTACAAGAGGAGACATCACCATGACGACAAGAACCCTGACCTTTCGATCCGCTGCGCTGACTGCAGCCGTGATGCTGGCGCTGAGCGCTGGCATGGCCTTTGCCCAGCCGCTACCCACCGCCCGACCCGACTCGGTGGGCATGTCGTCCGAGCGGCTGGAACGCATCACCACCTTCATGCGGCAGGAGGTGGCCGACAAGAAGCTGCCCGGCGCTGTGGTGATGGTGGCGCGCAAGGGCAAGCTGGTCTATTCGCAGGCCTTTGGCAGCCAGAACAACGCGGCCGGCGCGCCGATGACCACCGACACGATCTTCCGCATCTATTCGATGACCAAGCCGCTGGTGTCGACCGCGCTGATGATGCTGGTGGAAGAAGGCAAGGTACAGCTGACCGACCCGGTGTCGAAGTTCCTGCCCTCGTTCAAGAGCCCGATGGTCAGCACGCCGAGCTTCGATGCGGTCTCGGGCGCCGTCAGCTACCGGCTGGTGGCCGCCAACCGCGAGCCGACGGTCCAGGACCTGTTGCGCCACACCTCGGGCATTGCCTATGGTGAGCTGACGCGCAACCCGCTGGTGCGCGATGCCTACATCAAGGCCGGCGTCTTCAAACCCGCGCTCGACTTCGACGCCCGGGAGCTGCCCGGCCCGCAGATGGCCGACGCGCTGGGCAGGGCGCCGCTGGCCCAACAGCCCGGCACGCACTGGGAGTACAGCCTGTCGGTCGACGTGCAGGGCCGGGTGGTGGAGGCCGTGTCGGGCCAGCGACTGAACGATTTCATGCAGGCGCGGCTGTTCGGCCCGCTGAAGATGACCGACACCGCCTTCAGCGTGCCAGCGGCAAAGGCCGGCCGCCTGGCCGAGGCCTTTGCCAAGGACCCGGCCAGCGGCGTGGACAACAAGCTGATCGACGTCAGCCAGGTGCCGGGCAACGACTCGGGTGGCGCTGGCGGTGTCAGTACCGCAGGCGACTACCTGCGCTACTGCCAGGCCATGCTCAATGGCGGACAGCTCGACGGCGCCCGCATCCTGGCACGGCCCACCGTCACACTGATGGCGTCGGACCACCTGGGGCCCACCGTCAACTTGACGATGAACCCGGGCAATCTGCTGCTCGGCACCACCGGCTACACCTTCGGCCTGGGCTTGCTGGTGCGCCAGGGCGAGGGCATCGCTGCGGTGCATGGCAGCACCGGTGAATTCATGTGGGCGGGCTACGCAGGCACCTTCTTCTGGGCCGATCCGAAGGAGCAGGTCTGTGCCGTCTACATGACGCAGGCACCCAGCCCGCTGCGCGCCAGCTACCGCCGGGCCATGAAGAACCTGGTGGCGCAGTCGATCGTCGATTGAAGCTGAGCGGGCAGCCGGCCTGCAGGCCGGCCGCCTGACGCCGGACGTGCGCGGCCATCATGCAGAACCGTCCACCGCCAGAGCTGGATTGACCCTGATGACTGCCCTGCCACGCGGACACGGCGCACGGCGCCGCACCGGCTGCAAGGCGGCGGTGCAGCCTATGGCGCTGTGGGCTTGAAGGTGGACGCGGTTGAGCCGCGCATCGTCAATGTTGCGTTGTTGGGTCTGGTCGCGGCGTACTGGCGCGGTCAGCTTGGCGTGAGGGTTGCGTGAGTGGCGCAGTGACGCCATTCGCAGCGCGGTTTTGGGGCGAGCGTCAGGGCACTTGGCTGAGTGAGGAAGCCAGTCACGAAGCGACGCAGTGCCGCTCCCTATGGCTTAACTCCCGACACCCCGTTCAGGAGCACATATCCCCTGATCGCCGGTCACACAAGCTTGGTCAGACAAGGGCAGCCTGCCTGCGCGACCCACTCTGAACCTGCAAAGGCGCGCGTCGCTGAAGAGGCGGGTGCGCACCCCCTCGCCAGCGATCCAGATGCGTTCGAACCTGTCGATGGCGCGTCTGGTGTTGAAGCAGTGGACTACTTCGCGAGCTTGAACACCATCGCCGTGCCGCCCTGTGGCACCGGCTCGGGCTTGCCCTGGAGCGTGTCGATGCCCGACTGCATGCGTTGGGCGTCCACGCCCCAGCCGGCCTGCACGGCGATGTACTGCTCACCGCCGACCTGGAACGAGGTGGGCACGGCGGTCACGCCCGACGACATGTTGCAGTCCCACAGCACCTTGCGGTTGGTTGCGTCAAACGCGCGGAACTTGCGGTCGTTGGTACCGCCGGCAAAAACGAGGTTGCCGCCGGTGGTCAGCAGCGGCGCCCACAGGTGGGTGTTGAACTTGTGCACCCAGGCCATCTTGCCGGGCTTCAGGTCCCAGGCCTGCAGCTCGCCGATGGTGGCCGGCGGCTTGTCGTCCTTGTATCGCAGGCTGCCCAGAACACCCTCGCTCAGGTCGCCGATGTGCAAGTCGCCCGCCTTGTACTTGGTTGGCTCGGCGGCCGGCAGTTCGGCGCAGAGGTTGTTGTTGGCCGGGATGTAGAACAGGCCCGTCTTCGGGTTCCAGGCCTCGGGCGGCCAATCTTTGCCGCCCCACAGCGACGGGCAGAACTTGACGGCTTTGCCCATGCCCGGGATCTTTGCGGGGTTGTAGCTCGGACGGCCGGTCTGCTTGTCAATACTGGTGAAGACGTCGTTGTGCACATACGGCACGGCGTCGATAAAACCGATCTTGCCAGTGTCCTGGCGCTCCAGCATCCACAGGTAGCCGTTGCGGGCTGCGTGGACCGCTGCCTTGACCTTGCGGCCCTTGACCTCGGTGTCGATCAGTATCGGCGCAGACACTTCGTCCCTGTCCCAGACGTCGTTCTGGTGGTACTGGTGGTGGCCTTTGATCGACCCGGTATCCACATCCAGCGCGACGGCGGACGTGGTGTGCAGGTTGTCGCCCTTGCGGCCTTCGGTCGGCCACGGCGCCGGATTGCCAGTGCCCCAGTAGGCCAGGCTGGTGGCCGGGTCATAGGTGCCGGTGATCCAGATGCTGCCGCCGCCGTTCTTGTGCGTGTCGCCGGGCCAGGTGTCGCCTCCTGGCTGGCCGGGGGCAGCAGTCATGAAGGTGCGCCAGGCTTCCTTGCCGGTAGCAGCGTCGTAGGCGGCCACAAAGCCGCGCACGCCGGTCTCGCCGCCTGACGAGCCGACCATGATCTTGCCTTTGGCGGCAAGGGGGGCCAGCGTGATGTACTGCAGCGCCTTGGAGTCGCCGACCTGGGTGCTCCAGGCCACCTTGCCGGTGCGCGCGTCGAGCGCTACCAAGTGGGCGTCGACGGTCGCAACAAAGACCTTGTCGCCGTACAGCGCCACGCCGCGGTTGGTCGGGTGCAGTTGCAGCAGGTCGCCCGGGATGTCCTTCTTCCAGCGCCACAGCTCGGTACCGCTGGCGGCGTCCAGCGCGATCACCTGAGCGCCGGGGGTGGTGACGTACATGTAGCCGTTGTTGACGATCGGCGGCGACTGGGGCCTTCGGTCTGCCCGGTGGCCAGTGACCATGCGAGCTGCAGCTTGCCGACGTTGCCGGCGTTGATCTGGTCCAGCGGGCTGTAGCCCCAGCCGCCATAGTTGCCGCGGTACTGCAGCCAGTTCGACGGCTCGGGGTTGATCAGACGCGCGTCAGTGACGGGCGTATAACTGTCTGGCACAGCATGTGCGACCAGAGCGGGCAGCGCGGCGCCAAGGCTGGCGAGCAAACGGGTAAGACGATGGGTCACAGCTTATCTCCACTTCGGGTTGTGGTTGCTTGGGGAACGGGGTGGTTCGCTGACAGGGGCTCGGTCGTTGGCGACAAGGGTGAGGGCTGGTCAACTGACCTGGCCGCCGGGCTGCGCGCTGAAGCCACCGGCCACGACGATGACATCGCCCACCAACTTCAGCGGCATGTTGGGCAAGGACCGCGAGGCCGGGCCGCTGGCCACGGTGCCGCCTTCGAGCAGCCGGTACTTCGTCGAATGACAGAAGCACACCAGCAGCTGGTCTTTGGTTGACCAAGTCTTCAAATCACAGCCCTGGTGGGTGCAGATGGCCGAGAAAGCCAGCACGCCGCCGGCCGAGCGCGCACGGCTTTCGGCATCCAGCACACCCTCGGCAAAGCGCATCAGCACCACCTTGTTGAGGTGGGAGTCATCGCGCACCATGTTCTGCGACTCATCGAAGGGGTAGGCCAGCACCGGTTTGTCGACCGGAACGTCGGACAGGCGCAGCGGCGTGGGCACCCCTTCGGCCGATTCATCGACCAGGCGATCGCCGTCGGCGGGCTTGGGCCAGGCATCGTCGGCCTTCAGGGCCATCAGGGCCAGCGGCGCGGCCAGCCCCGAGGCGGCGATCTGGATGATGCGGCGGCGTTGCGCATTCACTGCCTGCGCAGTGCAGCACGCGCGGGCGCGGTTCTCTGGCTGGGGCAAGGGCAACTCTCCATCAGGCAATGAGCGGTGCCGGCTTGCGGCACCACCCTGTCGCGGCCCCGAGGTGGGGCGGCTGCAGGCTATGGCAAGCATGCCAACCTGCATTCAGAGTTCTGACGTCAGTATTATCCCGAGTGCAATTCGAGTTCTAAGTGCTGATTCAAACGCTGTGAAGCGGGCTACGGGCACCGGGCATCAGGTTTGGCGCAGCCTAGAATCACCCGGTCAAAAAACCCAGTCATGAAGCAACTTTCATCCCAGCCCAACCTGGTTGACCAGGTTCGTGATGCGATCCTGCAAGAGATCGCCACCGGCACGCTGGCCCCGGGCGAGCGGCTGGTGCAAGAGCGCATCGCCGAGTCTCTGGGTGTGTCTCGCCAGCCGGTGCAGCAGGCGCTGGCCTTGCTGCTGAGCCAGGGCGTGCTGCGCGACGCGCCGGGGCGCCGCCTGATCGTGGCGCCGCTGGACGCGAAGTACGTGCGCCAGATGTACGACATGCGCGCCGTCATCGAGGGCCTGGCGTTTGCGCAGGCTGCGCTCCTGAACCCGGAGCGCGCCGCGCGCCAGGGGGCGACCTACATCGACGCCGGCCGCAAGGCGGTGGCCAGCGGGTCGGTGCCGCGCATGATCGTGGCCGACATGAAGTTCCACGCCTTCATCCACGAACTGTCGGGCAATTCGCTGATCGTGCCCACGCTGGAACCGCATCTCACCTACATGCAACGGGTGATGGGCCAGGTGCTGATCCGCGACCACAAGCCGCGTGATGTGTGGGAAGAGCACGAACAGTTGCTGCAGGCCGTGGCCGCTGGCGACGCTGACCGTGCCGAGGCGATGGCACGCGCCCACGTCACGGCCGCAGCCGATTTCATGATCGATGGGCTAGAACCTGCGCAGAACCCGCCCGCCGGCACCTGAGTATTTGGCACTGGTCTTGCTGAGTCAACCGCTAGTCTTGTCCAACGAGGTATGAGCCTGGAGCTGGGCGCCACATTCCACTGAGGAGTGAGCCTGGCGGCCACCTGAGGTCGTCGATTTGGTGGCTGGCGGGCAGCCCACCGACGCAGCGGGTCGATCATCGAATCGATGGTG
>JANYKR010000119.1 GCA_025358155.1 Betaproteobacteria bacterium
CATCAACCCCCAGCAAGCCAGCGTGCTGGCCGCCCTGAACGTCAAGAAACCCGCCGTCGACGCTCAAATGTCGTTGCTGTAGTGGCAGCCTGAAGGGGCGCCTCTATACAAATCAAACACTTACAGCGCTTGGTGTCGAACTCGGGGGCGCACTTCAACAAGCGCAGCGCAGGCCCGAAGCCGAGCGCAACGCGCTGGGCTTGCCGTGCGGGGTTAAGGCCAGCGCCGAAGGGGTGTCTCGCGCCTGGGCAACCCGAGTGCAGCGAGAGGGCGACCAGGCGCGAGTCGTCCCTGCTTGAGCGACCCCCTCGACACCGCCCCGCAGCGCCAACGATGCAGAAGCGCCGTTGCGCGCTCCGGCGTCAGTTCAGAGGACGGTCCGCGGCACGGCCCAAGAATTCCAGTGGCTCCTCGTCGAGCGCACGAAGTGCCTCAGTCAGAGCCTGCTGGTCCGTCTCGAAATGCTCATCCCAAACGTGGGACGTGTTTTCGGCGTCGACAACCTCCAGGATCCAGCCGCCCTGCGAGTCCCCGTAGATCTCGACACGCACCTCAACTCCGTTGCGGGTCACGCTCTGGCTGAGCGGCGACTCGATAAAATCGGGTTCGTCGTCATCGTGTTCAGTCACGGCTTGCAACCCGCCGTCATCTGAGCCAGTGGCCGCGATCTTCCGCGACATCACTGTGGCCATGGTTTCCAGACGCTGGCCACGCGCTCGCTTGCACGATTGAAGCGCCTTGTTGATCTGCTCGTCGGCAATGATGGTCATCTGCTGCAGGTTTCGCAGCAGCGCCTTCAGCTCATCTGCCGGCGCCGGCTTCGCTTCGTCCGAGAGAAGGCCGGCGGCGCCGTCGAACATCGTATGCAACTCGGACAGCGCGACCACTGCCTCGTGCGCCTTCTTGGGCAACAGCATCTCGTCCTCGGACCCAAACAGACCGTCGACGAATCCCTTCAACTCCTGCGCACGCATGCGCGCGAGGTCGTGCAAAGCCTGGCGAGTGCCGGCCACTTCAAATCTTGGGAGACGAAACGGGTTGCGGGTGCTTTGATGCTCGGACAGCCGGTTCCATAGCCCCTGCACGAGCACGCCGAACATTTCCTCGACCTCTGCCGTCGAGGCGAACTCGGGCATCTCGCCGCCCCAGGCCTGGGCCACAAGCGCCATTGGCGAGACATCCAGCCGCGGACTGGCGATGCTTCCCAGGAAGAGCGTGCGCAGCACATGCAGCGGCGTCGGGCATTGCAGACGCAGCAGCAATGCCTTCACGTCCTTGTCGGTCGCAGCGGTTGGACCGGAGGGTGGTTTTGAGGTGCTCATCGATTCAAGTAGGAAAACTCTGATGCGGCCGGCATCAGACATGCCGATCAGGGTTGGGCTGACTGGTCAGCTGATAGACCATATCACCCACGAATCGCCGGAACGATTCGTTCTCGACGAACTGCTTGTAGACCTGCGTGTCGTCCTTCAACAGGATCTGCATCACCTTGCCCAGCGCCTGGTCGTGCGCCATGCGCGCGGTGTGCGGCGTGTTGTCCCTGGCGTTCTGGAAGGCCTTGTCGGCGGCCACCTTCGGAGCGATGTCGTCCCGGATGCGCTTGGCCACCCGGTCGGTGTCGACGAACAGCGTGCCGAAGTTGTCGTTGAAGATCTTGAGGATATTGCTCAAGCGGTCCAGCTCGGGCTCGGGCTTGCGCCCGCCGCCGTCGGTGGGGACCGGCGCAATCTCGGCATCGGCATCGGCCAACGCGATCTTCATCAGCGCCTTCTTCTCGACGCGATAGCTGTCCATGTCGATGGCCTCCAAGATGCCCTTGGCCAGGTCTTCTTCCATCGGCGCCGGCAGCTTGGACACCAGCAGGTTCAACAAGATCGACAGCTTCTCCCACTCGGCATTGGCGCCGGGCATCACCGAGGCCAGGAAGTCGTAAGTGCGGCAGAACACCTTGGCCTTGCCCTTGAAGTCCACCTGCTGGTCTTCATCGAGAGTGCCGGTGTACGCCGCCACGCAGGCGTCCAAGATCGGGTCGAGCTGATCGCGCTCGGCGCCGGCCAGGAACAGGGCAGCGAACTGCTGCACCTGGTCGGGTGAGTACACCTGCGCGCCGTCCAGCGCGGCTTTCAGATCATGCAGCTTGTTCGGGTCGGTTTCCTCGGCCAACAGCGTGGCGCGGTAGTAGTCCTGGAAGGCCAGCGTGATGGTCTCGCTGTTGTTCTGGAAGTCGAGCACGAAGCAGTCGTGCTTCTGCGGGTGTGCTCGGTTCAGGCGCGACAGCGTCTGCACCGCTTTCACGCCGGACAACGCCTTGTCCACGTACATCGTGTGCAACAGCGGCTCGTCGTAGCCGGTCTGGAACTTGTCGGCGCAGATCAAAAAGCGATAAGGGTCGTCCTGGATCTTGTCGGCGATGTCCTTGCTCGGGAAGCCGTTGAGCGACGCTTCGCTGACCTTGGCTCCGCCGAACTCATGCTCGCCCGAGAAGGCAACGATGGCCTGGTGCGGGCTTTTGCGCTCCACCAGGTAGGCCTTCATCGCATGGAAATACTGAACCGCACGCTCGATGCCGCTGGTCACCACCATGGCCCTGGCCTGCCCGCCGATCTTGCCGGCGGCCAGCACTTGCTCGTGGAAGTGGTCCACCATGATCTCGGCTTTCAGCTTGATCGCGTGGTCGTGGCTCTCCACGTAGCGTCGCAGCTTCTTCTTCGCCCTCTTGATATCGAACTCCGGGTCGTCCTCGATCTTCTTGATCAGCTTGTAGTAGCTGTCCACCGGAACGTAGTGCTCCAGCACGTCCAGGATGAAGCGCTCCTGCACCGCCTGCTTCATGCTGTAGTGGTGGAAAGGTTTGTGCTTGACCTTGCCCTCGGCATCGGGCGGCAGCGGCTCGCCGAACATCTCCAGCGTCTTGTTCTTCGGCGTCGCGGTGAACGCGAAGTAGCTGGCGTTCGTGAGCATCTTTCGCGCGGCCATGCGCGCTTCCAGCGCTGCGTTCACCACGTCCTCGGCGTCGCGCTCTTCATCGTGCCCGCCCGCTGCTGCGTCGGCGCCCTCCCCCAAGGCCTTGCCGAGTGTTTGGCTCATAGCCGCCGAGGTCTTGCCGCCCTGGCCTGAATGCGCCTCGTCGATGACGATGGCGAAGCGCTTGTCGCCCACCGCGCCGATCTCGTCGAGTATCCACGGGAACTTTTGCACCGTGGTCACGATGATCTTCTTGCCCTGCTCGATGAACCGCCGCAGGTCACCCGAGTGCTCTGCGTGGCCCACCGTGGCGCCCACCTGCATGAACTGCTTGATGGTCTTCTGAATCTGATCGTCGAGGATGCGCCGGTCGGTGATGACGATCACTGAATCGAACACCTCCTTGCTGTCTTTCCCCAACCCCACCTTGACGCCGATGAGCTGGTGCGCCAGCCAGGCGATGGAGTTCGACTTGCCGCTGCCCGCCGAGTGCTGGATCAGGTAGCGCCTGCCGGCGCCGTGCACGCGCACGTCGGCCAGGGCCTGGCGCACCACACCCAGCTGGTGATAGCGCGGGAAAACCTGCGTGCGCTTCTTCTTGCCCGTCCTCGGGTGCTTGACCTCGACGATCTGGGCGTAGTTCTCCAAGATGTCGGTCAGACCCGCTGGCGTGAGAAGCTCTTTCCAGAGGTAGTCTGTCTTCAGGCCGTGGGGGTTCGGTGGGTTGCCGGCGCCATCGTTGTGGCCCATGTTGAACGGCAGGAACCACGAGGCCTTGCCTTTCAGCTCGGTGCACATGCGCACCTCGGCATCGTCCACAGCGAAGTGCACCACGCAGCGGCCGAACTCGAACAGCCGCTCGCGCGGGTTGCGGTCGCGCCGGTACTGTTCAACCGCGTCCTCGACGGTCTGCTTGGTCAGGCTGTTCTTCAGCTCGAAGGTCGCGATCGGCAGTCCGTTGATGAACAGGCCCAGGTCCAGCGCGCGCCGGCTCTCGTCGGCGCTGTAAGCCAGTTGGCGCGTGAGCGAGAAGCGGTTCTGCGCGTGCAGCGCCGCCGCTTTGGTATTGCCCTCGGACGGTGTGCCGTAGAACAGGTCGAAGTGGCCGGCAGGATGGTGTTCGATGCCCTTGCGCAGCACGTCGATGACGCCACGCTTGCCGACCTCGGCCGAGAGCCGGCTCAGGAACTTGAGGCGGTTCAGGTCTTTGGCATCGTGGGCATCGACCATCTCCAGCTTCTTGACTGCTTCCGGCTGCGTGGCGCGGAGGAAGGCGAAGAGCTGCGCCGCGTCCATCGCATGCGCACGATCGAAGTACTTGGGGCTGCTGGCGATGTAGCCGGTGCCGCCGTAGGACGCGGGCGGCTCGGTCATGGCGCCCGGCACGATGGCCATGCCGTCAGTGCCGGTCATGTGCCGGACGATCAGCGATTCCAGGCCCTTCTCGC
>JANYKR010000122.1 GCA_025358155.1 Betaproteobacteria bacterium
ACGGTGGAATGGGCCAGCAGGATTTTGCGAGGTGAGCCCGCTGCAGTCTGCAGGGCGCTGGCCAGTGCTTGCAAACCCAGGCGGTACTGGCTGGCCGGCGTGTTCAGGCCAGCGTCGGCTTCGCCCTGGTACCACAGCACCAGGTCAGGCGGGTATCCCCAGCGCGCCATTTGATCCAGGTGCTGCTGCAGGCGGGCCCGCAGGGGGCTCTCAGGCCGGGTCCAGTCGGCCACTGAGGTTGCGTCCACCGCCAGCACACTCAGCAGCACCGGCGGCAGCCCGGGCCGTTTGGCCAGGGCTGTTGGCAGCCGCGACCAGACCGAGCCGCCTTGTCCTGTTGCACCGGGCAGCGGGTCGGTTGCCCAGCTGCAGCCTTCAACGCTGAGCAGCGCAATCCTGGGTGACCGGGTCTCCAGTACGCCGTGGTTGGCCGCATTCGACTGGCCGAGCGCAAGCACCACGAGCGCCCCGGACGGTGCGACCGTGGCACACGGTGCAGTGCTGCCCGCGGGTGCCGCCATGATCATGCTCAGACGATTTTCGAGACTGAGCTGTGTCCGCTGCGAGCGCTGCAACTGGCGAGCCCACAGGCCCGCAGCTGCCACTGCGATCAGGGCCATGACGCCCCAAGCGAGCCCGTTGTAGCTGGACCTGCGGAACAAATTCATGAGCTGCTCACCTGGAGCGCGCCTGCCCGTTGACGGTAGAACGCCCGAATCCAACGCATGGCAGGCCGCTCGACCCAACGGCTGACAGCGTCAGACAGCGCCAGCACCAAGGTCAGGGCTGCAGCGCAGGCCCAGCCTGCCGTCCAGCTCAATTCCTGTAGCTTGAGCATCACTGCCCAGCCGATGTTCTCGTGCAGCAAATAGAGCGGGTAAGAGATGGCGCCAAGCCAGACAAAAGGGCGGGCCTCCAGCCAGCGCAGCTGGCCCCGGGCTGCCGCCAGCACGATCAAGCCAAAGCCCAGACCTAACAACCCTGCCAGGGCAGACTGGGTCAGCACCAGGCTCAGCAAAGCTGCGCCGGCGGTGTAGGCGGCCAACGCCGCATGTTTTCGCTCAGACAAGGGCTGGACCCATTGGTAACAGCAGATGCCCAGGGCAAACCAGGCGATGTTGCGCAAGTTGAGCAACCGGAAAACAGTCCGCGACCAATCCTGACCCCACCACACCGCTGCAAAGTGGTAGGCCAGACGCAAGGCGAGCAGGCCTAGCAGAACCCAATGCACCCAATGCACCTTGGCAAGCCGACCCGTGACAAACAGCGCCAGGATCAGCGCGTAGAACAGCAACTCCACTTCAAGCGTCCAGTACACGCCGTCCACATGGGCTACCCGAAAGAACCCATGAAACATCAACCCGTTGGCCAAAGCAGTGGTCAGCGACACGGTTTTGCCAGGCAGGGACAGTGCGTGGGTAATGCAAAAGGTCAGGATGATCGCCACCCAGTAGGCCGGGTACAAGCGGCTGATGCGCGACACCACAAAATCTGCCGGCCTCGCTGTTCGCTCTACCGTCATGAAAATGACAAACCCGCTGATGATGAAAAACAGGTTGACGCCCACATAGCCCAGAGGAACCGACCAGGCCTGGGGTGCAGCTTGGGGGTACAACTCGCTGAACCGGGTGCTGAAATGAAACAACACCACCGCCATGGCGGCCAGGCCGCGCAGGGCATCGAGCTGGTTGAGGCGCTGGCGCACGGCCCCGCTCATGGTTTGCAGGCTCGCGCCTTCGCGTCAAGCCTCAACCCGACGACCGATCCGCCGCAGATCAACCCGCCAACTTGCCAGCGACAAAATCCGCCAGCGCGCCCACGGTAGAAAAGGTCTCGCCGTCGATGTCGTCGTCGTCCACGGTGATGTCGAAGCGTTCTTCAAGCGCCGTGATCAAGCTCACCACGGCCATCGAATCGAATTCAGGGATAGCGCCCAGCAGGCGTGTTTCACGCTCGAAACTGGCAGCGCGCCCACCCAGGCCCAGCACCTCATCGAGGACAGCACGAATATCGTTGAGTACGTTCATGGGGCGCTCTGGATAGCTTGTTCGAAGCAACACATTCATTGTAGGCAATCCCACCCGCCCGGCCGGGGCAATGGCCCGGCTTGTGTGACGCCTTGCGCACCGAACGGCCGCTTGGTATCTGCCTTGGGTTCAATCCGGGTTGCGGGTGTGCCAGCAGGCGTGCCAGGGCTGGTGCGCAGCCGCCCGCTTTGGCAAGTTGATCACGACCCTGCAAGCCTGACCTTGCGGGGCGCGTGCCATACTTTCAGGCAATCCGGCTGCCGCCTTGTGACGCTGCCGTCCCCTACCGATGCGGGCTTAGCCCTTGCCAGACCGTGATGCCTGAATCGTCGCTGCTGCATGAACTGATTTCCACCGCCGCTGACAAGTCGCCGGACGCCGTGGCGCTGAGCTCGGGCGTGCAGTCGCTGCGGTACGCCGAATTGTGGCTGCAGGTCCGGTCTGCGGCCTCAGGCTTGCTGGCCCTGGGTTTGCAGCGCGGCGAGCGGGTGGCGATCTACCTGGAAAAACGCACCGAGACCGTGGTCGCCAGTTTTGCTGCGCCTGCGGCCGGGGCAGTGTTTGTGCCGCTCAACCCCTTGCTCAAGCCCGAGCAGGTGGGCTATGTGCTGCGCGACTGCGGTGTGCGGGTCTTGATCACCTCGCCCGAACGGTTTGAAGCGCTGGGCGAGACCCTGGCCCAGTGCCCGTCGTTGCGCTGCGTGGTGCTGACCGGGGCGGTCGATGCGGCCCAGACACCCGCCGGTGTGGGCTTGCTGGGCTGGGACGAGTTGCTGGCGGCCACCGCCCGGCCAGGCCACCGGCTGATCGACACCGACGTCGCGGCGATCCTCTACACCTCGGGCAGCACCGGCAAACCCAAGGGCGTGGTGTTGTCGCACCGCAACATGGTGGCCGGCGCCAAGAGCGTGGCGTCCTACCTCGGCAATGTGCCGACCGACACCTTGCTGGCGGCGCTACCCCTGTCGTTTGACGCCGGTTTCAGCCAGCTGACCACCGCCTTCCATGCCGGCGCCCGGGTGGTGTTGCTGAACTACCTGCTGCCGCGTGATGTGGTCAAGATCCTGGCGCGTGAGCAAATCACCGGCCTGACAGCGGTGCCGCCGCTCTACATCCAGCTCTCCCAGCTCGACTGGCCGGCCGGCATCGATACGCACCTGCGCTACTTTGCCAACACCGGAGGGCGCATGCCCCGCGAAACCCTGGGCCTGTTGCGCCAGCGTGTGCCCAGCGCCAAGCCGTTTTTGATGTACGGCCTGACCGAGGCTTTCCGCTCGACCTACCTGCCGCCCGAAGAGGTGGACCGCCGCCCCGACTCGATCGGCAAGGCAATTCCCAACGCCGAGATCCTGGTGCTGCGCGAGGACGGCAGCGCCTGCGCGCCCGAGGAGCCCGGCGAACTGGTGCACCGCGGTGCGCTGGTCGGGCTGGGCTACTGGGGCGATGCCGAGAAAACCGCCGAGCGCTACAAGCTGTTGCCGGCCGGCGTGCCGGGCCGCCAGGACGGCTTGCAGTTGCCCGAGTACGCGGTGTTTTCGGGCGACACGGTGCGCCAGGATGCCGAAGGGTTTTTGTACTTCATCGGGCGCCGCGACGAGATGATCAAGAGCTCGGGCTACCGCATCAGCCCAACCGAGGTCGAAGAGGTGCTCTACGCCAGCCAGCTGGTGGGTGAGTGCGTGGCCTTTGGTGTCGATCACGCCAGCCTGGGCCAGGTGATCCAGGTGATCGCCACTGCGCCTGCCGACGGCCGTGCGCTCGATAGCGCCGCCTTGCTGGTTTTTTGCCGCAGCCGCATGCCGGCCTACATGGTGCCGGCAGGCTGTGAGGCGGCCGAGGGCCCGTTGCCACGCAACCCGAACGGCAAGATTGATAGAAAACTGTTGGCCGGGCAATGGCTTGATCGCCAGTCTGCCTGAGCCGGAGCCCAAACATGAACGAGTTGTTGAACCCTGCCAGCGCCGCCGCCAGTGCCGCCGCCAGTGCTGCTGTGGTGGCAGCCTCGCGCCTGCCACCGGTGCATGCCGCGATGGACCAGTTTGCGGTGCATCAGGGCGAGTTGGTAGTGGGCGGCATGCCCCTGTCCCGGCTGGCCGAGCGGGTGGGTCAAACGCCGTTTTACGCGCTCGACCGGGGCCTGCTGCGGCAGCGTGCGGCAAGCTTGCGGGCCCTCTTGCCGGCCGGCATCAAGCTGCACTACGCCATGAAGGCCAACCCGATGCCGGCGGTGGTCGGCTTGATGGCCGGGCTGATGGACGGCATTGACGTGGCCTCGGGCGGCGAGCTGAAGGTGGCGCTGGACGCTGGCGCCGACCCGGCCGAGATCAGTTTTGCCGGCCCGGGCAAACGCGAGTCGGAGCTGCGCCAGGCGGTGGCGGCCGGGGTGCTGATCAACCTTGAATCGGTGCGTGAGGTCGGGCTGCTGGCCGACATTGCTGCCCAGCTCGGGCTGCCGGCCCGGGTGGCGGTGCGGGTCAACCCCGACTTCGAGTTGAAGGGCTCGGGCATGAAGATGGGCGGCGGGCCCAAGCAGTTTGGCGTTGATGTCGAGGCCATGCCCGACCTGCTGGGCCGCATCCAGAGCGCCGGCCTGGCCTTTGAAGGTTTCCATCTTTTTGCCGGCTCGCAAAACCTCAAAGCCGAATCGATTTGCGAGGCCCAGCAAAAGTCCTATGCGCTGGCCGTGCGGCTAGCCCAGGATTGCGCCCAGCCGGTGCGTTTTCTCAACCTCGGGGGTGGTTTTGGCATCCCCTATTTCCCGGGTGAGCGTCGGCTCGACCTGGCGCCCATTGCCGACAACCTGGCCGACATCGTGGAACGTGCCCGCAGCGAGCTGCCGCAGGCCGCGCTGGTGATCGAGTTGGGCCGCTACCTGGTGGGCGAGGCCGGGATTTATGTGGCCCGGGTGGTGGACCGCAAGATCTCGCGCGGCCAGGTTTTTTTGGTCACCGATGGCGGCCTGCACCACCACTTGTCGGCCTCCGGCAACTTTGGCCAAGTGGTGCGCAAGAATTACCCGGTCACGGTGGGCAACAAGGCCGGTTCAGGGCCGCGCGAGCAGGCCTCGGTGGTGGGGCCGCTGTGCACTCCGCTGGACTTGCTGGCCGATCGCATGGATCTGCCGCAGGCCGATGTCGGTGACCTGGTGGTGGTCTTCCAGTCGGGGGCCTACGGCGCCAGCGCCAGCCCGCAGGGCTTTCTCGGGCATCCGGCCTGTGTTGAAGTGCTGGTCTGAGGCCTTGGCCTGGGCTGACGCTTGCTGCACACTGCGGTTTTCCTCATCGGGCCTGGCCCTGAGCACAGCGAGGTCTGCCTTGAAGCCATCATCACTTTGCCGGCCCGCGCCCCTGCCTCTGCGCGCTGACGCGGCGCAAACGCGCCTCGGGTCGATCCTGGTTGCGGCTGCGCTGGTCTGCGGCTTGGGTCTGGCGCAAGCTGCGCCCGTCAGTGCGCCGACCGAGACCCAGACCGACACGCCCACCAACGCCGAGACCGCCCGCGTGGGTGTGAGCACCGGGGGCAAGGTGTTGGACAAGGCGGTTCAGGGTGGCGTCTCCACCGGCAGCCGCAACCTCGACTTGCTGCTGGAATTGCAACGCAGGGAGTTGGCACAGGGCAACAAGCCGGCCTACAACCGTGCCGATGCCGCCGATGCCACGCAGCCGGGTAAAAAGCCTTCTCAAACGCAGCTGGGCAACCGGGATCAGCTGCCTTCGCTGTCGCAGAACCCTTTGCTGGGTACCGAGGTCTCCGGCTCGCAACAGCGCGGTGAACTCTTGCAGGCCAAGCGGGACTGGCTGGATGACGGCACGTCCCCTTCGGAGCCTGCGGTCAGCAGCCGCAGCAAGCTGCAAGCCGAGGCGGTGGCACGCGATGTCAATGCCAACAGCGCCGACGGCGACGCGATCCGCCTGATGCCATTGACAGTCATCCAATTTCTGCGCGACAACCGGTTCGAGTTGCTGTTGGGTGTCGCGCTGCTGGTGTTGGTCGGCGCTGGCCTGAAGGCCTACAGCCGCCGCATCTGAGTCAGCCTGTCCGGCACAACGCCGGGCCGCAGCCGCTACCATGCTCGGTCAACGAATCACCCCGGAGATTTGGCATGATCCCCTTGAACTTTGAGGTCAACGGCCGTGCCGTGGCCCTGGAGGTGGCGCCAGCCACCTTGTTGATAGACCTGCTGCGCGGCCCGCTGGCGCTGACCGGTACCCACACCGGCTGCGACACCGCCCAGTGCGGCGCCTGCACCGTGCTGGTGGATGGCGATGCGGTCAAGAGCTGCAGTGTGCTGGCGCTGCAAGCCCAGGGCTGCCGCGTCACGACGGTCGAGGGCTTGGCGCAAGCTGAGGCGCTGCACCCTTTGCAGCAGGCCTTCATGGACTGCCACGGCCTGCAGTGCGGCTTTTGCACCCCCGGCATGATGATGACGGCGGCCTGCCTGCTGGCCAAGACGCCCCAGCCCAGCGAGGCCCAGATCGCCCATGCGCTGGAGGGCAACCTGTGCCGCTGCACCGGTTACGTCAACATCGTCGCGGCGGTCAAGCAGGCCTCGGTGGCAATGGCAGGGGCGCCGGCATGACCGCGCAACATGCCGCAAGCCCGCACGCCAACTCGCTTGCCGACCCAGCTGCCGGCCAGAGCGCTGGCAGATTCGGCAGCGGCCAGTCGGTGCGCCGTGTAGAAGACCCGGCGCTGATCACCGGCCGGGGCCAGTTCACCGACGACCTTTCGCTGCCCGGCCAGACCCATCTGGTGTTTTTGCGCAGCCCGTACGCCCACGCCCGCATCCTCAGCATCGACACCGCGACCGCGCTGGCGCTGCCCGGTGTGCTGGCGGTCTACACCGGTGCCGGTCTGGTGGCGGCCGGTGTCAAGGCCATGCCGGCACCCACGGGCTTCCCCCGGCCCGATGGCCGGCCGGGCACCTCGGCGCCGCGCCGGGCGCTGGCCCATGAGCGGGTGCGATTTGTGGGCGAGACAGTGGCCGCCGTGGTGGCCGAGACGCCAGCCCAGGCCCGCGCTGCGGCTGAAGCCCTCTGGGTGGACTACGAGGAACTGCCGGCAGTGGTCAACGTCTTTGCCGCGATGCGCCCGGGCGCACCGCAGCTTTGCGATGACGCTGCCGACAACGTCGCCGCCGCGATGCGCCATGGTGATGCAGCCGCGACCCAGGCCGCTTTTGCCACGGCCGCTCACACCGTGTCGGTGGACGTGGACAACCAGCGCCTGGCACCCAGCCCGATCGAGCCGCGCTGTGTGAATGCGTCGGTCAATGCCGACGACGGCCGCCTGGTGCTGCGCTTGTCCAGCCAGATGCCGACCGGCGTGCGCGGCGGCCTGGTGGACGCCTTGCCCGGCCTGAGCGTGGCCGATGTGCGGGTGCTGGTGGGCGATGTGGGCGGCGGCTTTGGCATGAAGACCGGCATCTATCCAGAGGACATCGTGGTGGCCCATGCTGCGCGGCAACTGTTGCGGCCGGTCAAGTGGCGGGCCGACCGGATCGAGGAGTTTCTGGGCGCGGTGCACGGTCGGGATGTCATCAGCCGGGCGGAGCTGGCGCTCGATGCGCAGGGTCGTGCGCTGGCATTGCGGGTGCGCGGTTTTGCCAATGTGGGCGGCTATGCCACCGGCACAGGCGTGGCCATCCAGTGCCTGATCGGGCCCTGGGTCTCGACCAGCATCTACGACATCCCGGTGATCGACCTGCACTTCACGGCGGTGATGACCAACACCACGCCGACCGGGGCCTACCGGGGCGCAGGCCGACCCGAGGCGATCTACCTGACCGAGCGGCTGATGGACGCGGCCGCCCGCAAGCTGGGCCTCGACCCGGCCGAACTGCGGCGCCGCAACATGATCCGGCCCGAGCAGATGCCCTACACCAACCCGATGGGCCAGCGCTACGACAGTGGCAAGTTCGAGCAAATCCTCGACCAGGGCCTGACGCTGGCCGACTGGGGCGGCTTTGCCGCACGCCGCGCGTCGTCTGAGGCCAGTGGCAAGCTGCGCGGCCGGGGCATCGCCACATTTCTGGAGTGGACCGGTGGCAACGTGATGGAAGAGCGGGTGACGGTCACCGTCACCGCCGACGGTTTTGTCGAGCTGGGCTCGGCCACCCAGGCGATGGGCCAAGGCATCGCCACCAGCTACGCCCAGCTGGCGGTGGATGTGTTTGGTGTGCCGATCGAGCGCATTCGGGTGCTGCAAGGCGACACCGACCGCGCCACCGGCTTCGGCAGCGCCGGCTCACGCTCGCTGTTCACGGGTGGCTCGGCGGTGGACGTGGCCTCGCGCCGCACGGTCGACGAGGCCAAGGCCCTGGCCGCCGACGCGCTGGAGGCGCCGGCCACCGACATCGAGTACCAGCACGGCCGCTTCAACGTGGCCGGCACTGACCTGGGCATCGGCCTGTTCGAGCTGGCGGCGCGCCAGCCCGAGCGCCGGCTGTTTGTCGACAGCACCAGCTCGGCCGGCGGCCCGACCTGGCCCAACGGCTGCCATGTCTGCGAGGTCGAGCTCGACCCGGCCACCGGTGAGGTGGCGGTGGTGGCCTACGCCTCGGTCAACGACATCGGCCGGGTCGTCAGCCCGACCATCGTGCGCGGCCAGGTCGAGGGCGGCGCGGTGCAAGGCATCGGCCAGGCGCTGTGTGAGCGGGTGGCCTACGACAACGAGACCGGCCAGTTGCAGAGCGCCAGTTTCATGGACTACGCGCTGCCACACGCCGACGGTTTTCTCGGTTTCAAGACCGCGTTCGACACCTCGGTGCCCTGCACCACCAACCCGCTGGGCGTCAAGGGCGTGGGCGAGCTGGGCACCATCGGCGCCACGCCAGCGGTGGTCAATGCGGTGATCGACGCGCTGGCCCATGCCGGCCTGGGCGCGGCGGCCGAGGGCATCCAGATGCCGATCACGGCCGAGCGGGTGTGGCGGGCCTTGACGCTCAAGCAGATCGAGGCCTCACCGTACCTCGCCGGCTGAGCCAGCGGCCGCAGCAGAACTGGCTCTGCCGGACCGCTGGCGGCTGGCCTCTGTGGCAACGCCGCTGGCGCTTCGGCAGGGTTACGCGGCCCGCAGGCAATCCACGATCTGCATGCGAGCCGCACGCCAGGCCGGCACAAAGCCGCCCACCACGCCCATCGCCAGCGCAAAAACCATCGCCTGCACTGCTATCTGCGGTGTCAGCACAAACTTGAAGGCCAGCTCGGCAAAGGTCTGGAAGTTGGTGGTCGAGACATCCACCGCCTGCATCACGCTGGCCGCCGCCAGACCCACCACACCGCCCAGGGCCGACAGCAGCAGCGACTCGGCCATGAAGGCGGCCAGCACCGCGCCGCGCCTGAAACCCAGCGCCCGCAGCGTGCCGATCTCGCCGATCCGGGAGGCCACGGCCGCAAACATCGTGATCATCGCGCCCACCACCGCGCCGACCGAGAAGATCACCGCCAGGCTCAGGCCCAGGATATTGATGAAGGTGGCCAGCGCCTCGCTCTGCTCGGCGTAAAAGCGCACTTCGGGCTTGGCCTCCAGCACCAGCCGGGGGTCGGCCTCGATCCGGCCCCGGGTGGCCTCGAACAGGCCCGGCTCGGCGAGGCGGAAGACGACGATCGAATACGCCTGGCGCCGGAAGGCCTGCAGCATCTGCTCGGCGTCACCCCAGATCTCGGAGTCAAAACCACTACCGGCTGAATCCATGCGGCCGACGATCGGCCACTCGCGGCCGGCAAAGCGCAGTGAAGCGCCCAGGTCGATGCCGGCAAAGCCGGCGGCACTGGCCCGGCCGACCACGATCTCGGAGGTGCCGGGCCGGAACATCCGGCCCTCGACAATTCTGACGCCCGGGCGCAGTTGCAGGCCCAGGTCGGACGTGCCGCGCACCGTCACGTTGCTGGGCTTGCCGTTGCTGCGCTTGGCCAGGTTGATCAACACCACCGGCTCGGCACTGACCAGCGGCCGGCCCAGCGCGTCGGTGGCGATGCCGGGCAGGGTGGCGAGGATTTGCGCCTGGCCGCGGTCGATGCCGCTGTTGATCTCGGCGTTGGCGCCCTTGCGCAACACCATCACGTTGTCGGGCTGGCCGGTGGCCACCAGGGTCGAGCGGATGCCCTCGCTCATCATCAGCACGGTGGCAAAGACGTAGACCACCAGGGCCATGCCGCCGGCAGTCAGCAAGGTGGTGACGCGTCGCACCCAGAGGTTGCGGGCGATGTAGCTGAAGGGGACTGCGCGCATGTCAGGGCGCTCAGCCGACGTGTCGCAGGCCGGCGACGATGTCGATCCGGCTCATGCGCCAGGCCGGCCAGGCGGCGGCCACCGTACCGACCACCAGCGCGGCCAGCAACTGCAACGCCATCGTCAGGCTCGAAACCTGGAACACCGGGAACAGCGTGCCCACCGCGCTGCGAAAGGCCGCCGCCAGCGGCAGCGTCAGCAGCAGGCCGGCGGCACCGCCGATGGCGGCGATCAGCAGGCTCTCGCCAAAGATCAGCCGCACCACAAAGCCGGGCGAAAAGCCCAGCGCCTTGAGCGTGGCGTACTCGGCCAGCCGCTCCCGCGCGGTCATGGTCATGGTGTTGGCCATCACCGCCATGATGATCACGACGATGATCAGGCTCACGGCTTGAACCGCCACCAGGATGGCCTCGCTCATCGAGACAAAGCCGAGCTGGAACGCGGCCTCCGTCTCGGTCAGGGTCTCGGCCAGCGAGTTGGCAAACAGCTTGTCCACCCGTTGGCTGACCAGGGCGGCATTGTTGGGCTCGTCGATGCCGACGATGTAGACCCCCACCGCGTCGGCCCGGCGCGGCGAGCGCATTCGCAGCGACTCGTTGAGGTAGGCCCAGTGCATCAGCAATTGGCTCTCGTCGGTCTTGGCCTCGGCGCCGTCCCAGATGCCGCGCAGCGTGAAAGTCCAGGTGCCGGGGTAGATGGTGCCGCGCAGCGGGATCTGGTCGCCCAGTTTCCAGCCGAACTTGTCAGCCAGCTTGCGCCCCACCAGCACGCCTTGACGGTCGCGCAGAAACGCCGTGCGCTGTTCGTCAGCGATGCGGTACTCCGGGTACATCGGCAAGTAGGTGGCGGGGTCTACCGCAAACTGCGGAAAGAAATTGCGCTCGGTGATGTAGACGCCGCCAAACCAGTTCGACCAGCTGACCTGGGTCACGCCCTCCACCGCGCGCAGGCGCTGGGCGTAGTTCAGCGGCAGCGGGAAGGTCAGCGAGATGTTGCTGCGCACCACCAGCCGGGTGCTGGAGCTGCCCTCGACCCCGGCGTACCAGGCGTCGACGATGGTGCGCAGCAGGCCAAAGGCGCTGATCGCCACCACCAGGCCGACCATCGTCAACAAGGTTCTCAGCTTGTGGCGGAAGGCGTTCTTGAGCAGCAGCTTGAACAGGAACATGCTCAGGCCCGGCTCGCCAGCTCAGGCGTCTCGTCCACCAGCACGCCTTTTTCCAGGTGCACCATGCGGCCCGCGCGGGCGGCGGCCTTGGGGTCATGGGTGACCATCACGATGGTCTTGCCCAGCTCATGCACCAGCTGGTCGAGCAGCGACAGCACCTCGGCGCCAGTGGTACGGTCCAGGTCGCCGGTGGGCTCGTCGGCGACGATCAGCACCGGGTCAGTTACCAGCGCACGGGCAATCGCCACCCGCTGCTGCTGGCCGCCGGACAGCTCGCTGGGGTAGTGGTCGGCCCGGTCACTCAGGCCCACCATGCCGAGCACCGTGGCCACCCGCTCATGCCGCTGGCGCGCGGACAGGCCGGTCAGCAGCAGCGGCAGCTCAACGTTGTCGAAGGCCGACAACACCGGCAGCAGGTTGTAGAACTGGAAGATGAAGCCGACGTTGGCGGCACGCCAGTCGGCGAGTTCGCCCTCGCTCAGGCTGGCAATGTCCACGCCACCGATCTCGATACTGCCGCTGCTGGGTTTGTCGATGCCGGCGATCAGGTTGAGCAGGGTGCTCTTGCCCGAGCCGCTGGGGCCCATCAGCGCAATGAACTCGCCGTTGGCCACCGCCAGGTCGATGTCGAGCAGCACCGGGATGGCCTGGCCACCACGCACATAGCCCTTGCTGAGGTGGTGGATGCGGATCAGCGGCGCTGGCGTCGGCGCTTGCCCTGGCGTGGGGGGCAGGGTTGCGGTCACTTGCTCGCTACCGCCACCTTGGCGCCGGCCTTGAGGGTCTCGGCCGGGTTCAGCACCACGCGCTCACCCGACTTGAGAGCGCCAGCCACCTCCTGCACATCGCCGATCTTGCGGCCGGGCGTCACCGACACCGCTTCGACGCTGTCGCCGGCCAGCCGGAAGACCACGCTCTTGCCGTCGCGCTGCACGATGGCCTTGGGGTTGACTGCAATCACTGCCTTCTGGTCGGCTGCGGTGGCGGGCTGCGACAAGAAGCTGACCTTGGCGCTCATCTCAGGCAGGATGCGCGGGTCCAACTTCTCGAAGCGGATCTTGGTCATCACCGTGGCCTTGGCCCGGTCCACCGTGGGCACGATGCGGGAGACATTGCCCCGAAAGCGCATCTCGGGCAGCGCGTCGAGCGTGATCTCCACCGGCTGCTCGGGCTTGATGCGTGCCACATTGCTCTCAGACACATCGGCCTCGACCTCCAGCGTCCCCATGTCGGCCATCGTCACCACTGCGCCCGAGGTGCCGCTGGCACTGGAGAACGGCGTGATCATGTCGCCGACGTTGGCGTTCTTGATCAGCACCACGCCGTCAAACGGCGCTCGGATCTCGGTATTGGCCTGGTTGACCCGCTGCACCGTGACCTGGGTCTGGCTTTGCTGGATGCCGGCCTGGGCCGCCGTGATCGCGGCCTGCTGGGTCGCCAGCGCCGAGCGCGCCACCGCCAGCCGCCGCGCAGCCGCGTCCACCGCCTGCGGCGAGATAAAGCCCTGGGCCTGCAAATCTTGCTGGCGCTTGAGTTCAAGTGCAGCGTTGTCGAGCTCGGCCCGGCTCTGGCCCAGCGCGGCCTCGGCTTGCGCCTTGCCGGCCTGGGCCATCGCCACGCCGGATTGGCTGGCGGCGACGGCGGCCTGCACGTCGGTGGCGTCGAGCCGGCCGATCAGGTCACCTTGCTTGACCACGCTGCCCTCACGCACCCGCAGCTCAATCAACCGGCCGGTACCCTTGCTGGCGACTGCCGCCCGGCGCTGCGCCACCACGTAGCCCGAGGCGCTGAGCTCGGCGTACTGCTGCGAGGGGTAGGCCGCCAACACGGCGCTGACCTGCACCTCGGTCTTGCGCGGCACCAGCAGTGCGGCTGCAGCACCGGCGATCAGCAACCCGCCCAGCACCCAGGGCCAGCGGCGGCGGCGCCGCTTGAGCGGGGTGCTGCGGTCTATCCTGAGTTGGGACAGCGAGGGCGCTGCAGGGGCGGCGGCGGGTGTTGCAGCGGGTGTTGCAGCGGGTGTTGCAACGGAAGGCAAGATGGGCGCGTCGGCCATGTCAGGATTTGCGATGACGCCAAGGCAGGCGAAGCTGCAAGCATGCCACGACAAGCTGCCTGATTCGGTGGAAAGCCTTGCCGACCCTTGAAACGGGCAGCAAGGCCCCAAAATCCTAAGCGCACAGCCGGCGGGCGGCGGCTGCCCGTCTGGCCGAAAATCCGCCCCCGTTGCACCGATTTTTTCAACACCTTCCCGAGCTCAAGCCACCACCATGACCAAGCAAACCCACGCCTTCCAGGCCGAAGTCAAGCAGATCCTGCACCTCGTCACCCACTCGCTGTACTCCAACAAGGAGATCTTTGTGCGCGAGCTGGTGTCCAACGCATCGGACGCCTGCGACAAGCTGCGTTTTGAGGCGCTGGACAACAACGCGCTCTACGAGGGCCAGACAGAGCTGGAAGTGCGGGTGTTTTTTGACGCCGAGGCCAAGACCCTGACGATCCGCGACAACGGCATCGGCATGAGCGCCGAAGAGGCCGCCTCGCACCTGGGCACCATTGCCAAGAGCGGCACGCGTGAGTTCATGGCCAAGCTCGAAGGCGACCAGAAGAAGGACGCCAACCTGATCGGCCAGTTCGGGGTGGGCTTTTACTCGGGCTTCATCGTGGCCGACCGCATCACGGTGGAAACCCGACGGGCCGGCGCGCCCGAGACCGACGGTGTGCGCTGGACCAGCGAGGGCACCGGCGAGTACGAGCTCGAGACCATCAGCCGCGCAACCCGCGGCACCGACGTGACGCTGCATTTGCGGGACGACGAAAGCGAGTTCCTGTCGACCTGGAAGCTCAAGTCCATCATCAGCAAGTACAGCGACCACATCTCGCTGCCGATCCTGATGCAAAAGGAGGAGTGGGACTCGGAGGCCTCCAAGCAGGTCAAGAAGGACGAGTGGGAGACGGTCAACAAGGCGGCCGCACTCTGGGCCCGGTCCAAGAGCGACATCACCGACGCCGAGTACCAGGACTTCTACAAGCAGATCAGCTACGACCAGGACCCGCCGCTGGCCTACACCCACAACCGGGTCGAGGGCCGCAGCGAGTACACCCAGCTGCTGTACGTGCCGGCCAAGGCGCCGATGGACATGTGGAACCGCGACAAGCGGGGCGGCGTCAAGCTCTACGTCAAGCGGGTCTTCATCATGGACGACGCCGAGGCGCTGATGCCGGTGTACCTGCGCTTCGTGAAGGGCGTGATCGACTCGGCCGACCTGCCGCTCAACGTCAGCCGCGAGTTGCTGCAGGAGAGCCGCGATGTCAAGGCGATCCGCGAGGGATCGACCAAGCGGGTGCTGGGCATGCTCGAATCGCTGGCCGACAGCGAGGTTGCCGAAGACCGCGCCAAGTACCTGAAGTTCTGGGGCGAGTTTGGCGCGGTGCTCAAAGAGGGCATCGGTGAGGACCACGCCAATCGCGAGCGCCTTGCCAAACTGTTCCGCTTTGCGTCCACCCATGCCGACGATGGCGTGTCGCTGGCCGATTACCTGTCGCGCATGAAAGAAGGCCAGGAGGCGATCTACGTGATCGCTGCCGACACGCTGGCCGCGGCCAAGTCCAGCCCGCAGCTCGAGATCTTCAAGAAAAAGGGCATCGAGGTGTTGCTGCTGGTTGACCGCGTCGACGAGTGGATGCTCAGCCACCTCTACGAGTTTGAAGGCAAGCCGCTGCAAAGCGTGGCCAAGGGCGCGGTGGACCTGGGCACGCTGCAGGACGAGGCTGAGAAGCAGCAGGCCGAAGCTGCTGCCGAGAGCTTCAAACCCACGCTGGACAAGCTCAAGACGGCGCTGGACGGCCGCGCCAAGGATGTGCGGGCCACGACTCGCCTCGTCGATTCACCCGCCTGCCTGGTGGTGGAAGAGGGCGACATGAGCGGCCATCTGGCGCGCATGCTCAAGCAAGCCGGCCAGAGCGCGCCCAAGAGCCAGCCGATCCTGGAGGTGAACCCCGAGCACGCGATGGTCAAGAAGCTGGCGGCGCTGGGGGCCGAGGCTGCTCAGGATGCCAGCCGTTTTGACGACCTGGCCAACATCTTGTTTGACCAGGCGATGCTGGCCGAAGGTGGCCAGCTTGACGACCCCGCCGCCTACGTGGCGCGGGTGACCAAGCTGCTCAGCGCCTGATGGTTCTGGGCTGGACTGCCTATTCCAGCCCGCTCAAATCCAGCGGCGGCTGGGCCATCAGCTCGATCTGCTCACGCAGCTGGGTGGTCTGCTGGCCCCAGTAACCGGCGCCGCCAAACCACGGAAACGCGGGCGGAAAAGCCGGGTCGTCCCAGCGCTCGGCCAGCCAGGCGCTGTGGTGGACCATGCGCAGCGTGCGCAGCGGCTCGACGAGTGCCAGCTCGGCGTTGTCAAAGTCTCGAATCTGGCGGTAGCCCTGCAGCACAGCGGCGAGTTGGCCGCGCATCGCGTCCGGGCTGCCCGACAGCAGCATCCACAAGTCCTGGATCGCCGGGCCCATCACCGCATCGTCCAGGTCGACGATGTGCGGGCCGCCCTGGCCGGCTTCGATGTCGCGCCACAGGATGTTGCCTGGGTGGCAGTCGCCGTGCAGCCGAATTTGGCGTGCCGGGTGGGCAGTCAGCGCCGCGTCCACTGCCGCCAGTGCCTGCTGGCAGGCGTCGCGCCAGCCCGTCAGCTGGGCCGGCGGGATGATGTCTTGCGCCAGCAGCCGCGCCAGCGGTGCGTGGCCAAAAGTTCGGGCATCCAGCGTGCGCCGGTGCAAAAAGCGCCGCTGCTCGCCCACCCCGTGCAGCCGGGCGATGAAGCGGCCCAGCCAGCGCAGCGTGTCGGCATTGTCCAGCTCCGGGCCGTGCCCCGCACGGCGCGGATACACCGCCAGCCGGAACGCGAGCCCGTCGATCAAGGCATGGGCCAGGGTCGGGCCGTCGTCCGTACTGCCGGACAGCCGCAGCGACGCGACCACTGGCACTTCGGCCCGGTCGAGCTCGGCGGCAAACGCATGCTCCTCGCTGATCTGCGCGTCACTCCAGCGGCCCGGACGGTAGAACTTGGCCACCACGGCGCCGCCGTCCTCCAGCATCACCTGAAACACCCGGTTTTCGTAGCTGTTGAGCTGCAGCAGGCGGCCGTCACCGCGCTGGCCCACGGCGTCGAGTGCATCCAGCACCGCCTGTGGGGTGAGGTGGGCGAAGGGATGGGCCGACAGTTGGGCCGAGGGTTCGGCGGAGCTCGCGGACGATGTCACGACAACACCCCACGCCGCAAAGCGGCTGAATCAGTGGCGAAGCGGCGGCTTGAGGCTGGGTTCATCAGCCACCATAGCAGGCCGCAAGCTGCCTGCGGCCTCTGGCGACGACAGCTCATCGTGACTCGTGTCCAGACTGCGGTCGGTTGAAAAAAACGAGTCCGAAAACGCGGTGGACTCTTGCCACAAGGTGGTGCGCTCGCGCCGCCGGGGGCCGGGCTGGCTCTGGGTAGACGGCTTGGCCGTGGCGTTGCCCCGGTGTGCGCCTGGCGCCGTGCCGGGGAAGGCGTCGGGCATGGCCGCGCTGTCTTGAGCCGGCTGGGGCCCGCGGGAAGCCGTGGTGTTGTGCGGCACGAGCAACTGCAATTCCGGGATCGAAGGCAGGTGGTCGGCCTCGCAGCGCAGGTAGCGTATCCGGCAGGCGCCCAGCACGGATTGCTTGATGCGGGTCGTGCGACCGGGTAGCCCGCCGGATTCGTAGGCCAGGTCCATGGCCGCCAGCACCCGGCCGTTGGCGCTGCAGACCACGAAGCCGACCTGGGTCGCCCCCAGCAGGTCATACCAGTAGCGCACCTGCGCTGGATCAGCGGGCTGGCAAAAACGAACCAAAAACAACTTGGCCAGCACCATGTGGTGCGGCAAGGCTTCACGCAGCAAGCGGTAGAGGCGGCGCTCGTCGGCGGTGAACACGGGCCTGGGCAACAGCGCCCAATCGGTGGGCAAGACTGCCGGCCCCGGTGCCGGTCGTTTGGGCTGGCGCAGCAGCCAGACCCCTCCCAGTCCGGTCAGGATCGAGATCGCCGCAGCGGCGATGAGCCAAAGTAGGGAATGCTGCATGGAGCTTGCGGCGCATCAAACGCGCCTGCCGGTTGCTGACATCCGGAAGCAACTTGCAGAAAGTGACAAAGCCGGTAGAAGCGATAATATCTTGGCAATTCGGCATCGCAAGCCTTGATCTGCGGGGGCGTCAGCCAGGGCTCAGCTTGAGCGATCAATCCCTGATCGACGGCTCTGAAGCCTTGCCGATTCTCGACTTCGGCTCACTGATGCCGTCAAGCAAGGTATCGACCAGGCGGGCTTGCTGCTTCAGGCGGTAGTCGATCACCGCAGCGCCTTCACCGACCCACTGCTCCACTTGCGAGGCCAGGGTCTCGTGCGGCAGCTTGAGGTAGGCGTCGGACTCGCTGCCGGCGCGCTCCACTGTTGCACCCGCTCGCCGGGCGATGCGCAACATGACCGTGTTTTCACTCAGCGCATGGATGAACAGCGTGTCGAGGCCCCGGTTGCGGGCATGCAGCATGGCGTGCTCGAACAGCCGCGCGCCGTAGCCACGGCCCCGGGCATGGGCTGCTACCGAGCCGCCGAATTCGGCAGCCTGCAAGCCCGGTGCATCGGCGTTGGGGCAGGCCAGGTGCGCCAGCGCGATCAACGCCAAGCGCCGGTTGAAAACGCCGAACACCTCGTCGCGCTCGAAGTTCAGCCCGTCCACGTAGCGGCCGATCTGCTCGTCGGTGGCGCTGTAGCCAAACCGCAGGTAGCGGTCGCGCTCGGGCAGACTGGTCAGGTGGCCGAGGATCAAGCTGCGGTGGCGCGGCGACAAGGACCGGATCGGTATCCAGGCCGGGCGGGCGGTCTTCTGCGGCGCGGCGACGTGCGCCCCCGCAGCCTTCTCGGCTGCTCGCGAATCGTCGGGCTGGGGTGCAGGCTTTGGCATGGTGTTGATCTGGCGAATAGGTAAAAACCCGAATACTACGGCATGTCCGGACCCTGTGCTGTCGGACAACACGCCTTTGCGCTTTGGGGGCCATGCGCACATCAAGCGAAAAAAGCTACAATACCCGGCTGCCCTATTGATGGAAGGGCGGTGCGCGGGTTTTGAGGGTTAGGCGGGCGAGCATGGGTTTTAGCATGCGCACCGGTCAACCGGCAAACCTGGAGCCAGCTGAACACCGAGAGGTCGCCCTGATAAGCGGTTCCGAGGTTTCAGGCTCTGAGGCACCGAAGCGCCATCCCGGTACGGCTCCCATGGTGGGCGCCGACCCACCCGAAAGACCCTCATGAAGACCTTCAGCGCCAAACCGGCCGAAGTGACGCACGAGTGGTTTGTGCTTGACGCCACCGACAAGGTGCTCGGACGTGTTGCCAGCGAAGTGGCACTCCGTTTGCGTGGCAAGCACAAAGCCATTTACACGCCTCACGTCGATACCGGTGACTTCATCATCATCGTCAACGCCGACAAGATCCGCGTCACCGGCAACAAAGCCGAAGACAAGGTCTACTACCGTCACTCGGGCTACCCGGGCGGTATCCATGCCACCACCTTCAAAGACATGCAGGCCAAGCACCCCGGCCGCGCGATCGAGAAGGCTGTCAAGGGCATGCTGCCCAAAGGGCCGTTGGGCTACGCGATGATCAAGAAGTTGAAGGTGTATGCCGGTGCAGCGCATCCGCACACCGCCCAGCAGCCCAAAGCGCTGGAAATCTAAGGAGCGGTGATGATCGGTAATTGGAACTACGGCACCGGCCGCCGCAAATCGTCGGTGGCCCGTGTCTTCATGAAACGCGGCGAAGGCCTGATCATGGTCAACGGCAAGCCGGTGACCGACTATTTCGGCCGCCAGACCTCGATCATGATCGTCAAGCAGCCGCTGCTGCTGACGAACAACGAGATGGCGTTCGACATCAAGGTCAATGTGCGCGGCGGCGGCGAGTCGGGCCAGGCGGGTGCTGTACGCCACGGCATCACCCGGGCCTTGATCGACTACGACGCAACCCTCAAGCCTGACCTGAGCCACGCTGGCTTTGTCACGCGTGACGCCCGCGAAGTCGAGCGCAAGAAGGTTGGCCTGCACGGCGCGCGTCGTCGGAAGCAGTTCAGCAAACGCTAAAGTGGAATTTGGCGAACCTGTTCGCCTGCCAGAAGGCCGCTCCAGAGCGGCCTTTTTTGTGGCTGAAGGCCTTGCAAGACCGGATTGACCGCAAGGACAAGCCCTGTCGCGGGTCTATCCGTGGCAAATTCGCTTGGCTTTGCGGCTATTGGCCGCACATCTTCGATGTCGTGTTGATTTTTGATGTTTTGACCGCCTGGACTGTCCAGGCGCCACCCCACCTGCCGGAGAGCCCATGAACGCCGTTGCCGAAACCCACGCCGCCCCAGACCACACCGATCTCGACATGCCCGCGCCGCTGGTCTTTACCGACAGCGCCGCCGCCAAGGTCGCCGACCTCGTCGCCGAAGAGGGCAACCCCGAACTCAAGTTGCGCGTGTTTGTGCAGGGCGGTGGTTGCTCGGGCTTCCAGTACGGATTCACCTTCGACGAGGTGGTCAATGAGGACGACACCCAGATGAGCAAAAACGGCGTCACGCTGTTGATCGATGCGATGAGCCTGCAGTACCTGGCCGGCGCCGAGATCGACTACAAAGAAGACCTGCAGGGCGCGCAGTTTGTGATCAAGAACCCGAACGCCACCACCACCTGCGGCTGCGGATCAAGCTTCTCAGCCTGAGTTTGCAAGCCTGAACGGCGACGGCCACCAAGAGGCGGCCGTTTTGCATTCTGGAGCACGGTCGCGCCGATGTGCTGGGCCGACTTTCAGCACCGTCCGCCAGTCTGGCCTCAGAGCACGCCCGGCAAGGTCGGATTGCTGGGATCGTACAGGCTCTGGATCACCGGCGGGTCAATGCCGGCGGGCTGCGACGGCCCGTCGTCGCCGTCACCCATCTCGGTCAGCAAGGCCGCCGCGCTGGCCACCAGCGGCCAGGACAGGCAGGCGCCGGTGCCGTCGGTGCTGTCGAGGCCCAGTTCCAGCAATGCACTGGCGTGGAACAGCGACATCGCCTTGTCCAAGCCCGCGTGGGTCTGGCTGCGGCAGAACACGCAGTAGTCAATCACCGACTCGGCAATGCGTGAGGCCACCAGCAGCGCGGCGCAGGCAGCAATGCCGTCGATCATGATCAGGTGGCGCTTGCTGGCGGCCACCAGCATTGCGCCCACCATCACCGCTGTCTCGAAACCGCCAAACGCCGCCAGCACCTCCACCGCGTCGCTGGTGTCGCGATGACGGCCCTGGGCGCCGTGCACCACCATCATCAGGTGGGCCAGCAAGTCGGGGTTCATCTGCGGGCCGCTGGCCATCAGCTCGCGCACAGGCGTATCGGTCAGTCGCGCCAGCACCAGGGCGGCACTCTCGTGCGATCCCACACCCAGACCGGCGCAGGCCACCAGGTTGCCGTGCAGGTTGTCGCCGATTTCCATGCCAGCGCGGATCGCGGCATGGGCTTGTTCGAGGCTCATGGCATTGCCGACCCGGGCATTGCGGGTGCCATGGGCAATCTTGCGCTGGATCAGCCGCTCATGGGTCGCCAGTTTGCTGGCCACGCCGCAATCGACCACCGACAGCGCCATTCCTTGCAGCCGGGCAAAAATCGCCACCGGCAGCTGGCCGGCCAGGATTTGCTGCACCATTTCCTCGGTCTGTCGGCCGGGGCCGGCGTGGATGCCGTCCACTGCCAAGCCGTGATCGGCGGCAAAAATCACCAGCTGCGGCTCGCGAAAGCGGGGCTTTAGCGAGTGCTGCAACAGCCCCAGGCGAACCGCCACACGTTCGAGTTCACCCAGCCCACCCACCGCCTGTTCGCGGCGGTGCAGCTTGTTGAGCAGCGCCTGTTCAAGCAAGGGGCTGGAGGTGGCGGCTATCAACGACATGCAAGCAAGTGTAGACAGGCAGTCTCAACGCAGGAACAACTGATACACCGGGTTGCCAGATTCTTCAATGCAGGGGTAGGCCAGCTCGGCGAGAAAGTCCTGGAAGGCGGGGTCGTCAGCCGGCGGCACCTGGATGCCGACCAGGATGCGGCCATAGTCGGCGCCCTGGTTGCGGTAGTGAAACAGGCTGATGTTCCAGCCCGGATGCAGGCAGGACAAAAATCGCATCAGCGCGCCCGGCCGCTCCGGGAAAACAAAGCGGAACAGCCGCTCGTCCGCAGCCAATCCAGCAGGGCCACCCGCCCGGCCGCCGACCATGTGGCGCACATGCTCCTTGGCCAGTTCGTCATCGGTCAGGTTGACCGTGTCAAAGCCGTGGCGGACAAAGTTGTGCTCGATCTGGTCGGCCTCAGCGCGTTGGCCGATGGCCACGCCGACAAACACATGGGCCACGGAGACATCCGAGATGCGGTAGTTGAACTCGGTCACCGCACGGGGCCCCAGCAGCTCGCAAAAGCGCTTGAACGAGCCGCGCTCCTCGGGGATCGTGACCGCAAAAATCGCCTCGCGCTGCTCACCAAATTCGGCGCGCTCGGCCACAAAGCGCAGGCGGTCGAAGTTCATGTTGGCGCCGCAGGTGATGGCCACAAAGGTCTGGCCCGTGAGTTGGTGCTGTGCCGCGTACTGCTTGACGGCAGCCACCCCCAATGCACCGGCCGGCTCGAGAATGCTGCGGGTGTCCTGGAACACGTCCTTGATCGCGGCGCAGACCTCGTCAGTGTCGACCACCACAAAACCATCGACCAGTTGCTGGGTCAGGCGGAAAGTCTCTTCACCCACCAGTTTGACGGCGGTGCCATCCGAGAACAGTCCCACATCACTCAGCGTCACCCGTTTGCCGGCCCGCACCGATTGCAGCATCGCGTCGGAGTCGCGGGTCTGCACGCCGATCACCTTGATCTCTGGCCGCACCGCCTTGATGTACGAGGCCACGCCTGAGATCAAGCCGCCGCCGCCGATGGCGACAAAGATCGCGTCGATGCGGCCCTGGTGCTGGCGCAGGATCTCCATCGCGATCGTGCCCTGGCCTGCGATCACGTCCGGGTCGTCAAAGGGATGCACAAACACCAGCCCTTGCGAGGTCTGCAGGCCCAGCGCATGGCCGTAGGCATCGGTGAAGCTGTCGCCGTGCAGCACCACCTCGCCGCCCAAGGCCAGCACCGCGTCGATCTTGAGCTTGGGTGTGGTCACCGGCATCACGATCACGGCGCGGCAACCCAGCTTCTGGGCCGACAGCGCCACGCCTTGGGCATGGTTGCCGGCCGAGGCGCAGATCACCCCGCGCGCGAGTTGGTCGGGCGGCAGGTGCACCATCTTGTTGTAGGCGCCCCGCAGCTTGAAGCTGAAGACCGGTTGCTGGTCTTCGCGCTTGAGCAGCACGGTGTTGCCGATCCGGCGCGACAGGTTGTGGGCTGCCTCCAGGCCCGACTCGATCGCCACGTCGTAAACCCGCGCGGTGAGGATCTTTTGCAGGTAGTCGGGGTGCGGGTTCTCGGCGCGGGCCATGTCGGCGGCATTTCTGGTCTTGGTGCGGCGCAGCATGATAGCGGGCCGCCCCAAAAAAAAACCCAGGACTTGCGCCCTGGGCTGAATCCACCAATTGGAGGAGGTGGAGGAGACAACTGTCAGGACAGCGAGACCCGACCAAATGGTCAGATTCCAATCTCTATCCCGAAAATGCAGTCTAGCGGCTGAATTGCTGCGCCGCAATATGATTGCGCCACCAGGTCTAGGGTGAGCGCTCCAGACTCTGGACCGCGGGCGCACGGCTTGGGTGCGTTGTGCATTGGCCTGGAGCGCGAGAGCAGGCCGTGCTAAAAATGCTGGACACCGCATACCGCGAGACCTTGGCCCAACGGCAGGGGTGTTTTGAGCCACACTCATTGGGCCGATGCCGCGCTCGGCTGACACGAAAGTCCACAACATGGAATGCACGATCCACTGGCTGCCCGCAAGCGGCATGAGCTTCGTTGCCGAAACCGGCAGCGGCCATTTGCTGACGATGGACGGCGCGCCTGACGGCGGCGGCCGCAACCTCGCGCCCCGACCGATGGAGACGCTGCTGGCCGGCGCGGGCGCTTGCACCGCCTACGACGTGGTGCTGATCCTCAAACGCGGCCGCCAGGACGTGACCGGCTGCGAGCTCAAGGTCGAGGCCGAGCGCGCCGCCACCGACCCGAAGGTCTTCACCCGCATCAACCTGCATTTCACGGTCAGTGGCCGCAAACTGGCGCCAGCCGTGGTGGCCCGCGCTATCGCGCTGTCGCATGAAAAGTATTGCTCGGCCACGATCATGCTCAGCAAGACGGCCGAGATCAGCACCAGCCACACGATCATCGAGCTTTGAGGCGGCAAGGCCGGGCGATGCGCGACGCCCGGAATCGGTCAGAGGATGTACGCCGTGCGGGTCATCACCCGGGCAGCGGTTCGCATCAGCCAGCGCACCGGCGCCGGCATCGTTGCGGCCCCCGCTGCCAGCGCCTGGTCGGCATGGCGGGCCTCGTCGTCCTTCATTTGCGCCACCACAGCGCGCGAGGCCCCGTCTTGCTCGGGCAGACGCTGCAAATGACTGGCCAGGTGCGCCTCCACCTGGCGTTCGGTCTCCACCACAAAACCCAGGCTGATGCGGTCGCCCGCACGGCCCGCCGCCAGGCCGATCGCAAAAGCCCCGGCGTACCACAGCGGGTTGAGCAGGCTGGTGCGGTCGCCCAAATCGGCAAGGCGACGCTCGGTCCAGGCCAAGTGATCGGTTTCCTCACGGGCAGCGGCCTGCATCTGGGCGCGCAACTCGGGCGTGCGTGCGGTCAAGGCCTGCGCTGCGTACAGCGCTTGCGCGCACACTTCGCCAACATGGTTGACCCGCATCAGCGCGCCCGAAAGCAGGCGCTCTTCGGGCGACAAGGTCTGGGAGTCGTCCAACGCAGCGCCAGGTGCGGCCAGCGGCGCGGGCATGGCGCGCGCTGCGTGCGCGCTGCGGCTCAGGGTGCGCAGCGCAACATCGGCGCTGCTGATCAAGTCATCGAAATTGGCCATCGACCAAGGATAGCGCAGCCCCGACCCACGACCCTCGTTGTTGAGAGACAACAGCTAAAGGCCTTTTTGGTCCCTAATCTTTGCATGGCGGCCGGGCCTCTGGTGCAATAGACACAACTTCCGATAAGGAGGTTGGCCTGACCGGCCCCCACCGCTCCTGGTGTGAGGGTTTCTACGGGATCGGGACCTCTTGTTCAACCTAGGAGATAGCTGCATGAAAAAGTCACTACTCGCTGTCGCCGTTCTCGGCGCTTTCGCTGGCGCGGCCTCGGCCCAATCGTCGGTCACCCTGTTTGGTGTCGTTGACCTCAGCGCCAACCAGATCAAGAACGGCGCAACGACCGCCAAGTACTTGGCCAGCAACCAGCTCAACAGCAACCGTTTGGGCTTCCGTGGTGTGGAAGACCTGGGCGGTGGCCTTACCGCTGGCTTCTGGCTTGAGGCCGGCATGAACAACGCCACCGGCAACGCCGGCGGTGGCGGCGGCAACGTCGCCCCGACTGATACCCCCAGCAGCCAACTGTTCAACCGCCGCTCGACCGTCAGCCTGATCTCCAAGATGGGTGAAGTGCGTTTGGGTCGTGACTATGACCCGTCGTTCTGGAACACGGTGTTCTTTGACGTGAACGGTGCCAACGGTCTGGGCCAGGGCCTGAACCTGATCAGCTCGCTGGGCAGCGGTGCCACGTCGATCGCTCGCACCAACAACTCGATCGCTTACTTCCTGCCCGGTGGCTTGGGCGGTCTGTACGGTCAGCTCCAGGTGGCTGCCCCTGAAGGCGCTCCCGGCAACAACTACCGTGGCGGTCGCGTGGGGTTTGCTTCTGGTCCGGTTGACGTGGCAGTTGCCTACGCCACGACCAAGACGATCGGTGGCGACTTCAAGATGCAAAACATCGGCGCCTCGTACGACTTCGGCGTGATGAAGTTGCTCGGCTTCTACAACCGCAACACCTACGGCGTGCTCAAGCAGAACGTTTATGAGGTGAGCGGCTCGGTGCCGTTGGGCCAGGGCGAGTTCCGTGCCTCCTACGGCAGGGCTGATGCCTCCGGCGGCGGTACCAATGCCGATGACGCGAGGCTGGCGTCGGTTGAGTACATCTACAACCTGTCCAAGCGTACCGCGCTGTACACCACCTATGCCAAGATCACGAACAAGGGCAATGCGGCGTTCAGCATCCTGCCGGGTTCGCTGGGCAGCGCCAAGGGCGCGGAGTCGAGCGGCTACAACTTCGGCGTTCGGCATTCGTTCTGATGTTGACGGGTTCGGCCTGCAGTTGGGTTGAGCCCATGAAAGCATGACCTTCAAAATGCCGCCCTCGGGCGGCATTTTTCTTGGCCCCGTCACTGCGGCCATCGGTGGATCGATGTGATGCACTGTCAACCGAATGACGCGCTCAAGCGTCTAAGGTGGGCCAGGTCGCAAGATCGTTGCCGAATTCAGACCTGTGTTGCAGGTCTCTTATGTTCTCAATTCCCCAGGAGTCATTCCATGAACAAGATCATCCTCGCTACCGCGTTTGCCGTGTCGCAAGTCTTCGCTGTGTCGGCTTTTGCACAGACCACCCGTGCTGAAGTCAAGGCGGATACCGCTTCTGCCGTCAAGTCGGGCGCCATCGCCAAGGGCGACGCCTCGGACGCCACCAAGGCCAAGTCCACCGCCGCCCGCGCTGACGTGAAGAAAGAGGCTGCAATGGCCGAGAAGTCGGGCACCATTGCCGTTGGTGACGGCACCAAAGAGCCGAAGGCCACTTCGACCAAGGCTCGCGCTGAAGTGAAGAAAGAAGCCGCCGCTGCCGAGAAGGCCGGCACCATCCCCGCTGGCGAAGCTGGCGCGAAGAAGTAAGGCCCAGAACAGTTGATGCTCTCTGCCCTCGGGCAGGGGAGCATCGGTTCCTGCCAAGACAAGGCGCTCTCCGGAGCGCTTTTTTTATGGTCCCAAGAAGATCTTTGCCAGCAATTTGGCCTCCGCTGGCCTGTGTCGGGTGTTTCCCCTTTTGCGCTGGGCATGCAATTTGCGCATGATCATGGACCTGCCCTCCGACAGCGCCAATGCGGTGCAATCCCTGAATGCTTGCCTTTATTCTGCGCCGCCTGTTTCAAGCCCTGATCGTGATGTTGGTGGTGGCCTTCATCGCCTTCATGCTGTTCCAGTTTGTCGGCGACCCGGTGACTAACCTGCTGGGTCAGGACGCCACGCCCGAGCAGCGGGTGCAACTGCGTGCCGACCTGGGGCTGGATCAGCCGTTTGTGGTGCAGTTCGGCCACTTCATCGGCAATGCGGTGCAGGGCGAGTTTGGCATCAGCCTGCGTCAAGGGCGCAAGGTCTCGGCCTTGATCGCCGAGCGCTTTCCGGCCACGCTGGAACTGGCGGCGGTGGCCGCGCTGATCGGCCTGGCGTTGGGCATACCGCTGGGGGTGTTTGCGGCGCTGCGTCGGGGCAGTTTCTTGTCTCAGGCGGTGATGACCGGTTCACTGCTGGGCGTGTCGTTGCCCAATTTTTTGATCGGCATCTTGCTGATCCTGGTGTTTGCGGTGCTGCTGAAGTGGCTGCCCAGCTTTGGCCGGGGTGATGTGGTGGCGCTGGGCCCGTTCACCACCGGCTTGCTGACGACCGACGGCATCCGCCATCTGTTGCTGCCCGCGATCACGCTGTCGCTGTTTCCGATGGCGCTGGTGTTGCGCCTGGTGCGCAGCGAGATGCTGGAGGTGCTGCGCACCGACTACATCAAGTTTGCCCGGGCCCGCGGCCTGCCGGACCGCAGGGTGTACTTTGGCCATGCGCTGAAAAACACCTTGGTGCCGGTCATCACCATTGCCGGCCTGCAACTCGGCGGCATCATCGCGTTTGCCATCGTCACCGAGACGGTGTTCCAGTGGCCGGGCATGGGCCTGCTGTTCATCCAGGCGGTGCAGTTTGCCGATATCCCGGTGATGGCGGCCTATTTGTGTCTGATTGCGCTGATCTTCGTCACGATCAACCTGGTGGTCGATCTGCTGTATTTTGCGGTAGACCCGCGACTGCGCATCGAGCGCACTGGCGCTGGCCATTGAAGGCCTTGCCGTCCGGCCTGCTGGCAGACCCCCGGTGGTACCCGGCAGCCCTCCTCCTGAGCGCCTGTCTCCCCGCCCGCTCACCCGCCCGCTCGCAAGCTTTCAACCGCCTGCCCACACTGGCCCGCCCCTGACCCGCCCCTCGTCGTGACCCCATCCCCACTCAATTCTCCGCCCGCCCTGACCGTCCCGCTAGCCCCTGGGGCCAGCGCCATGGCGCGCTTCTTGGACGGCAACGTCTGGCACAGCTTCAAACAGTCGCCGATGGCCATCGTGGCTGCGGTGATTGCGCTGGTCTGCGTGGTCAGCGCCTTGGGTGCCAACTGGCTGGCGCCGCACAACCCGATGGACTTGGCCACGCTGGAGTTGTCCGACGCCCGTTTGCCACCCGCCTGGATGGATGAGGGCAAAGCCAAGTACCTGCTGGGCACCGACGACCAGGGCCGCGACATCCTCTCGGCGCTGATGTACGGCTCGCGCATCTCGCTGTTTGTCGGCCTGGCGTCGGTTGCAGTGTCGATGGTGGTGGGGGTGGGCCTGGGGCTGCTGGCCGGCTTTGTCGGCGGGCGCATCGACGGTTTCATCATGCGGGTTTGTGACGTGATGCTGTCGTTTCCGTCGATCTTGATCGCGCTGTTGATCGACGGCGTGGGCCGGGCGATGTTCCCGAACGCGCACGAGTCGCTGGCGTTTTTTGTGCTGATCCTGGCGATCTCGCTGACTGGCTGGGTGCAGTACGCCCGCACGGTGCGCGGCTCAACCCTGGTCGAGCGGCAAAAGGAGTACGTGCAGGCGGCGCGGGTGATTGGCGTGTCGCCGCTGCGCATCATGCGCCGCCATGTGCTGCCCAATGTGCTGGGGCCGGTGCTGGTGTTGGCCACGATCCAGATTGCTGCGGCCATCATCACCGAGGCCACCTTGTCGTTTCTGGGCGTGGGTGTGCCGCCCACCTCACCGTCACTCGGCACGCTGATCCGGGTGGGTCAAGATTTCTTGTTCTCGGGCGAGTGGTGGATCACGATCTTCCCCGGTGTGGTGCTGGTGATGATCTCGCTGAGCGTGAACCTGCTGGGCGACTGGTTGCGCGACGCGCTCAACCCGCGCTTGAACTGAGGTGGCACGCCCCATGAACAGCCAACCCTTGCTTGAAGTGCGCCACCTGCGGGTAGAGTTTCCGACCCGGCGAGGCACCTTGCTGGCGCTGGACGATGTGTCATTCGACATCGTCCCGGGCGAGATCCTGGGGGTGGTCGGTGAGTCTGGCGCCGGCAAGTCGCTGACCGGCGCGGCCATCATCGGCCTGCTGGAGCCGCCGGGCCGGGTGGCGGGCGGCGAAATCCTGCTGGCCGGCCAGCGCATCGACAACCTGCCGCCCGAGGCGATGCGCAAGATCCGCGGCCGGCGTATCGGCGCGATCTTTCAAGACCCGCTGACCTCGCTGAACCCGCTCTACACCGTGGGCCGGCAGATCATCGAGACGATTCAGGTGCACCTCAAGCTCGGTGCTGCCGAAGCTCGGCAGCGGGCCATCGCGCTGTTGCAGGAGACCGGCATTCCGGCCGCCGAGCAGCGCATCGACCAGTACCCGCACCAGTTCTCTGGGGGCATGCGGCAGCGGGTGGTGATCGCGCTGGCGCTGGCGGCCCAGCCCGAACTGATCGTGGCCGACGAGCCCACCACCGCGCTGGACGTGTCGATCCAGGCCCAGATCATCGCCTTGCTGAAAAACCTCACCAAGGAACACGGCGCCGCCGTGATGCTGGTGACCCACGACATGGGCGTGATCGCCGAGGCCTGTGACCGGGTGGCGGTGATGTACGCCGGTCGGATCGTCGAGATCGGACCGGTGGCCGAGGTCATCCACCATCCCGCGCATCCCTACACCGCAGGGCTGATGGGCTCGATCCCGTCGATGGACATTGAGCGTGAGCGCCTGATGCAGATCGACGGTGCGATGCCGCGGCTGAACGCCATCCCCAGCGGCTGCGCCTTCAACCCGCGTTGCCCGCAAGCCTTTGAGCGTTGCCGCAGCGAGCGGCCCGATTTGATGCCCGCTGGTGCTACACGGGCGGCCTGCTGGCTGCATGCCGAGCAGATGGAGCGTGCAACATGACCGCGCTGGTAGAAGTCACCAACCTGGCCAAGACCTTTGATGTCTCGGCGCCCTGGCTGAACCGGGTGATCGAGCGCCAGCCGCGCAAGTTGGTGCATGCGGTGGATGGCATCAGTTTTGCGATCCAGCGCGGCCAGACGCTGGCGCTGGTGGGCGAGTCGGGCTGCGGCAAAAGCACCGTGGCCCGGCTGCTGGTGGGCCTGTACGGCCCGACCCGGGGCGAGGTGGTGTTCGATGGCCGCAACACCGCCCAGACTCTGGCCTCGCCCGACGCCCGCAAGCTGCGCAAGCGAATGCAGATGATTTTTCAGGATCCGTACGCCAGCCTGAATCCGCGCTGGAAAGTGCGCGACATCGTTGGCGAGCCGCTGCGCGAGCATGGCCTGGCGATGACCGAGGCAGCACTTGAGGCCAAGGTGGCCGAGTTGCTGCGGTCGGTCGGCATGGGCGCGGCTGACATGGAGAAGTTTCCGCACCAGTTCTCCGGCGGCCAGCGCCAGCGCATCTCGATTGCCCGGGCGCTGGCCACTGAGCCCGAGTTTTTGATCTGCGACGAGCCGACCTCCGCGCTGGACGTGTCGGTGCAGGCCCAGGTGCTCAACATCATGAAGGACTTGCAGCGCCAGCGCGGGCTGACCTACCTGTTCATCTCGCACAACCTGGCCGTGGTGCGCCATGTCGCCGACCAAGTCGGCGTGATGTACCTGGGCCGGCTGGTGGAACTGTCAGACCGCAAGACGCTGTTTGCCGCACCCCGCCACCCGTACACCCGGATGCTGCTGGATGCGATTCCGGACATCGCGATGACCGGCCGCCAGCGCACTCCCGTGCAGGGCGAGGTGCCCAACCCGCTGCAACCGCCCACCGGCTGCAGCTTTCATCCCCGCTGCCCGCATGCCAATGCCCGCTGCAAAAGTGAGCGGCCGGAGATGACTGTGTTTGACGGTATCCGGATCGCCTGCCACGGCGTGACCGAGGGGCGAATTTGATGCGGCCGCCAGGGCCGGTGCAAACCCACGGCTTCAGTCGGGCAGCAACTCGTCCCGAAACAGATCAGCCACCTCCTCACGGCGTCGGATCAGCATCGCCCGGCCCGCAGCCACCATGACCTCGGCGGCACGCGGCCGGGTGTTGTAGTTGCTGGCCATCGCCATGCCGTAGGCGCCGGCCGACAGCACGGCCAGCAGGTCGCCAGCCTGCAGCGACAAGCTGCGGTCGCGCCCGAGCCAGTCGCCCGACTCGCAGATCGGCCCGACGATGTCCCAGTTGAGCGGCGGCGTGACCTGCGGATCGCGCTGCTGGCAGGGCACGATCGCCATCCAGGACTGGTACATCGCCGGGCGCACCAGGTCGTTCATCGCCGCATCGACGATGCAGAAGTTTTTGTCCGTGCCGGGCTTGAGCACCAGCGCCTCGGTCAGCAGCACGCCGGCGTTGCCGACCAGCGAGCGGCCAGGCTCCAGCAGCACCTCGCGTTGGCCGTGGCCGCGGGCGTCGATGCGGCCCAGCAGGGCGCGCACCAGCACGTCGGCAGCGGGCGGTTGCTCGTCGGTGTAGGTGATGCCCAGCCCGCCACCCAGGTCGATGTGGGCAATCGGGATGCCATCGGTCTCAACCTGCTCGATCAGGTCGAGCAGCCGGTCGAGTGCGTCCAGGTAGGGCGCGATCTCGGTGATCTGCGAGCCGATGTGGCAGTCGATGCCCACCACCCGCAAGCCCGGCAGGCGCGCCGCATGGGCATAGGCCGCACGCGCTTGCCCGTGCGCAATGCCGAACTTGTTGCCCTTGAGCCCGGTGGAGATGTAGGGATGGGTCTTGGCATCGACGTCGGGGTTGATGCGCAGGCTAACCGCTGCCGTGCGGCCCAGGCTGCTGGCCAACTCGGACAGCGCGAGCAGCTCAGGCTCGCTCTCGACGTTGAAGCATTTGACGCCGGCCAGCAACGCCGTGTGCATCTCGGCGCGGGTCTTGCCCACACCTGAAAACACCACCTTGGCCGGGTCTGCGCCGGCAGCGATGACGCGGGCCAGCTCACCGCCCGAGACGATGTCAAAGCCCAGGCCCAGATCGGCAAAGGTCTTGGTCACCGCCAGGCTGGAGTTGGCCTTCATGGAATAGCACAGCAAGTGCGGCCGTCCGCTCAAGGCCTGCAAGTAGGCAGCGGCGGCAGCGGCCATCGCGCCCCGAGAATAGACGTAGAGCGGCGTGCCGAACTCGGCGGCCAGGTCCGCCAGGCGCACGCCGTCAAGCCAGAGTTCATCGGCCTGGCGCGCCAGGAAAGGGGCGCCGGGCAGGGCAGATGCGGTCATTTTGCGGCGGCAGCCGAGGCTGCGCTGGCGGGAAGGGTGACGGGAGCGGGCAGGCTGAGTGCGCCCTTTTGGCCGCAGGCGCTGAGCATGGCCAGGCCGGTCAACAGGCAAGACAGCCGCAGACCTGGCCGCCAACCCAGCGGCAAACCCGACAGCCGGCTCCGCCCGCAGCGCGGCGCGCTGGGCGTGGCTACACTCGAATGGACATTCATACCCGGAATTCTATCAACCATGACCCCAGCTGCCGCTCCGCCCAGCCCTGCACCAGAGCCCCTGTCCGACAGCGATTTCCACCGCCTGTCGCATGCCGTTTTGGCATCGATCGAGGCCACGGTTGACCACTGGCTGGAGGACGACGTGATCGACATCGACAGCCAGCGCACGGGTGGCCTGCTGGAGTTGAGCCTGCCCGGTGGCAGCAAGATCATCATCAACACCCAGCCGCCGCTGCATGAGCTGTGGCTGGCAGCCCGGGCCGGCGGCCACCACTACCGGCTGCTGGCCGGCCAGTGGCGCGACACCCGCGACGGCACCGAGTTTTTTGCAGCGCTTTCACAACACGCCAGTGCACAGGGCGGACAGCCGCTGGTATTCAACCCGGCTTGAGCGCCTGGGTGCCAGCCCGACAGCCTCCCAGCGCCACCCGGCCGCCGCCGCGCCTTACCGGAACAAGTCCAGGATGCCCTTGCGCTCGTCGGCGCTGGGCGCTTGCGGCAGCTTGTCATCCAGGCCCACGCTGCTGACCCCAGCGCCCGAGGCGAACTCATTGAAGATCCAGTCGCCGTTTTGCTGCACCAGGCCCTCGGGTACCGGCATTTGCATCTCGGGTTGTTTCTTGAGTGCGTAGCTCATGTACTCGATCCATACCGGCAGTGCCAGGCCGCCGCCGGTCTCGCGGTCGCCCAGCTTGCGCGGGGTGTCGTAACCGATCCAGACCACCGCCGCCAGGTTGGGTTGGTAGCCGGCAAACCAGGCGTCCATCGAGTCATTGGTGGTGCCGGTCTTGCCGTACAGGTCAGGCCGTTTGAAGGTGGCGTAGACCTTGGCTGCTGTGCCCGAGCGCGCCACCTCGCCCAGCAACTGGCTCATCACAAACGCGTTGCGGGGCTCGATCACCCGCGCCGCCTCGTCGATCACCCGCAGGGGGGTTTGCTGCAAGACCTTGCCCTTGTCGTCAGTGATGCGGGTGATCAGCAATGGGTTGACGCGGTAGCCACCGTTGGCAAACACGCTGTAGCCGGTGGCCATTTGCAGCGGCGTGACCGAGCCAGCGCCCAGCGCCATGGTCAGGTAGGCCGGGTGTTTTTCGGCATCAAAGCCGAAGCGGGTGATCCAGTCTTGCGCATATCTCACGCCGGTGGACTGCAGCACCCGGATCGACACCATGTTCTTGGACTTGGCGAGCGCGGTTTTCAACGCCATCGGACCCTCGAACTTGCCGTCGTAGTTCTTCGGCTCCCAGGGCTGGCTGCCGGTTGTACCGGCATCAAAAAACAGCGGTGCATCGTTGACCACCGTCTGCGGCGTAAAGCCTTTTTCGAGTGCCGCCGAGTAGATGAAGGGCTTGAAGCTCGACCCCGGCTGGCGCCAGGCCTGGGTGACATGGTTGAACTTGCTCTTGCCAAAGTCAAAGCCGCCCACCAGCGCCCGGATGCCACCGGTGCGGGTGTCCATCGCCACAAACGCGCCCTCCACCTCTGGCAACTGGGTCAGCGTCCAGTCGCCCTTGGGGCCGCGCACCGTGCGTACCACCGCGCCGCGCCGGATCTGCTTTTGCGGCTCGGCCTTGTCAGCGAGGCCCGAGCTCACCGGCTTGAGGCCGTCGCCGGTGACCACGATGCTCTCGCCCGACTGCAGCACCGCCACCACCTTGCTGCGGCTGGCCTCCAGCACCACGGCGGCCTTGAGTTCGTCGTTGTCGGGGTGGTCGACCAGCGCCTCGGCAATCCGGGTGTCCAACGCCGCCGGATCGGCCGGCAGGTCGATATGGCCCTCGGGCCCGCGGTAGACCTGGCGCCGCTCGTAGTCGAGCAGGCCGCGGCGCAGCGCTCGGTAGGCGGCTGCCTGCTCGCCGGCGTCTACCGTGACCTGCACATTCAGGCCCCGGGTGGTGGTCTCACCGCCGTACTGGTTGAACACCAGCTGGCGCACCGCCTCGGCCACGTATTCGGCATGCACACCGCTCTCGGTGGGCTGGCGCAGGCGCAGCACCTCGTTGCGGGCGGCCTCGGCCTTTTCTTCGGTGATGAAGCCGTTGGCCTCCATCCGGTCAATGATGTGCTGCTGGCGCTGCTTGGCGCGTTTGGGGTTGCTGACCGGGTTGTAAGCCGACGGCGCCTGCGGCAGGCCGGCCAGCATCGCGGCCTCGGCCACCGTCACCTCGGCCAGCGGTTTGCCAAAGTAGATTTCACTGGCCGCCGCAAAACCGTAGGCGCGTTGGCCCAGAAAGATCTGGTTCATGTAGACCTCCAGAATCTGCTGCTTGCTGAGGTGCCCTTCGATCTTGAGGGCCAGCAAGATCTCGTAGATCTTGCGGGTGAAGGTCTTTTCAGTCGAGAGGTAGAAGTTGCGCGCCACCTGCATCGTGATGGTGGACGCGCCCTGGCTCTTGGCCTTGTTGAATTGCGCCAGCCCGGCGCGCACCACGCCCAGGTAGTCAACGCCGTTGTGCTGGTAGAAGCGGGCGTCTTCCACCGCCAGCACCGCCTCCTGCATCACTTTGGGAATGCGGCTGATGGGGGTGAA
>JANYKR010000267.1 GCA_025358155.1 Betaproteobacteria bacterium
GCGTTGGTGGTGATCGGGTCGGCCAATGACCGGGGCACCGAGCCCAGTGCAGCCTGGTGCAGCACCCGGTCCACACCGGTGCAGGCGCGCTGGCAGTCGGCCAGGTTGCGGATGTCGCCTTCGATGAAGTTGAAGTTGGCCCAGGCAGCATCGCCCACGGTGCGCTGCACCGCGTCCAGGTTGTGCCGGTGGCCGGTGGCAAAGTTGTCCAGCCCGACCACCCGTTGGTTGAGGCCGAGCAGCGTCTCCAGCAAGTGGCTGCCGATGAAGCCGGCCACGCCGGTGACCAGCCAGGTTTGAGGCTGCGCGGGCAACTGCGCTTGCAGCAGGTGGTAGGCAGTGACCTGCGTTGGCGGATGTACTGGCGGATGTACTGGCGGTTGTGCTGACGGCTGGGCTGACGGCTGGGCCGACAGGTCGGCCGTCGCATCGACAGCCAGGCGGGCAGGGGTCTGGGGCATGCAGTGTTCTCGTTGTGAGGGGTCAAAAGACTTCAGCATCAGCCAGCAACGGTGCTTCGGCGTCTTTGGGCGCCAGCAGCGCTTGCAAGCCGGCCGGCCAGGCGATGGCAATAGCCGGATCATCCCAGCGGATCGCGCGTTCGCAGGCCTTGGCGTAGAAGTCGGTGGTCTTGTAGACAAAGCGGGTGTTGTCCTGCAGTGCAACAAAGCCGTGGGCAAAGCCTTCGGGGATCCAGAGCTGCTTGCGATTGTCGGCGCTCAATTCCTCGGCCACCCACCGCCCGAAGGTGGGCGAGCCGCGCCGGATGTCCACTGCCACGTCCAGCGCTGCGCCCTGCACCACCCGCACCAGCTTGCCCTGCGGATGCGGCGGCAGTTGGTAGTGCAGGCCCCGCAGCACGCCCTGGGCCGATTGCGACTCGTTGTCTTGCACAAACGGCCGGGCCTGCGGCAGGCCCAGCGCGGCCAGGCCATCGGCAAAGCGCTTTTGGCTGAAGCTCTCCATGAACCAGCCGCGCTCGTCGCTGAACACGGCGGGCTCGATCACGACAACGTCGGGCAGGCAGGTGGCGGTGAATTTCATGGGGTGTCGGCGGATGCCGTGGCAACGGTGGTGGCGGCGGGCCGATCAGGGCAGCGTGAGGGACTCGCGCAGCATGCGCTCGACCCCGGCTTGCCAGTGGGGCAGGTGCAGGTCAAAGGTCTGGCGCAGTTTGCGGGTGTCCAGGCGGGAGTTCAGCGGGCGTTGGGCAGGCGTGGGGTAGGCGCTGGTGGGGATGGGCGCGACCTGCTCTGGCCCGGCCTTGAGCGTTTGTCCGTGCAGCTGTGCCCAGGCCAGCACATGCCGAGCGTAGCCGCACCAGCTGACCTCATCCGCCGCCACCGCGTGGTAGGTGCCGCTGACGCTGGCATCTTGCAGCGCACGGCGCAGCGCGTGGGCGCTGATGTCCGCCAGCAGGTCGGCCCCGGTGGGCGCGCCGATCTGGTCGTCGATCACGCTGAGGCTGTCCCGCTCAGCCGCCAGCCGCAGCATGGTGCGGGCAAAGTTGCCGCCGCGCGCGGCATGGACCCAGCTGGTGCGCAGGATCAAGTGCTGGCAGCCGCTGGCGCGGATCAGGTGCTCGCCTTCCAGCTTGGTCCGCCCGTAGACCGACAGCGGCCCGGTCGCGGCGGCTTCATCGCGGGGCTGGTCGCCGCTGCCGTCAAACACGTAGTCGGTGCTGAAGTGCAGCAGCCAGCCGCCCAACTCGGCCACCACGCTGGCAATGGCGCCCGGGGCCAGGGCGTTGACGGTGCGGGCCAGCCCGGGCTCGCTCTCGGCTTTGTCGACGGCGGTGTACGCGCCGGCATTGACCACCACGTCCGGCCGCAGCCCCCGCAGGCTGGCGGCCAGCGCGTCGGGCTGGGACAGATCGCCGCAGGGCGCGCTGCCATCGGCCTGGATGTTCTGGCGCCGCAGCGCTATCACCTCACCCAGCGGCGCCAAGGCGCGTTGCAGCTCCCACCCGACCTGGCCATCCGGCCCCAGCAAAACGATTTTCATGCGTGCTTTTGCGCTTGGCGGCCCCAGGTTTATCGCCATCGCGGCGGGGTTCAGGCGGCGCATTCTAAGGATCGATCTGCCGGACTATCGGCCGTCGAGACACGGCAAATACACCCATTTCACGCCTCAGGGATAATCCGAGGTTCATGACGCAAAACACAACCACCGCCGATCCGGTTTTTGACGCCGACCTACAGTCGGTCATCGACGCCGCCCCGCAACGTTTCGACACCCTGCCGCTGGACGCCAAACTGCTGCGTGCGGTGAGCGATTCGGGCTATACCGCGATGACGCCGATCCAGGCCAAGGCGATTCCGCTGGTGCTGGCCGGGCGCGACGTGATGGGCGCGGCGCAGACCGGCACCGGCAAGACGGCGGCGTTTTCGATCCCGCTGCTGCAAAAGATGATGAAGCACGAGACGGCGTCAATGTCGCCGGCGCGCCATCCGGTGCGGGCGCTGGTGATCACGCCTACCCGTGAGCTGGCTGACCAGGTGGCCAACAACGTCAAGACCTACGCCAAGCACACCCAGTTGCGGGCGGCGGTGGTGTTTGGCGGCATCGACATGAAGCCGCAGACGCTGGAGCTCAAACGCGGTGTTGAGGTATTGATCGCCACGCCCGGCCGGCTGCTCGACCACATCGACGCCAAGAACTGCGTGTTGAACCAGGTCGAGTACGTGGTGCTCGACGAGGCCGACCGCATGCTCGACATCGGCTTTTTGCCTGACCTGCAGCGCATCCTCAGTTTCCTGCCCAAGCAGCGGATCACGCTCTTGTTCTCGGCGACCTTCTCGCCGGAAATCAAGCGGCTCGCCAGCAGCTATCTGCAAAACCCGGTGCTCATCGAAGTGGCCCGGCCGAATGAAACGGCGTCGACCGTCGAACAGCATTTCTACAGCGTGAGCGACGATGACAAGCGCCGTGCGCTCAAGCAGATCATCAAGCAGCGCGGCATCACGCAGGCTTTTGTCTTCGTCAACAGCAAGCTGGGGTGTGCCCGCCTGGCTCGGTCGCTTGAGCGTGAAGGCCTGAAGACCACCGCACTGCACGGCGACAAGAGCCAGGACGAGCGGCTGAAGGCGCTCGAATCGTTCAAGAAGGGCGAAGTCGATTTGCTGGTGTGCACCGACGTGGCGGCACGCGGGCTCGACATCAAGGACGTGCCGGCGGTTTTCAACTTCGACATTCCGTTCAACGCCGAAGACTACGTGCACCGCATCGGTCGCACCGGTCGCGCTGGTGCGTCGGGTCTGGCGGTGAGTTTCGCCAGCGGCGGCAACGATGCACGCCTGGTGGCCGATATCGAAAAGCTGATCAAGACCAAGATCGAACTCGAAGCGATCGAGTTCGAGGAAGACGCGCCCCGCGGTCGCATCAACGACGGTCGTCGTCATTGGCGCGAAGAGGGCGAGGCCGGCGATGCACGCGATGTGCTCGATCAGCCTCGTGCGCGGACCGATGGTGACGGCGGCAGTAACTTCGAGTCGCGTGATCGCAGCGATCGTGGCGGTGATCGCACTAACGAGCGCTTCAGCGAAGCGCGGCCGCCGATGCGTGGCGGCGGACGTCCGCACCGCGGTCCCGCCATGTCGCGCGACCCATTCTTCGACAAGCCTTACGAAGCGGGTCAGCCCGACGCCACGCCCGCGTGGGAAGCCGCCGCCAAGGCTGCGCCTTCGCGCGGTATCTCGAGCAACATCAAGACCAAGCGCAAGGTCGCTGCGCTGTTCAAGGCTGAGTAATGCCATCCCGGCCCCCTGACTTGTCATCCCAGGCCCCTGACTTGTCATCCCCGGCCCCCTGACTTGTCATCCC
>JANYKR010000185.1 GCA_025358155.1 Betaproteobacteria bacterium
CCAGCGGGCAGGCTGAGCCCGCGCGTGCATCGCCGGAAGGCGATACACGGCTGGCGAAGGCCTGACCGCAATACCAGCGGGTTGGCTGAGCCCGCGCGTGCATCGCCGGAAGGCGATGCACGGCTGGCGAAGGCCTGACCGCGATACCAGCGGGTTGGCTGAGCCCGTGAACTTGAAGGCAGGTCATCGGCCGACTTCGGCAATGTCAGGCTGTTGGCCAGACGGCCGCTTGACATTCCATGCTCACGGCGTACGATGTAGATACGCAAGAGGATATACGCCGTGGACCTGCGAGTCGCCAAATGGGGCAACAGTCTTGCCTTGAGAATCCCGTCCGACGTTGTGCGTCGGCTTGGCCTGCGTGAGGGTGCAACCGTGGAGGCGCAACTCACCGTGGATGGCACGCTGTCGATTCGGCCGGCCCATTGGAATCGTGAGGCATTTGCCGCCGAGCTGGCCGAATTGCGCAATGCCATGCCCATGGCTGAATCCGTGCTGCAAGCGCTGCGCGGCGACGCACGGTACTGACGTGGTCTATGTCGACACCAGTGTTCTCGTGCCGCTGTTCGTGAACGAACCGCACAGCCTGGCCGCCAGCGACTGGTATGCGCATGAGAAGAGCGAGCTGGTCACCGCAGCCTGGTGCATCCCTGAGTTCGCCAGCGCCCTGGCCATGAAGCAGCGCACTGGCGCGATCACTCGGCTTCAGGCTCAAGGCGCCTGGGAGCGCTTTGAGCGCATGGTGGCGGTCGACCTTCGGCTGCTTTCAATCGAGCCGGCCCACTTTCATCGCGCAGCCCAACTGGTGCTGGATACCGCGAGCGCGCTGCGCGCCGGCGACGCCCTGCACCTGGCCTGTGCTGAGATCGCGGGCGCAAAGCGCATGGCCTGCCTGGACGATGTGCTGAGCCGCAATGCCTTGCGCCTCAAAATGGAGCTGGTGGTGTTGCGCGGCACGCCCTGACAGGCGCAGACCAGCGCAATGGCGCGGCGAGCTGCGCTGAGTGCAGGAGCCGCAGTTCTGCCAGGCTGGCCCTCGGCAACGGCCCGTTTGGCGGTGCCTGAGCCGGTAGCGGCAGACCGCCACCAGCGTCGAAACCAGCCGACCCCGATGCCTCACGGCTCGCGCGGTCAGTCGGCCGCTTGGCGCCGAACTCTGTAACCCCGACAAGCCCCGTCCCCGATACTGCAAACCTATGCCCGCATACACCTTTGAAGCGCTCGATGCGCTAGGCAAGCCCCGCAGTGGCGTGTTGGAGGCCGAAAACGCCAAGGCTGCACGCTCGCAGCTGCGCACCCAGGGCCTGGTGCCGCTGGGCGTGCAGGCGCTGGCCGCCAGTGTGCAGACGGCCGGCGCCTCGCGCTGGTCGCGCCGGGTCTTTGGCAGCACCGGGCTGGCGGTCTGGACCCGTCAACTCGCCGGCCTGGTGGGTGCCGGCCTGCCGCTGGAGCGCGCTCTGACTGCCCTGTCCGACGAAGCCGACGAGCCGCGCCAGCGTGACCTGGTGGCGCATTTGCGGGCCGAGGTCAACGCCGGCTCACCGTTTGCCCGCGCCCTGGCCAGTGCGCCGCGAGAGTTTGACGATGTCTACCGTGCCGTGGTGGCGGCGGGCGAGCAGAGCGGCGCGCTGGGCGGCGTGCTGGAGCGCCTGGCCGATGACCTCGAAGAGCGCCAGGCGCTGCGTGCCAAGCTGCTGGGCGCGGCGCTCTACCCGGCCATCGTCTCGTTGATCGCCTTTGTCATCGTCATTTTTCTGGTCACTTACGTGGTGCCACAGGTGGCCAGCGTCTTCACCAGCAACAAGCGCGCGCTGCCCTGGTTGACCACCGCAATGCTGGGCTTGAGCGCCTTTGTGCGGCAATGGGGTTGGCTGGTGGTGCTGGCGGCGGCAGGCGGCGGTGTCATGCTGGGCCTGGCACTCAGGAAAGAAGCCTTCCGCCAGCGCTTTGATGCGGCCTGGCTGGGCCTGCCGCTGATCGGCCGAGTCTCGCGCGGATACAACTCGGCGCGCTTTGCCGGCACGCTGGCGATGCTGGCCAACGCCGGCGTGCCGATCCTCAAAGCCCTGCAGGCCGCCGCCGAAACCCTGGCCAACCGCGCCTTGCGCGCCGACGCGCTGGAGGCGCTGGTGCAAGTGCGAGAGGGCGCGCCGCTGGCCTCGGCGTTGGCAGCCAAGAAGCGCTTCCCTGGCCTGCTGGCGATGTTTGCCCGGCTGGGCGAGCAGACCGGTCAGCTGCCGCAGATGCTGGACCGCGCCGCCAAGCAACTCAACGGCGAGGTGCAGCGCCGGGCGATGGCACTGGCCACGATCCTGGAGCCGCTGCTGATCGTGGCCATGGGCGGGGTGGTGATGCTGATCGTGCTGGCGGTGCTGCTGCCGATCATCCAGCTCAATACCTGGGTGAAGTGATCGGCGGCCAGGGCCTAGAAGCAGGAAGCCACGTTGACGCGAGGCGCGCGCCACGGTGCGTGGGCTCAAGGGGCCATCACCTCCAAGGTCGGAAAGCAGGTTCTGAAACGACAGGCCTCTCGAGTCAACAAAGGCCAGCCCTCGACAGCCGCATGGGCACCGATGAAAAAGTCGGGCAGTACCTGCCCCTTGCTGCCGCCGCGCCGGCGGTACTGAAGCTAGGCCTTGGCTACCAGAAACCGCGCCGGCCGAGGGATCTCGCGCACTGCGAGCGCCAGGGTCTGCACCACGTCAGCGAGCGCTTCGAGGGTCGTGAACGACAGTGACAGCTCGGCGCAGATGACCGGACTGATGGCCAGGACCTGCAGCCTGGCCTGCGCGCGCATCTGGGCGATGGACCCGTCGGCCCACTGCGGATCGTTCTGCAACACGTCCACCAGGACGTTGGTGTCAACCTGCAGCATCAAAAGTCTGCGCGCAGCAGCTTCATCAGCGCGTCGGTTCGCCTGGGCACGTCGGCCCGGCCGCGAACCCGATCGAATCGGTCCCGGGTCAGCGCGGCCACACCCTTGGCAACCCGCGGCGGATGGAGGACCAGTTCGCCGGTCGCGTTTACCGAGAACTCCACTGCGGCGCCTGGCCTGAGTTGCATGGCATCGCGGATGTGCTTCGGTATCGTGACTTGCCCCTGTTTAAACGGCTGCTTTGCCCCAGTCTGGCTGAGCGCTGCTGGCCGGCAACGCCCATTTGCCGAGCCGACCGCACTCGAATCGACAAGCTCAGCTTGGCGCCGATCGGGAACCTGGCATTCAACGCCGCCCGCCCTGGCGCGTGACTTGCTGACCGTTTTAGGCGTGGCGTACCCGCAAATGCGGTGTCTACCGGCCTTTGATCCGGGCGGCACTTGTGGCAGCCTCTTGCTTGAATGGGCAAGCCCCCAAAAGGAGTTCCGGATGAGCCACTCCAGTGAACTGGTCCCCGTGTCGCGCGGCAGTATCCCGATCGCGCAGATGCGCAGCGTCTACCGCTGCGACGAGGTCGAGCGGCTGCTCACCAAGCTGCCGCCCAAAGAGCACGAGAGCCTGCGCAGCACCTACGAGCGCATGCTCGAAAAGGGCCCGGAGCGTTTTCAGGTCAAGCCCAGCGGGCTTCCGGCGATGGCCCATCTGTACGACGAGATGCCGAACTTTCACGAGGTGCTCGACGACATCCGGCGCCAGTTGGCGCTGTGCCATGACAGCCGCGACCCGCTGGAGATCACGCCGATGCTGCTGCTCGGCCCGCCCGGCGTGGGCAAGACCCACTTTGCGCGCGAGGTCGCGACGTTGCTGGGCACCGGCATGGGCTTTATCTCGATGAGCTCGCTGACTGCCGGCTGGGTGCTGTCAGGAGCGTCCAGCCAGTGGAAGGGGGCCCGACCGGGCAAGGTCTTCGAGACCCTGGTCGATGGCCAGTACGCCAATCCGGTGATGGTGGTCGATGAGATCGACAAGGCGCGTGGTGAGCATGCCTACGACCCGCTGGGCGCGCTCTACAGCCTGCTTGAGCATGACACCGCCAAGCAGTTCATCGACGAGTTTGCGGACGTTGCAGTCGATGCCAGCCAGCTGATCTGGGTGGCTACGGCCAACGACGAACGGGCGATCCCCGAGCCGATCCTGAACCGGGTCAACGTCTACCAGGTGCTGATGCCCGACCGCGACGCGGCCCGCGCCATCGCCCGCCGGCTCTACGACAGCATCCGCAGCCTGCACGACTGGGGTCGCCGCTTTGAACCCGACCCGGCAGATGCGGTGCTGGACCTCTTGTCCGAACTGGCGCCGCGTGAGATGCGCCGGGCCTGGATGACGGCCTTTGGCAACGCCCGGCTCGACGGCCGCGACTGCATCACGGGTGCTGACCTGCCTTGCGCCAGTGGTGCGGGCAAGCGCGGGCCGCTGGGTTTCATGAACTGAGAGGCTGCCGGCGCCGGGCCGGCCACCGCTCAGCCGCCGGCCAGACCGACCGAGGCGCCGCCGCGCCGCACGCAGTGGCGACCGGCCTGCTTGCCGGCGTACATCGCGGCATCGGCGCGTTTGAGCAGGTCGCCGCCGTCGCGCCCGTCGTGCGGGGCCAGTGCAAATCCGATGGTCAGGCCGACCCTGCAGGCCTGGTTGGCCACCGTGAAGGGCTGGTCAAAGGCGCACAGCAACTTGGCACCCAGGCGCTGGGCATCGGCCTCGCCAACCAGGCCGGCCGCCATGATCACAAACTCATCGCCGCCCAGACGCCCGACCACGTCGCTGTTGCGCAATTGCAGGCGCAAGCGCTGGCCCACCTGCACCAGCAGTTCGTCGCCCGCATCGTGGCCCAGCCTGTCGTTGATCGGCTTGAAGCCGTCCAGGTCCAGCAAAAACACCGCCAGCACGCTGTCGACCCGACTGGCGGCCAATGCCGCCGCCATCGCCTGCTCCAGGCCGCGCCGGTTGGGCAGGCCGGTCAGCGCGTCGGTGTGGGCCAGCGTCAGCAGGGTTTGCCGCTCCAGTTGAGCCCGCTCTGCGACCCGCCGCACCTCGGCAATGCGCAGGCCCAGCACGCGCACCCAGGCTGCCATTTCCAGCATCGATGCAAGCTGGAAGGCGTGCTGGGTCCAGAAGTTGACCGGCATCAGGCCACGCAGCAGGGCGGCCATCGTCAACACGCCGGCGGTGTAGGCCGACCAGCCCAGCAGCATGAACAACCCCACCCGGTCGCCCGCCCTGGCCAACCGAGCCGCCACCGGGATGGCCACCAACATCGGCAACGGGCCCAGCAAGGTGGCGAGAGCCTGGGTTTGACGGTAGTCCAGCAGCCCCGCCACCGAGGCCAGCAACGCCAGCACACCGGCCCCGCAAACCGCTTGCAAGCCGCGGTGGCTCCAGCGGCTGTTGCGCTGCATCTGCAGCGCACCCGATACAAATTGGCTGCCCGCCGCCAGCGCAGCCAGGATGGCCAGCGGTGCAATCTTGTCGGTCAGACCGCCGGGCTCGGGCCAAAGGTATTGCTGGCCGACGCCAAAGTACGACAAGAAAAACACCGCCACGCCCAGCAGCATCACGGCGTACTGCAAAAACAGGCGGTCGCGCAAGCTCAGCCAATGCGCCAGGCTGTAGGCCAGCAGGCCCAGCACAATGCCCGCCGCCAAGCCCTGCAGAATCTGTCGAGACGACTCCTGCACCAAAAACGCGTCATCGCGCAAGAAGCTGATGGGCACCAACATCGAGCTGCGGGTTTGCACCCGCAGGTAAATCTCATGCTCGCCAGGCGACAAATCCATCGTCAGCGCGTGGGCCCGGCTGTGCACCGGCCGGGCCTCGAACGGCTGCGCGTTGCCCAGCACCGCCTGTTGCACCAGCTTGCCCTGGCTGAGCCGGTAGACGTCCACCCGGTTGAGCGGCGCGTAATCGATCTGCAGCGTCCAGCGGCCATTGGCCCCTTGCACCTGCAGCGGCAGGCGCAGCCACATCGGCTGGCGCTGCACGCCGAAATTGGCTTCGGGCACCTGCGGCGTGGCGAATTGGGCCGCACGCTGGCGGGCGTCGTCCAGGGTCCAGGCGCCGGCCGGGTCGGACAGCGCGGTGACGGCTGGCCAGGCATTGACCTGGGCCTTGTCGTCGCCCAACAGCAGGCCGCTCTGGGCCCAGCCGCTGCTGCACAGCCAGGCCAGGGACTAAGCCAGCAGGCAACGGCAAATCCGGGTGTGCAAAGTCATGGCACGGCCAATCCAACAAGCGGCGCGGGACAACAACGGCCGCTGGCGCGGCCACCGCAACGTCGGTCGGCCCGCTTGAACGTCACCCACGCCCATCCGATATCGGCGGCTGCGGCTGCAACTTGAGCGGCGACAGCCTGCTGGCGCCTCCGTATCATCCCGGCCATGACTGCCCCTGAGCATGACCGGCTGGTGATTGCACTGTCATCGCGGGCGCTGTTCGACTTCGAGCCCGAAAACTTGCTGTTCGAGGCCGCTGACGACCGCGCCTACATGCAACAGCAATTGCAACGGCTGGACATGCCGGCGCCGCCAGGTGTGGCGTTTTCACTCGCCCGCAAGCTGCTCGCCTTCAACGCCGGCAGCGCCAGCCCCCGGGTCGAGGTGGTGATCCTGTCGCGCAATGACCCGGTGTCGGGGCTGCGGGTGTTCCGCTCCTGCCAGCATTACGGGCTGGCGGTGGAGCGCGGCGTGTTCACCCGGGGCGCAGCGCCCTGGCGCTACCTGGCGCCGCTGCGGGCACAGCTGTTCTTGTCTGCCAACGCCCACGACGTGCGCTCGGCGCTGACGGCTGGCGTGCCGGCAGCGCGGGTCTCGCCCCAGGCGCCGCAGGCCTCGGCCCTGCATCCGCAAGAACTGCGCATTGCTTTTGACGGCGATGCGGTGTTGTTCTCGGACGAGGCCGAGCAGGTCTACCAGCGCGACGGATTGCAGGCCTTTCAGCAGCACGAGCAAGACCAGGTGGCCACGCCGCTGGCGGCCGGACCGTTCAAGCCACTGCTGTTGGCACTGCAGCAATTGCGGCTGGCGGGCGAGGCCTCGGGCATGCGGGTGCGCACCGCCCTGGTGACTGCCCGCAGCGCGCCGGCCCATGAGCGTGCCATCCGCACCTTGATGGACTGGCAGATTGAGGTGGACGAGGCGATGTTCCTGGGCGGGCTGGCCAAGGGCGGGTTCTTGCGAGAGTTCGAGCCCGACTTCTTTTTTGACGACCATCCGCGCCATGTCGAGAGCGCCGCGCAGCATGTACCCGCCGGCCATGTGGTGCACGGGGTGAGCAACCCGGACCGGCGCTAGCGAGCCAGCGCGATCAAAGCACCCGGTGCGACCGCAACCCCGCCAGGTCGAGCACCCGCACGCCGCCGTACTCGATGCGGATCAGCCCGGCCGCCGCCAGCGCATTGAGCGCCTCGTTGACGCGCTGGCGCGACAGGCCAACCAGGTAGGCCAGCTCCTGTTGGGTGATGCGCAGCAACTGGCCCACGCCCGGGTACAGCACCGGATGGAACAGCGCGGCCAGGCTGCGTGCCACGCGCGCATCGGGCTGGTTGTTGCGGTCGATCTCACGCGCGGCGATGAACTGGCCGAGCCGCTCGTTGAGCTGGGTCATCACAAAGCGATTGAACGGGATGCTGCGCTCCAGCAGCCGCCAGAACACCGCGAGCGGCAGGCCCGCCACCGTGCTCTGGCGCAGGGCCTCGATGTTGTAGCGGTAGACCTCGCGCTTGAGCAGCGTGCCCTCGCCAAACCAGGCGCCCGGCGGGATGCCGGTGTAGGTGATGGGCGTGCCTTCGAGGCTGACGTTGCTCATCTTGAGCAGGCCGTCGATCACGCCAAACCAGTACGTTGATGGCGCCCCGGTGCGGCAAACCCGGTCACCGGCCCGGGCGTTGACCACCACCAGGGCGGCCGCCGCCTCGCGCCGGTCTTCGTCGGTCAACACCGCCAGCCACGGGATGTTGGCCAGCTCGGCCGGACTGGGCACGCGGGCCCGTTGGCGCAGGCTGGCCGGCGCACTCGCCGGGGCCGGTGGCGGCATGGGTGCAACTGCCGGGCCGCCGTCGCGAGGGAGCTCTGTCATTCGGGTGAACCCGTGTCAAGTTTAGGGGTAAGTCCTCTAGGTACAGACCCCAGGATTGTCGTCGTACCGACAGGATGGCGTCAAATTAATCCCTAGCATCCGCCTTCAATCGCCGTAGGCCCGGAGCTTGATGTCAAACCGGGCCGCACATGCGCAAGGAGTTGCTGGTGTTGACTACGTTTCCCCGCCTGATGCTCGACCATGCCCAGGCCCGACCTGATGCCGCAGCCCTGCGCGAGAAGGAATACGGCATCTGGCAGACCACCACCTGGGCGCAACTGGCCACGCTGGTGCGCCAACTGGCCTGCGGCCTGGCAGAGGCGGGGCTCAAGCGCGACGACCATGTGGTGGTGGTGGGCGACAACCGGCCGCGCCTGTACGCCACCATGCTGGCGGTGCAGTCTCTGGGCGCGGTGCCGATCCCGCTGTACCAGGACGCGGCCAGCACCGAGTTTGTGTTCCCGATCACCAACGCCGACGTGGGCTTCGCGGTGGTGGAGAACCAGGAGCAGGTCGACAAGTTGCTGGAGATCCGTGCGCAATGCCCCAAGCTGGGCCGCATCTGGTTCGACGACTCGCGCGGCCTGCGCAAGTACGACGAGCCGGGCCTGGCAGCGATGGACACGCTGATCGAGGCGGGCGCGGCGCGCGCAGCCCGTGACCCGGGCTTTTTTGACGCCGAGGTGGCCAAACTGCAAGCCACCGACGTGGCGACGATGTTCTTCACCTCCGGCACCACCGGCAACCCCAAGGGCGTGGTGCACACCCACGGCTCGCTGCTCGACCGGGCGCGCGCCGGCGCAAAGTTCGACAAGCTCAGCGCGCAAGAAGAAGTGCTGGCCTACATGCCGCTGGCCTGGGTCGGCCAGAACACCTTCAGCTACGCCCAGTGGCTGGCCTGCGGCTACATCGTCAACTGCCCCGAGTCGGCCGCCACGGTGACGATCGACCTGAAGGAAGTGGGCCCGACCTACTACTTTGCGCCACCGCGGGTTTTTGAGGGCCTGCTGACCTCGGTGATGATCCGCATGGAGGACGCCAGCGCGGTCAAGAAGTGGCTGTTCGACACCTGCATGGTGGTGGCGCGGCGGGTGGGCCCGGCGCGGATGGACGGCAAGCCGGTAGCGCTGATCGACCGCATCAAGTGGATGCTGGGCGACTGGGCGATTTACGGCCCGCTGCGCAACTCGATGGGCTTGTCGCGGGTGCGCGTGGCCTACACCGCCGGCGAGGCGATCGGGCCCGATCTGTTCACCTTCTTCCGCTCGATCGGCATCAACCTGAAGCAGCTCTACGGCTCCACCGAGACCGCCGTGCTGGTCTGCCTGCAGCCCGACAACGCGGTATTTGCCGACACCGTGGGCGTGCCGATCGACGGTGTGCAGATCAAGCTGACCGACAGCGGCGAGATTCTGGTCAAGTCGGCCGGCCTGCTCAAGGAGTACTACAAGAACCCGGCCGCCACTGCCGAGGTCTTGACCGCCGACGGCTGGTACCACACCGGCGACGCCGGTTTCATCGATGCCACCGGCCAGCTCAAGATCATCGACCGCGCCAAGGACATCGGCCGCATCCTGGGCGGCGCCAACGACGGCGCGATGTTTGCGCCCAAGTACGTGGAGAACAAGCTCAAGTTCTTCCCGCATATCAAGGAGGCGGTGGTGTTTGGCGACAAGCGCAGCACGGTCTGCGCCTTCATCAACATCGACGTCGAAGCGGTGGGCAACTGGGCCGAGCGGCGCAACCTGCCCTACGCCGGCTACACCGACCTGGCGCAAAAGCCCGAGGTCTACGCGCTGATCCGCGAGTGCATCGAGAAGGTCAACGCCGATCTGGCGACCGACAGCCTGCTGGTGGGCAGCCAGATCCACCGCTTCCTGATCCTGCACAAGGAGTTGGACGCCGACGACGGCGAGATGACCCGCACCCGCAAGGTCAAGCGCGGCTACATCAGCGAGAAGTACCAGGTGCTGGTCGAGGCGCTGTATGGCGGGCAAACCGAGCAGTTCATCGAGACGGCGGTTAAGTTCGAGGACGGCCGCTCGGGCTCGGTCTCGGCCACGCTCAAACTCGACGATGCCAAGACCTTCCCGGCGATGAAAAAGGCGGCTTGAGATGGCTGAAACCACCCCGATGCCAGGCCCTGAAACAAGCAGCGGCAACGTGATCCTCGATGTCAAGAACATCAGCTTGAGCTTTGGCGGCGTCAAGGCGCTGACCGACATCAGCTTCGATGTGCGCGAGCACGAGATCCGCGCCATCATCGGCCCCAACGGCGCCGGCAAGAGCTCGATGCTGAACTGCATCAACGGCGTCTACACGCCGCAGCAGGGTTCGATCGCCTTCCGGGGCCAGGCCTTCAGCCACATGAGTTCACGCCAGGTGGCCGAGATGGGCGTGGCGCGCACCTTTCAGAACCTGGCGCTGTTCAAGGGCATGAACGTGATCGACAACATCATGTCCGGCCGCAACCTGAAGATGAAGAGCAACCTGTTCTTGCAGGCGCTGCGCATCGGCCCGGCGGCGCGCGAGGAGGCCCAGCACCGCGAGTTTGTCGAACACATCATCGACTTTCTCGAAATCCAGGCCTATCGCAAGACACCTGTGGGCCGCCTGCCCTACGGCCTGCAAAAGCGGGTGGACCTGGGCCGCGCGCTGGCGATGGAGCCCAGTGTGCTGCTGCTCGACGAGCCGATGGCCGGCATGAACGTTGAAGAAAAGCAGGACATGTGCCGCTTTGTGCTGGAGGTCAACGCGGAGTTCGCCACCACCATCGTGCTGATCGAGCACGACATGGGCGTGGTGATGGACATCAGCGACCGGGTGGTGGTGCTGGACTACGGCAAGAAGATCGGCGACGGCACGCCTGACGAAGTGCGCAACAACGAGGACGTGATCAGCGCGTACCTCGGCACATCCCACTGAGCCGGCAGGAGAGACGCGATGGGATTTTTTCTGGAAACATTGTTTGGCGGCCTGATGGCCGGCATGTTGTATTCGTTGATCGCACTGGGCTTTGTGCTGATCTACAAGGCCTCGGGCGTGTTCAATTTTGCGCAGGGCGCGATGGTGCTGTTTGCTGCGCTGGCGATGGCGCGGTTTGCCGAGTGGTTTCCCAAATGGTTCGGCTTCGACAACCACTGGCTGGCCATCGGCCTGGCCTTTGCCGGCGCGATGCTGGTGATGATTGCGGTGGCCTACATCATCGAGCGCCTGGTGCTGAGCAAGCTGGTCAACCAGGAGGGCATCACCCTGCTGATGGCCACGCTAGGCATCAGCTACTTCATGGACGGCTTCGGCCAGACCCTGTTTGGCTCGGACATCTACAAGATCGACATCGGCATGCCAAAGGACCCGATCTTTGTCTTCGACAAGGTCTTCGAGGGTGGTGTGCTGATCAACAAGGAAGACTTGTACGCCGCGCTGATCGCCGCTGCGCTGGTGGTGGTGTTGAGCATTTTTTTCCAGAAGACCGCCACCGGCCGGGCGCTGCGTGCGGTGGCCGACGACCACCAGGCCGCGCAATCCATCGGCATCCCGCTCAACCGCATCTGGGTGATCGTCTGGAGTGTGGCGGGATTTGCCGCGCTGGTGGCCGGCATGATCTGGGGCAGCAAGCTGGGGGTGCAGTTCTCGCTGGCGCAGGTGGCGCTCAAGGCGCTGCCGGTGGTGATCCTGGGCGGTCTGACCTCGGTGCCCGGCGCCATCATTGGTGGGCTGATCATCGGTGTGGGCGAAAAGCTCAGCGAGGTCTACATCGGCCCGATGCTGGGCGGTGGCATCGAGATCTGGTTTGCGTATGTGCTGGCGCTGCTGGTACTGCTCGTCCGGCCGCAGGGCTTGTTCGGCGAAAAGATCATTGACCGCGTATGAAGCGGGTAACGATCTTTCAGAGGAGGCTAACGTGAACGCAGTGAACGTTAAGGGCCAAAGGCCCGGCCGTAACAACAAGACATTGACCGCGTTTGAACTGGCCGAGACAACCCCATGATCTACAGAGAAAACGGCCAATTCAAGACCAGCTACCGGGCTGACCAGCAGATCTTCCCGATCCTGCAGGACAAGCTCGTGATCCTGGCGCTGGTGGCGCTGGCGTTCCTGGCCGTGCCCTTTCTGGCCAGCGAGTACACCTTCCGCGCGGTGCTGATCCCGTTCCTGATCCTGTCGCTGGCCGCGCTGGGCCTGAACGTGCTGGTGGGCTACTGCGGCCAGATTTCGCTGGGTACGGGCGCCTTCATGGCGATCGGGGCCTACGGCGCCTACAACTTCTTTGTGCGGGTGCCGGGTATGCCGCTGATTGCCGCGCTGCTGCTGGGCGGCTGTTGTGCCACGCTGGTGGGCGTGCTGTTCGGCATCCCCAGCCTGCGCATCAAGGGCCTGTACCTGGCGGTGGCCACGCTGGCGGCGCAGTTTTTTACCGACTGGGCGTTTTTGCGCATCAAGTGGTTCACCAACGACTCATCGTCGGGCTCGGTCAGCGTGGCGGGCTTGAACGTGCTGGGCATGCCAATCGAGACGCCGGTGCAGAAGTACCTGTTCTGCCTGGCCTTTGTCTGCATCTTTGCGCTGCTGGCCAAGAACCTGGTGCGCGGCAACATCGGCCGCGAGTGGATGGCCATCCGCGACATGGATGTGGCCGCAGCAGTGATCGGCATCCGCCCGGTCTACGCCAAGCTCACCGCCTTTGCGGTCAGTTCGTTCATCGTCGGCGTGGCAGGTGGCTTGTGGGCCTTTGTGCACCTGGGTTCATGGGAGCCGGCCGCCTTCTCGGTGGACCGCTCTTTCCAGCTGTTGTTCATGGTGATCATCGGCGGGCTCGGCTCGATTGCCGGCAGCTTTTTTGGCGCCGCGTTCATCGTGCTGCTGCCGATCCTGCTGGACGCGCTGCCGGCCTACTTCGGCTTGCCGATCAACACCGCGCTGGCCTCGCACCTGACCTTCATGATCTTCGGCGCGCTGATCGTGTTTTTCCTGATCGTCGAGCCGCACGGCATCGCCCGACTCTGGGCCACCGGGCGCGAAAAATTGCGGCTCTGGCCTTTCCCGCACTGATCCTGGCCCCGCGACAAACAGTTTCCGCATCACCGCCGATCCAACGGCGCTTGTTCCCCGGCACCGACGGGTGCATTTTTCCAACCTCTGGAGGCAGACATGAACTTCAAATCCCTCTCGCTCACGGCCGCAATTCTGACGGCCGGTCTGAGCACCCTGGCCGCTGCGCCTGCGTTTGCGCAAGCCAAGGAGCAGTTCTTCCCGTTGCTGGTCTACCGCACCGGCCCCTACGCGCCCAACGGCACGCCCTGGGCCAACGGCAAGCAGGATTACCTCAAGATGATCAACGCCCGTGACGGCGGGGTCAACGGCGTCAAGCTCGTTTACGAAGAGTGCGAAACCGGCTACGCCACCGACAAGGGTGTCGAGTGCTACGAGCGCCTCAAGGGCAAGGCCGCCACGGTGTTTGACCCCCAGGCCACCGGCATCACCTTTGCGCTGACCGACAAGGTTTCGGTCGACAAGATCCCGCTGGTGACGATGGGCTACGGCCTGGCCGCGAGCCAGGACGGCGGCGTGTTCAAGTGGAACTTTCCGTTGATGGGCAGCTACTGGACGGCGGCCGACATCCTGATCCAGCACCTGGGCAAGCAGAACGGTGGGCTGGACAAATTGAAGGGCAAGAAGATCGCGCTGGTCTACCACGACAGCCCCTTTGGCAAAGAACCGATGCCGCTGCTGGAAGAGCGCAGCAAGACCCACGGCTTTGAGTTGGTCAAGATCCCGGTGACGGCGCCGGGCGTGGAGCAAAAGTCGGCCTGGCTGCAGGTGCGCCAGCAAAAGCCCGACTACGTGCTGCTGTGGGGCTGGGGCGTGATGAACTCCACCGCGCTGAAAGAAGCCCAGGCCACCGGCTACCCGCGCGACAAGATGTACGGCGTGTGGTGGTCGGGCGCCGAGCCCGACGTCAAGGACGTAGGTGAAGGCGCCAAGGGCTACAACGCGTTGGCGCTCAACGGCTCGGGCCAAAGCCCGAAGGTGATTCAAGACATCCTGAAGTTTGTGCACGACAAGGGCCAGGGCACCGGACCGAAGGATGAAGTGGGCACGGTGCTCTACACGCGCGGCGTGGTGATGCAGGCGATGATGATTGAAGCCATGCGTGGGGCGCAGGAACGCTTTGCCAAGGGCAAGGTCATCACCGGCGAGCAGATGCGCTGGGGCCTGGAGAACCTCAACATGAACGCCAAGCAGCTCGACAAGTTGGGCCTGACCGGCACCATCCGCCCGGTCAGCACCTCGTGCCTGGACCACATGGGCTCCACCTCGGCCCGTGTTCAGACTTGGGACGGTGCCAAGTGGAACATCGGCGCCGACTGGTACGAGGCTGACGAGGCCATCCTCAAGCCCATGGTCAAGCAGGCCGCCGACAAGTACGCCAGCGACAAGAAGCTGACCCGCCGCGCTCCGGCTGATTGTCAGAGCTGAATGTCAGAGCTGATTGTCAGAGCTGATTTTCAAACCTGACGGTCAGAGCTGATCGACTGAGCTGGCCGAGGGCCCCTGGCGGGGCCCTCTTCAAAGCGCCGTGCGCGGCGTTTCGAAGAGTCAAAGGACACCCCCCGATGAGCACACCGAACATCCTTCTCAACGTCAACGGCATCGAGGTCATCTACAACCATGTGATCCTGGTGCTCAAGGGCGTGTCGCTGAACGTGCCCGAGGGCAAGGTGGTGGCGCTGCTGGGGGGCAATGGCGCGGGCAAGACCACCACGCTGCGGGCGGTGAGCAACCTGCTGGCGGGCGAGCGCGGCGCCGTGACCAAGGGCACGATCGAGCTGCGCGGTGAGCGCATCGAGCAGCTGAGCCCCGCCCAGATGGTGGACCGCGGCGTGATCCAGGTGATGGAGGGCCGGCACTGCTTTGCCCACCTCACGATCGAAGAGAACCTGATGACGGGCGCCTACACCCGGCAGGACGGCAAGGCGGCGACCGCGCAGACGCTGGAGAAGGTCTACAACTACTTTCCCCGCCTCAAGACCCGCCGCACCAGCCAGGCCGCCTACACCTCGGGTGGCGAGCAGCAGATGTGCGCCATCGGCCGCGCGCTGATGGCCAACCCGAAGATGGTGCTGCTCGACGAGCCCAGCATGGGCCTGGCACCGCAGATCGTCGAAGAGGTGTTCGAGATCGTCAAAGACTTGAACACCAAGGAGGGCGTCACCTTTTTGCTGGCCGAGCAAAACACCAACATCGCGCTGCGTTATGCCGACTACGGTTACATCCTGGAGAACGGCCGCATCGTGATGGACGGCGTGGCCAGTGACCTGCGAGAAAACGAGGACGTCAAGGAGTTCTACCTCGGCATGGGCGGTGCTTCTGACGGCAGCCCGCGCAAGAGCTTCAAGGACGTGAAAAGCTACAAGCGCCGCAAGCGCTGGTTGGCTTGAGCGTTGCAGACAGCCCGTCTTGCCCATGTCCGACGATTTCAACTTCTCCGCGCCGTCGTTTGAGCCTGTGGGTGCGCTGGCTGGGCTGGCGCGCAGCCTGCGTGACCTGGGCTTGCTTGAACGCGCAGGCCGCTTTGAGCGGCGCGGCACACCCATCGCCCGAGCGGCGGTTGACGGCGCAGCGCTGCGTGCAGCGCGGGTTAAGCGCCCGTCCCGCACCAGCCCCGAATGGCAAGAAGGGCTGCTGCACAGCAGCGCCGATGTGCGCGACTTTGTCGCCGACCTGAAAAAGCAATTGGCGCAGTGGAGCGACAGAGATGACTGACTTTTACGATGCGCAAGAGCAACGCACGCCCGCCGAGCGCGAAGCCGCGCTGATGGCCGCCTTGCCCGGCCACATCGCCCAGGCCCAGCGCTGCACCAGCGCGTTTGCCGACATCCTGGCCAGCGTGCCTGCGGCCGACATCAGCAGCCGCACGGCGCTGTCGCGGCTGCCAGTGACCCGCAAGCATGAGTTGCTGGCGCGGCAGACTGCACTGCGGTCTCAAGACCCGTTTGGCGGTTTCTCGGCCATTGGCTGGCGGGGCTTGCGCGCCGGCACAGGTGCGCGCCGGGTGTTCCAGTCGCCCGGCCCGATCTACGAGCCCGAGGGCAGCACACCCGACTACTGGCGCATGGCCCGGGCGATCTTTGCCGCAGGCTTTCGCGCGGGTGATCTGGCCCATTGCAGCTTCAGCTACCACCTCACGCCCGCCGGGTCGATGATGGAGAGCGGCGCGCATGCGGTGGGTTGCACCACCTTTGCCGGCGGCATCGGCAACACCGAACTGCAGCTGCAGGCGGTGACCGAGCTGCGCCCGCATGGCTACATCGGCACCCCCAGCTTCCTGAAGATCCTGGTCGAGAAGGCGGCCGAAACCGGTGCCGACATCCGTTGCCTGCAAAAGGCATCGGTGGGTGGCGAGGCGTTTCCGCCCAGCCTGCGTGACTGGCTGGCCGAGCGCGGCGTTGCCGCCTTTCAGAGCTATGGCACCGCCGATTGCGGTCTGATCGCCTACGAGACGCCCGCGCGCGAAGGCCTGGTGGTCGACGAGGGCGTGATCCTGGAGATCGTGCGCCCCGGCACGGGCGACGTGCTGCCCGACGGGGAGGTGGGCGAGGTGGTGGTCACGGTGCTCAACCCCGGCTACCCGCTGGTGCGCTTTGGCACCGGGGACTTGTCGGCGGTGCTGGAGGGTGCCTGCCCCACCGGCCGCAGCAACACCCGCATCAAGGGCTGGATGGGCCGCGCCGACCAGACCACCAAGGTGCGGGGCATGTTTGTGCACCCCGGCCAGGTGGCCGACGTGGCGCGCCGCCATCCTGAAATCCTCAAGGCCCGGCTGGTGGTTGAGGGCGAAATGGCCAACGACCGCATGACGCTGCACATCGAGTGCGCCGGCGCACCCCAAGGCCTGGCCAATACCGTGGCCGCCAGCGTGCGTGATGTGACCAAGCTGCGCGCCGAGGTGGTGCTGCTGGCGCCCGGCAGCTTGCCCAACGACGGCAAGGTGATCGAGGACGCCCGCAAGTACGAGTGAGCCGGAGAGTGCTGAGCCACCGCGGAGCTCGGCATAAAGTTCGGCACAACGTGCGCAAGGCTAAGTAGTTCCCGGCACACGCCGGCACTCGGCACGTTCTAGCATCCATTGAGGTTGTAGCCGGCTTTGCCATCCGGCATCTGCCTGCGCCCACTGCTGAGGACTTTGTGATGAAGTTGTTGATCTCCACCGCCCTGCTGCTGGCTGCTGCGACTGCTGCGCAGGCCCAATACCCCGACAAGCCGATCACGGTGGTCGTTCCGTTTGCTGCGGGTGGCCCTACCGACAAGGTGGCGCGTGACCTGGGCGAAGTGTTGCGCAAGCAACTCAACCAGAGCGTCATCATCGAGAACGTCGGCGGCGCCGGAGGCACGCTGGGTGCAGCCAAGGTGGCCAAGGCAACCCCCGACGGCTACACCGTGCTGCTGCACCACATCGGCATGGCCACATCGCCGGCGCTGTACCGCAAGCTGCCCTACGACACGCTGACCGACTTTGAGTACCTCGGCATGATCAACGAGGTGCCGATGACCCTGATCGGCCGCAGCACCTTGCCCGCCAACAACTTTGCCGAGTTGCGAAAGTGGATCGATGCCAACAAGGGCAAGATCAACCTGGCCAATGCCGGCCTGGGCGCCGCCTCGCACTTGTGCGGGTTGTTGTTCCAGCAGGCGGTGGCGGTGGACATGACCACCGTGCCCTACAAAGGCACCGCGCCCGCCATGACCGACCTGCTCGGCGGCCAGGTCGACCTGATGTGCGACCAGACCACCAACACCTCGCAGCAAATCGAGAGCGGCAAGGTCAAGGCTTTCGGCGTGACCACAGGCAAGCGGTTGAACACACCGGCGCTGGCCAAGCTGCCGACACTGGACGAGTCTGGCCTCAAGGGCTTCAACGTGGCCATCTGGCACGGCATGTACGCGCCCAAGGGCACGCCCAAGACGGTGATCGACAAGCTCAACACCGCCTTGCGTGCGGCGCTCAAAGACCCGGAGTTCATCAAGCGCGAAGAGGCCTTGGGCGCGGTGGTGATCACCGATGCACGCTTGTCCGGCGCCGAGCACAAGCGGTTTGTCGAGGCTGAGATCAACAAATGGGGCCCGGCGATCAAGGCCGCCGGCCAGTACGCCGATTGAGTTTAATCGGGGCCTGTTCGGCCTCGCTTGCCCGACAAAGGCCCCGTACGCTGGGGCCTTTGTCGTTTCTCAACGGTATGCCCGACAGTGGATGACGCCGACTGTCAAGGTTTGATGCGCAGCGGGATCGTCACCGGCCCGTCATTGACCAATGCCACCTGCATGTGTGCGCCAAACACGCCGGCTGCCACCACCGGGTGGCGCTCGCAGGCCATGCGCAGCACCGTCTGGTACAGCGCCAGGCCCTGCACCGGATTGGCAGCACCTGAAAACCCGGGCCGGTTGCCGGCCGACACATCGGCCGCCAGCGTGAACTGGCTGACAAACAGCAAACCACCGGCCACGTCGACCACGTTGCGGTTCATTTTGCCGTCAGCATCGGAAAATATCCGCAGCTTCAGCAGCTTGTCGACCAGCTTGCTGGCCTGCGCGTCGGTATCACCGGGCTCGGCGCAAACCAGCACCAGCAGGCCCGCGCCAATCTGGCCCACCACCTGGCCTGACACCCACACCGTGGCCTCGCTCACCCGCTGCAGCAGCGCGATCATGGCGGATCAAAGCGGATCACAGCGGATCTTGCGGGTCATCAAAATGCGCCTCGGCATCCATTGGCAGCAGCTGGATGCTGGCGCGCAGACCCGGCACTGCACTCATCAAAGCCTGCTCCACCGATTTGCGCACCGCCGCAGCCCGGCCCAGCGACCAGGCCGCAGGCATGTGCATGTGCATGTCGACAAACCGGCGCTGTCCGGCCCGGCGCGTCACCACATGGTCGAAGCGGATCGCGTTGTGGCGGAATCCGTCGAGCGTGGTGTCGATCTGCGCCCGCACGTCGGGCTCCAGCGCCTGGTCCATCAAACCGTCGGCCGAGGCCCAGACCAGCAACACCCCCTCGCGGGCGATGTTGAGTGCCAGCAGGATCGCAATCACCGGGTCGAGCCAGAGCCAGCCGGTGGCTTGGACCGCCAGCAGGCCGACGATCACCCCTGCCGAAGTCCAGACATCGGTGATCAGGTGGCGCGCGTCACCCTCCAGCGCCATCGATCGGTGCTCCCGCGCCTTGCGCAGCATCGCCCAGGCCAGCGCGCCATTGAGCACCGAGCTGAGCACCGACAGCGTGATGCCCAGCCCCACGGCCGTCAGCGGTTGCGGATCGCCAAAGCGGTGCACCGCAGCCCAGATGATGGCCAGCGCTGCCACCAGGATCAGCACGCCCTCGAAGCCACTCGAAAAATATTCAGCCTTGTGGTGGCCGTAGGGGTGATCCTCGTCCGGTGGCTGGGCCGCCACGGTCACCATCATCAGCGCAAATATCGCACCGGCCAGGTTGACCAAGGATTCAACCGCATCGGACAGCAGTCCGACCGAATCGGTCAACCACCAGGCAGCGGTCTTGAGTGCGATAGTGACGATGGCCACCGCGATCGACAAACGCAGGTAAGAAGCAATTTGCATCGTGTCGGGATCAGCTCGAAGTCAGTGGCCCGGCCGTGGGGTCGGGCCGGTGGTGGCGGACGGCGAGCACCATCGCCCGCTCATGCACTCAGCGTCACCCGCGCGAACTTGCGCTTGCCCACCTGCAACACCCGCGTACCGGCATCGAGCTTCAGGGCCTTGTCGCTGACCACCACCCCATCAATGCGCACGCCGCCCTGGTCGATCAGGCGCAGCGCTTCGCTGGTCGAGGGCACCAGACCGGCAAGCTTGAGCAAATTGCCAATGGCCAGCGGGGCGCCGGCCAGGCTCAGTTCTGGCAGTTCGTCCGGGATACCGCCGCGGGCCCGGTTGTCAAAGTCGGCCTCGGCCAAGGCCGCCAGTGTGGCACTGTGAAACCGGGTCACCAGTTCACGCGCCAATTGGAGCTTGGCCTCCTTGGGGTTGCGGCCGGTCGCAACCTCGGCTTTGAGCGTGCTCAGTTCGGCCTCGCTGCAAAAACTCAGCAACGCGAACCAACGCCACATCAGCACGTCACTGATCGACAAGACCTTGGCAAACATGCTGTTGGCCGGCTCGGTGATGGCGATGGTGTTGCCTTTGCTCTTGGACATCTTTTCGACGCCATCCAGGCCTTCGAGCAGCGGCATCGTAAGGATGCACTGCGGCTCTTGCCCGTACTCTTGCTGCAAGTGGCGGCCGACCAGCAGGTTGAACTTCTGGTCGGTGCCGCCCAGTTCCAGGTCACTCCTGAGCGCCACCGAGTCATAGCCCTGCATCAACGGGTACAAAAACTCATGCACCGAGATGGGCGTGTTGGCCTTGAAGCGGTCATGGAAGTCATTGCGCTCCATCATGCGAGCCACCGTGTAACGCGCGGCCAGTTCGATCATGCCGCGTGCGCCCAGCGGGTCGCTCCACTCGCTGTTGTAGCGAATCTCGGTACGCGCCGGGTCCAGCACCAGGCTGGCCTGCTTGTAGTAGGTCTGGGCGTTGGCTGCGATCTGCTCGCGTGTCAAGGGTGGCCGGGTGTTGTTGCGGCCCGACGGGTCACCAATCATCGAGGTGAAGTCGCCGATCAAGAAGATGACCTGGTGTCCCAAATCCTGCAGCTGCCGCATCTTGTTGAGCACCACTGTGTGACCGATGTGGATGTCAGGCGCGGTCGGATCCAGCCCGAGCTTGATGCGCAAGGGCTGGCCGGTTGCCTCGGAGCGGGCCAGTTTTTTGAGCCAATCCGCCTCGGGCAACAACTCTTCACAGTGGCGACGTGACACCGCCATGGCCGCAAGAACCCGATCAGTGATCGGAAACGGGCCTGCAGGCCTGGCGATTTCAGTGGGTGTCATGGGGTGTCGAATGAGGGCTTTTCCCAGAATTGCAGCGGACATGGGCTGGGTATACTTCCGCTTCGTTTGTGCGGCAATGCACGCATCGAGCATGCCGCCTCGGTCAACCCTCAATTCTAGGGGCACCGCGCGCCAGTCCCGGGGCAAGCCCAAGTGGGTCCCGAGGCGCATTTGCAGTTCACTTGGTCGCGTCCATTCTGGCGTTGGCCTGAATGGAATCCACCGTCTTGAACCTGCTCCCACCATTTGCAAAAAATGCTTTGCTGCGCTGGCACTCGGCTGCGGTGCGGCATCCGCGACGGGTGGCTGGCACCGTACTCGGCCTGTTGGGTACCTTTGCAGTGGCTGCCTTTGGCATTGCGCCCATGGCACCCGACGCAGCCCTGCTGCCGCAACGGCTGGTCAGCGAGACTCTGCGGGTTCCCGGGCTGGACCAACAGCTGGGCGATCTGGCCGACCACCCCTTGGAACTGAGCCGCAGCGACCTGACCCGCAGCAGCGACACGGCCGACAGTTTGCTGCGCCGCCTGGGCATCAACGACCCTGCGGCCGCCGCCTTCTTGCGGGTCGACCGTGACGCGCGCCGCTTGATTGAGGGCCGCGCCGGCAAGATGCTGCAGGTGCGCAGCGCCGCCGATGGCAGCCTGATCGAGCTCGTCGCCCGCTTCCCGGCACTTGAAAGCAGCCGTGCCAGCAGCCATTTCAGCCGCCTGACGCTCACCCGCAGCAGCGGCAAGTTCAGCTCGCTGCTGGAAACCGCGGCCCTGGTACCTCAGGTGCGGCTGGGCAGCGGCACTGTGCGCAGCTCACTCTGGGCCGCCACCGATGACGCCCGCCTGCCCGAAGCCATCGCCAGCCAGTTGATCGAGATTTTTTCGGGCGATATCGACTTTCATCGCCAGCTGCGCAAGGGAGACACCTTCAGCGTGGCGTTCGAGACCTTGACCGCCGATGACCAGCCGATCACCTGGAATGATGGCACCGGCCGCATCGTTGCCGCCGAGTTTGTCAACAATGGCAAGGCCTTGCAGGCAGTTTGGTTCCAGGAAAGCGGCAAAGCCAAAGGTGGCTATTTTGGCCTGGATGGCCGCAGCCGGCGCCGAGCCTTCTTGGCCAGTCCGATGGAGTTTTCGCGCATCACCTCCGGCTTTGCAATGCGTTTCCACCCAATTTTGCAAAACTGGCGCGCTCACAACGGTGTGGACTACAGCGCGCCAACCGGCACACCAGTGCGCTCGGTGGGTGACGGGGTGGTCGAGTCCGCCGGCCGGCAAAATGGCTATGGCAACGTGGTGCAACTGCTGCACAGCAACGGCTCGTCAACGCTCTACGCCCACCTCAGCCGAATTGACGTGCAAAAGGGCCAGCGTGTTGAACAGGGTCAGCGTGTTGGCGCAGTGGGCGCAACGGGCTGGGCCACCGGGCCCCATCTGCATTTCGAGTTTCGCGTCGGCGGCCAGTATCAGGACCCGCTGAAGATCGCGCGAGAAAGCGAGAATCTGGTGATCGATACCGCATCACGCCCGCGCTTCCAGCAGTTCACCGCAATCGCACGGCAGCAGATCGACGCGGCAGAGACACTCACAGCCTTCAGGGGCGACGCAGAGTGATTGACCCGGCGCCAGTGGCGCCGAACAACCGCAACCCACCCATCTCAAAACTTCAGGGCCCTTTGCCTTGAGTGCACCCACCACCGAGCGGTACATCGGCCTGATGTCAGGCACCTCACTTGACGGGGTTGATGCGGTGCTGGTCGAGTTCGGCGGGGCAACGCAGGCCATCCAAGTCTGTGGCCACATCGGCCACACTTTCACGCCGGCCTTGCGACGGGAGCTGATGGCGTTGAACCAAGCCGGCGACAACGAGCTGCACCGCAGCTGCCTGGCGGCGAACGATCTCAGCCGTGCCTACGCACGGGCAACGCAAGCTCTGCTCGAAAACACAGGGCAAAGGCCAGAAGATATATGTGCCCTTGGAGCCCACGGCCAGACCGTGCGGCACCGTCCAGGTGAATTTGATGGCACCGGCTACACCCTGCAACTGCTGAACGGCGCTTTGCTGGCTGAACTGAGCAGCATCGATGTGGTTTGCGACTTCCGCAGCCGTGATGTCGCTGCAGGTGGTCAGGGCGCGCCGCTGGTGCCCGGATTTCACGCCTCCGTGTTCGATCAGCAAGGCCTGAGGCAGGCCGTCCTGAACCTGGGGGGTATGGCCAACCTCAGTTTGCTGCCAGGCAACGGCAGTGTGCTGGGCTTTGACTGCGGCCCGGGCAATGTGCTGCTTGATCTGTGGACAGAACAGCATCTGGGACAGGCCTACGATGCAAACGGCGCATGGGCGGCGGGCGGCAAGGTAAACCAGGCACTTTTGGCGAAGTTGCTGGGAGAATCCTTTTTCAGCCGCCCCTCACCCAAAAGTACAGGGCGCGACCTGTTCAATGCCGACTGGCTCGCCGTCCAACTCACGCCCAGCGTCCAGCAACTTGAACGCTTGCCCCGAGACATCCAGGCTACTCTGGCCGAGCTGACGGTTCAAACAGTCACGGATGCGTTGAACCACCACCAGCCTGGTACGCAGCGCTTGCTGGTTTGCGGCGGCGGAGCACTCAACGCTCATTTGATGCAGCGCCTGGCCGCGCTGTTACCCAACACCCAGGTGCAATCGACAACTTCGCTAGGCTTACCGCCACTCGTCGTCGAAGCCGCTGCTTTTGCGTGGCTGGCGAAAGCCTGCATGAACCGTCGGGC
>JANYKR010000233.1 GCA_025358155.1 Betaproteobacteria bacterium
CGCAGCGCTGTGCAGCCCGGGCGGCTTCGAGCGCTGACCCTGCGGCAGCGGGCGCCGGGCCTGCCGCGTTGCTGCTAGTGGCCCACGCCGGCTGGATCAACACCAGCGCGCTGCACGACCCGGCCACACTGCAGGCCGCCCTTTGGCCGGCCGCGCCGGGTTACGGTCGTCTGGTGCGGCAACTTTGGCCTGTGGCGGGCGACGGCGCGCCGGACGGCGCCTGAGGCGTCCGACCGCACGGCGTCTGGCTGCACGGCCAGGCGCCGTGCTACTGCGGCTTGCCGTTCAGCCGCCGCCCGGTGTCGCACACCGCCCGCACCGAGCAGGCAGTGCACTTGGGCGACCGTGCGGTGCAGACATAGCGCCCGTGCAGGATCAGCCAGTGGTGGGCGTTGGCGCGGTAGGCCGGCGGCACCCGCCGGTCCAGCAGCTTTTCCACCGCCGGGGGCGTTTTGCCCGGCGCCAGGCCGCTGCGGTTGCTGACCCGGAACACATGCGTGTCCACCGGATTGGTCGGCTCGCCAAACGCCACGTTGAGCACCACGTTGGCGGTCTTGCGGCCCACGCCCGGCAGGGCTTCGAGCGCGCTGCGGCTGCGGGGCACCTGGCCGCCGTGCTGATCCACCAGGATGCGACAGGCCTGCACCAGGTGCTTGGCCTTGTTGCGGTACAGGCCGATGGTGCGGATTTGCTCGGCCACCGCCGCCTCACCCAGGTCAAGCATCTGCTGCGGCGTGCTGGCCAGCACAAACAGCCGCCGGGTGGCCTTGTTGACGCTGATGTCCGTAGCCTGGGCCGACAGCAGCACGGCCGCCAGCAGCTCGAACACGCTGGTGTAGGCCAGCTCGCTGGCCGGGTTGGGGTTGGCTGCGGCCAGGGTCGCAAAAAACGTCTCGATGTCGGGCGGCTTCATGGGCTGGGGTTGGCGGGTCGGTCTGCGGAAATTTGCCGGGTGGCCCAGCGCTGGTGCAGCAGGGGCAGCAGCTGCACCGACAGGATGCAGGCCAGGATCAGCGCGCAGCCTGCCAGGCCGGTCAGGCTGAGGCGGTCGCCCATCAACGCCGCGCCAAACAGCGCAGCAAACACGGTCTCGGATGACAGGATGATCGCCGCGTCGGCCGGGTGTGCATGGCGCTGGCCGATCACCTGCAAGGTAAAGCCCACGCCCACCGACAAGATGCCGGTGTAGGCAATGGCGCCGGCAGCAGTGCGCAAGCCGTCGATGTCGACCGTCTCGGTGGCCAGGCCCAGACCACCGCTGGCGAGCGCGCAGATCGCAAACTGGCCGCAGGCCAGCAGGTAGGCGCCGCGGATCTTGTTGGCCACCTGGCCCACCAGCAACACATGCACCGCCCAGGGCAGGGCGCTGGCCAGCACCCACCAGTCACCCACGGCCAGCGACTCCAGCGAGGCACCCGTCAGCAACCAGGTGCCAGCCAGGCAGCCGGCCGCTGCCAGCCAGACGCTCCAGTGCGGCCGCTGGCGCTGCACCACCCAGGCCAGCAGCGGCACCAGCGGCACGTACAGCGCGGTCAAGAAGCCGGCGTTGGTCACGCTGGTGGTGAGCAGCCCGATCTGCTGCATCACCACGCCGACGCACAGCAGGCTGCCCAGCAGCAGTACCCAAAGCCACTCTCTGCGCCCGGGCAGCTGGCCGGCGGCGCGCAGACGCTGCCATTCCAGCCAGGCCAAGGGTGAGACCACCAGCGCGCCCAGAACAAAGCGCACCCCGGTGAAGGTGAGCGGCCCGACACCGGCCATGCCCAGCGACTGGCCGACAAAGGCCGAGCCCCAGATCAGCGCGGCCAGCAGCAACAGCGAGTTGGCATGCAGACGGGACATCGGCCGGCGGGTCATGCGGCGCCTTTTGGGGCGAGCTTTGCAGCGCGCGACCGCGCCAGCGCGGCTTCGATCACCGCCCGCTTCTTGTCGATCACCGAAGGGTCGGTGTGCCGGGTGTGGCCGGGCAGGTCGGCCAGCTTGGCCTCGGCCTTGGCAGCGAGGCGGGCGTCGTTGTCGCGCTGCAGGCGCGCTGCGCGTTGCTGGCGGGCCAGGTACTGGGCGCGGGCCTGCTCGGCCTGGTCACTGGTCCAGGCGGCCCAGCCGGTCTGGCTGCCTGTTACCGGCAGCAGGGCGATGCAATCGACCGGGCAGGCCGGCACGCACAACTCGCAGCCGGTGCAATCGGCATCGAGCACGGTGTGCATGCGCTTGGGCGCGCCGATGATGCAATCGACCGGGCAGGCCTTGATGCACAGCGTGCAACCGATGCACCAGGTCTCGTCGATCACGGCGAGCAGGCGGGGCGCTTCCAGACCTCGGGAGGTGTCTGGCGCGATCACCGGCTGCCCGGTGATGTGCGCCAGCCGTTGAATGCCCTCAGCGCCGCCGGGTGGGCAACGGTTGATCGCCGCCTCGCCTTCTGCCACCGCCTGGGCGTAGGCCCGGCAGTCCGGGTAGCCGCAGCGGGTGCACTGGGTCTGCGGCAAGGCCGCGTCGATGCGCTCGACCAGCGTGCCTTGCGGGTGCAAGCCGGCTCAGCCCTTCTTGGCCGCCGCTGGCTTGCGTGCAGCGCGTTTGACCACGCTGCGGGTTGCCGGTGCAGCGGCAACTTGCAGTGCTGCCTCGGGCACCAGTGCCCTGGACGTGGCCGCAGCCTTGGCCGGGTCGTTGTAGCGGGCGATGAAGTCGCGCACCACCGGGTAGGCCATGTCACGCCAGCGCCGGCCCGAGAAAATGCCGTAGTGGCCGGCGCCTTCAACGTCGTAGTGGAACTGCCGCTCCTTGGGGATGCCGGTGCACAGCCCATGCGCGGCGCGGGTTTGGCCGGCGCCCGAGATGTCGTCGAGCTCACCTTCGACCGTCAGGATGGCGCCGGTGGTGATGTCTTGCGGCCGCACCTGCGTGCCGTCCACAAACCAGGTGCCATTGACCAGCGCGAAATCCTGGAACACCGTCTTGATCGTCTCCAGGTAGTACTCGGCCGGCATGTCGAGCACCGCGTTGTACTCGTCGTAGAACTTGCGGTGCTGCTCGGTCGAGTCGTCGTCGCCGCGGATCAGGTCGAGGAAGTAGTCGTAGTGCGAGCTGACATGGCGGTCAGGGTTCATCGCCACAAAACCGGTGTGCTGCAAAAAGCCCGGGTAGACCTTGCGGCCAACCCCGGCAAAGTTGCTGGGCACGCGGTAGATCACGTTGTTCTCGAACCATTCGTAGGGCTTCTTGCTCGCCAGGTCGTTGACCGAGGTGGGCGACAAACGCGCATCGATCGGGCCACCCATCATCGTCAGCGTGCGCGGCGTGAACTCGCCGTGCGTGGCCAGCAGCGAGACGGCCGCCAGCACCGGCACGGTGGGCTGGCAGACCGAGATCACATTGACCTCGGGGCCGACAAAGCGGATGAACTCCTGCACGTAGTTGACATAGTCATTGAGGTGAAACGGGCCCTCGGACAGCGGCACGGTGCGGGCGTCGGTCCAGTCGGTGATCAGCACCTTGTGGTCGCGCAGCAGCACCCGCACGGTGTCACGCAGCAGCGTGCTGTGGTGGCCCGACAGCGGCGCGACCACCAGCACGGTGGGCTGGGTCTTCATCTTCTCCAGCACCGCCGGGTTGTCCGAGAAGCGCTTGAAGCGCAGCAAACGGCAAAACGGCTTGGTGATCGGCACCTGCTCCAGCACCGCCACTTCGACACCGTCGATGTCGACCGTGCTGATGTCGAACTTGGGTTTTTCGTAGTCTTTGGCCAGCCTGTGCATCAGGTCTAGGCCGGCCGACACCCGTTGCGCCAGCGGCGTGTGGGTGAAGGGCGACAGCGGGTGGGTGTAGAGCTTGGCCGACGCACTGGCGAACTCGGAGAACGGCGCCATCAACGCGCGTTGGGTTTCGTATACCTGGTACAGCATGGCTTGAGACTCCGAAAAGTGGGCGGTGGGTCAGTCCGCAGGCTGCATCATGTGACAGCAGCGCTGAATGACACCTGACAGCATGGACATTAATTGTGCAGTGCAGCAATTATGAGTCCATCCCGAGGATATTGCACGGGTGTCCTGCATTTTGGTGCCGTAAAAACACGGGCTGCGGCCGGGTAATTGCGTACGGTGTCTCCTCGGTGACGCTGAGGCGGGCAGCGCTGAAAGCGCAAAGCCCGGCGAGAGCCGGGCTTGGGTTGCCGAACGCGACGGGCTGCGCGCCCGGCCTGGGCCGGCTTACAGCACCCGGGCGATCGCCGACACCACCGCATCGATGTTGCCGGTGTTGAGCGCGGCCACACAGATCCGGCCTGAGTCCACGCCGTAAATACCGAACTCGTCGCGCAGCCTTTGCATTTGCGGCTTGCTCAAGCCCGAGTAGCTGAACATGCCGCGCTGCCGGGTGATGAATGAAAAGTCTTGCGACACGCCCGCCGCCACCAACTTGTCGGCCAGCAACTGGCGCATCTGCTTGATGCGCTGGCGCATACCGGCCAGCTCAGCCTCCCACTGGGTGCGCAGCGCTGGCGTGTCGAGCACCGTGGTCACCACCTGCGCGCCGTGGGTGGGCGGGTTGCTGTAGTTGGTGCGGATCGTGATCTTGAGCTGCGACAGCACCCGTGCGGCCTCGTCCTTGCTGGCACAGACCACGCTGAGCGCGCCCACCCGCTCGCCGTAGAGCGAGAAGCTTTTGGAAAACGAGGTGGCGACAAAGAAGTCCAGGCCCGAGGCCAGAAACTGCTGCACCACAGAGCCGTCCTCGGCAATGCCGTCGCCAAAGCCCTGGTAGGCCATGTCGAGAAAGGGCACCAGGTTGCGCGCCTCGAGCACCGCGATGACCTGGTCCCATTGCGCCGGCGTGAGGTCGTAGCCGGTCGGGTTGTGGCAGCAGGCATGCAACACCACGATGGTGCCGGCGGCTGCGGCTCGCAGGTCGGCCAGCATCGCGTCGAATCGCACGCCACGGTTCGCGGCGTCGTAGTAGGCGTAGCTGGCGACGGGGAAGCCGGCATGGCCAAACAGCGCGCGGTGGTTCTCCCAGCTCGGGTCGCTGATCAGCACGGTGGCGCCAGGGTTGAGCGCTTTCAAGAAGTCGGCACCCACCTTGAGGCCACCGGTGCCGCCAATGGCCTGCACCGTGGCCACACGGCCCGCTGCCAGCACGGCGCTGTCGGCACCAAACACCAGGCGTTGCACGGCCTTGTCGTAGGCCGCGATGCCGTCGATCGGAAGGTAGCCGCGGGGCTTGGCGGCATCGTTCAGGCTTTGCTCGGCGGCCTTGACGCAGGCCAGCAGCGGCAGTTTGCCGGCGTCGTCAAAGTACACGCCCACGCCCAGGTTGACCTTGGTGGAACGGGTGTCGGCATTGAATTGCTCGTTCAGACCCAGGATCGGGTCGCGGGGGGCCAGTTCGACGGTGGCAAAAAGCGTCATGGGTAAACGTCCTGAAGTGACGGTGGCAGCAGAAATGCGGGTCGGGCGAAGCGTCAGGCGACAGTCAATGCCGGCCTGAGCTACCCTGTCGGGTTGCTCAGCCGCCGAGTTTGCGGGTCAAAGCCGGCGGCAAGGCGCGCAAGTTTAGGGCCTGCGGGCCAGCTTTTAAGGGAACACCCGATGTCGGACAGCAGCACGCGGCCCAACCTGGCACCGGTCAACGCCGGCGCCGAACCTGAGACTGAATTCCAGCTGCAAGACTCGGCCGGGCGCTCGGCCGTGCTTTCGGCCGTGCTGGCGGCTGAAAACGTGAACCTGCCCTCTGCCCCTGCCGAGGGCGTGTTTGTCAGCTTTCCGGACTCACCGTTTCAGCTGTTCCAGCCCTACCCGCCGGCCGGCGACCAGCCGGTGGCGATCAACCAGCTGGTCGAGGGGCTGGAGGACGGCCTGGCCTACCAGACCTTGCTGGGCGTGACCGGCTCGGGCAAGACCTTCACGATGGCCAACGTGATCGCCCGCATGGGTCGCCCGGCGATCGTGTTTGCGCCTAACAAGACACTGGCGGCGCAGCTGTATGCCGAGTTCCGCGAGTTTTTCCCCAAGAACGCGGTGGAGTATTTCGTCAGTTACTACGACTATTACCAGCCCGAGGCCTATGTGCCGCAACGCGATTTGTTCATCGAGAAAGACTCGGCCATCAACGAGCACATCGAGCAGATGCGGCTCTCAGCCACCAAGAGCGTGCTGGAGCGGCGTGACACGGTGATCGTGGCCTCGGTCAGTGCGATCTACGGCATTGGCAAACCCGAGGACTACTCGCAGATGCGCTTCATCGTGCGGGTGGGCGACAAGATCGGCCAGCGCGACATCATTGCCCAGCTGATCCGCATGCAGTACAGCCGCAATGATGTGGACTTTGCGCGGGGCACCTTCCGGGTGCGGGGTGACACCATCGACGTGTTCCCGGCCGAACACAGCGAGCTGGCGGTGCGGCTGGAGCTGTTTGACGACGAGATCGAGGCCCTGAGCCTGCTGGACCCACTGACTGGCAAGGTGCGGCAGAGGGTACCGCGCTTCACGGTCTACCCCAAAAGCCATTACGTCACGCCACGTGAACGGGTGCTGGCGGCGGTGGAGACGATCAAGGCCGAGCTGCGTGAGCGCACCGCACTGTTTGTCAGCGAGGGCAAGCTGGTCGAGGCCCAGCGCATCGAGCAGCGCACCCGGTTCGATCTGGAGATGATGCAGGAGGTGGGCCACTGCAAGGGCATCGAGAACTACAGCCGACACCTGTCAGGCGGCAAGCCGGGCGATCCACCATCCACCCTGGTGGATTACCTGCCCTCCGACGCCTTGATGTTCATGGACGAAAGCCATGTGCTGATCGGCCAGTTTGGCGGCATGTACAACGGCGACAAGGCGCGCAAGTCCACGCTGGTGACCTATGGTTTCAGGCTGCCGAGTGCGATGGACAACCGGCCGCTCAAGTTCGACGAGTTCGAGGGCAAGCTGCGCCAGACCATTTTTGTCTCCGCCACGCCCGGTAACTACGAACAAGAGCATGCCGGTGCGGTGGTCGAGCAACTGGTGCGGCCCACCGGCCTGGTGGACCCGATGGTCGAGGTGCGCCCCGCCACCAGCCAGGTGGACGATGTGCTGCAGGAGATCCGCATCCGGGTCGATCTGGGCGAGCGGGTGCTGATCACCACACTGACCAAGCGCATGGCCGAGCAGCTGACCGACTACCTGACCGACAACGGCGTCAAGGTGCGCTACCTGCACTCGGACATCGACACGGTCGAGCGGGTCGAGATCCTGCGCGACCTGCGGCTGGGCTTGTTTGACGTGCTGGTCGGCATCAACCTGCTGCGGGAAGGTCTGGACATCCCCGAGGTCTCGCTGGTGGCGATTCTGGACGCCGACAAGGAGGGTTTCTTGCGCTCCGAGCGCAGCCTGATCCAGACCATCGGCCGGGCCGCGCGCAACCTCAACGGCCGCGCCATCCTGTACGCCGACAAGCTGACCGACTCGATGAAACGGGCCATCGGCGAGACCGAGCGCCGGCGCGAGAAGCAGCAGGCGCACAACCTGGCGCTGGGCATCACGCCGCGCAGCGTGGTCAAGCGGGTGGTCGAGCTGATCGACGGCGTGATCAACGCCCAGGACGACAAGAGCAAGCTGCGCGGCATGGTCGAGGCCGCCGAGGTGGAGTTGCTGAGCGAAAAAGACCTGGCCAAGCGCATCAAGCTGCTCGAACGCCAGATGCTTGACCACGCCAAGAACCTGGAGTTTGAAAAGGCCGCCCGGGTGCGCGACCAGTTGGCACTGCTTCGCGAGCAAGCCTTTGGCGCCGCCGGGCACGACAGCAATGTGGTGCCGCTGGTTGCCGGGCAGGGCGGGCGCTGACAGGGCTTGTCGATCATGGGCCTCAGGCCTTGCCGGCACCCGGGCCGCCCAGGCGCAGACAGCGCCTCCGCTATCCTTGCGGCCCATGATCAAACGTTGGTTCCAGCGCCGTGAGGCGCCCCGATTTCAGGTGTTGATGGTCTGCATGGGCAACATCTGCCGCTCGCCGATGGCCGAGGCGGTGCTGCGCGCCAAGCTCGAACAAGCAGGCCTCGCAGGCCAGGTGGCCGTCGATTCAGCCGGCACCCACGGTTTTCACCGAGGTGCGCTGCCCGATCCGCGAGCGGTGGCCCAGGCTGCAGGCCGCGGCTACCGGCTGGCTGGCCTCAAGTCCCGGCCGGTGGTGGCGGCAGACTTCAGCCGCTTCGATCTGTTGCTGGCAATGGACAACGACAACCTGGCCACGCTGCGCAGCCGCTGTCCAGCGGGATCAACTGCCGAACTGGCCTTGTTGTTGCCCTACGCCGCGCAGGCGCCAGGCCACCTGCCATTGACCAGCACCACCGACGAGGTACCCGACCCGTACTTTGGCAACGTCGAGGGCTTTAGCCACGCCCTGGACTTGATCGAGCCCGCCTGCGATGGCTTGGTGGCCGTGATGAGGCGCCGATTAGCCTCTTGTGTCTGAAATGTGACTGTTGAGTTCATAATCTGGCTGCCGCACACCGAAATCGCCGGATTCGGCTATACTTGACTACATCAGTCGGGTAAGCGACCCTGCCAGTGCAAACCGGCAGTCCACCGGCCAGTCATCAGGAGAATTTCCATGCGTTTGACCACCAAAGGCCGTTTTGCCGTCACGGCGATGATCGATCTGGCGCTGCGATCAAACAACGGGCCGGTCGCTCTGGCAGCGATCAGCCAACGCCAGCAGATCTCGCTGTCCTACCTGGAGCAGCTGTTTGGCAGGCTGCGCCGGCATGAGCTGGTTGAGAGCACCCGGGGCCCGGGCGGCGGTTACTCCCTGGGCCGCAAGGTCGAGTTGATCACCGTGGCCGACATCATCGTCGCGGTCGACGAGCCGATCGACGCCACCGGCTGCGCCGGCAAAGAAAACTGCATGGGCGACGATGCCGGCCGCTGCATGACCCACGACCTGTGGGCCAGCTTGAACCAGAAGATGATCGAGTTTCTCGACTCAATCTCGCTCAAGAAGCTGGTCGAGGACCAGCTCGCCAAGGGCATTTCGATCGAAGAGTCGCCGATCAAGCGGGCGATCTCCTCGGTGCCGGTGGTCAAGCCGATCAAGATAACCGCGCCCAATTCAGTCTTCGCGCTGGGCAATTCGATGTTCAAGTGACGGTTCAGCCGGCGGACTGTCAGCGTCCGCAGCACTTGCCGTCAGCACAATCCCAAGCTTTGCAGCTTCATACCAGACTCACCATGACCCCGCACTTTCCCATCTACCTCGACTACGGCGCCACCACGCCGGTGGACCCGCGTGTTGTCGACGCCATGATCCCCTGGTTGCGCGAGCACTTTGGCAACCCCGCCTCCCGCAGCCATGCCTGGGGCTGGGAGGCCGAGGCCATCGTCGAGAAATCACGCGGCCAGGTTGCCAGCCTGATCAACGCCGACCCCAGGGAAATCGTCTGGACCAGCGGCGCCACCGAGTCGATCAACCTCGCACTCAAGGGCGCGGCACAGTTCTACAAGGGGCGCGGCAAGCACATCATCACCGTCAAAACCGAGCACAAGGCCACGCTCGACAGCGTGCGTGAGCTTGAGCGCCAGGGTTTCGAGGCCACCTACCTGGATGTGCAGGAAGACGGTCTGATCAACCTCGCCGCGTTCACCGCTGCGCTGCGGCCCGACACCATTCTCGCCTCGGTGATGCTGGTCAACAACGAGATCGGCGTGATCCAGGATGTGACAGCCCTCGGCAATCTGTGCCGTGAGCGCGGCATCATCTTCCATGTCGATGCGGCCCAGGCCACCGGCAAGGTGGTGATCGACATGGCCAAGCTGCCGATCGATCTGATGAGCATGTCGGCGCACAAGACCTACGGCCCCAAGGGCATGGGCGCGTTGTACGTGCGGCGCAAGCCGCGCATCCGGATCGAGGCCCAGATGCACGGCGGCGGCCATGAGCGCGGCATGCGCTCGGGCACCCTGCCCACCCACCAGATCGTCGGCATGGGCGAGGCCTTTCGCATCGCGCAAGAAGAAATGGGCAGCGAGCAGGAGCGCATCCGCTTTTTGCACAACAAGCTGCTGGCAGGCTTGCAGGGCATCGAGCAGGTGTTTGTCAATGGCGACCTGACCCAGCGGGTGCCGCACAACCTCAACATCTCCTTCAATTTTGTCGAGGGCGAGTCGTTGATCATGGGCGTCAAGGGCCTTGCGGTGTCCTCGGGCTCGGCCTGTACCTCGGCCAGCCTGGAGCCCAGCTACGTGTTGCGCGCCCTGGGCCGCAGCGACGAGCTGGCCCATTCCAGCCTGCGCATGACGATCGGCCGCTTCACCACCGAAGCCGAGATCGACTATGCCGTGGCCACCTTGATCGACCGCGTGGCCAAGCTGCGCGAGCTCTCGCCGCTGTGGGACATGTACCAAGACGGCATCGACATCAGCGCCATCCAGTGGGCGGCGCACTGAACTGAACCCGGACCAGGAGTTACAACATGGCATACAGCGACAAGGTCATCGACCACTACGAAAACCCCCGCAACGTCGGCGCCTTCGACAAAGGCGACGAGGATGTGGGCACCGGCATGGTGGGTGCGCCGGCCTGCGGCGACGTGATGAAGTTGCAGATCAAGGTCAATCCGGTCACCGGGCTGATCGAGGATGCCCGCTTCAAGACCTACGGCTGCGGATCAGCCATCGCCAGCAGCTCGCTGGTGACCGAGTGGGTCAAGGGCCGTACCCTGGACCAGGCGCTCGAGATCAAGAACACCTTGATTGCCGAAGAGCTCGCCCTGCCGCCGGTCAAGATTCACTGCTCAATCCTGGCCGAAGACGCGATCAAGGCGGCTGTGCTGGATTACAAGTCGCGCCACGGCGCTGCCGATCCTGCGACAACCCCAGCGACAGACGCAGCGACCCACCCAGCCCCACAGGCGCACTGACCATGGCCGTTACGCTGTCCGAAGCCGCAGCGCGGCATGTCACCCGCTACATCAGCAAGCGTGGCAAGGGCGTGGGCGTGCGGCTGGGCGTCAAGACCACCGGCTGTTCGGGCCTGGCCTACAAGCTCGAATACGCCGATGACATTGCGCCCGAAGACCACATTTTTGAAGCCCACGGCATCAAAGTGCTGATCGACCCCAAGAGCCTGCCCTACCTCGACGGCACCGAGCTCGACTTTGTGCGCGAGGGCCTGAACGAGGGCTTCAAGTTCCACAACCCGCGCGAAAAAGACCGCTGCGGCTGCGGCGAATCCTTTCGCGTCTGATCTTTGAACCCGGGCTGGCACCCGGCTTGCAACAAGGCGCGGTGATGCACGACCGCGCCTTTGTTTTGGTGGCCCTGCAGGCAATGCCGGCACCGCAATCCCGTCCGCTGACCCCTCCCAGCCTCACTCCGCACCGGCATGCATCTCGCTGACGACGATTTCACCCTGTTTGGCCTGCCCCAGCGGTTTGCACTGGACCGCAGCGCCTTGGACGTTTGCTGGCGGGCATTGCAGGCTCAGGTGCACCCGGACCGCTTTGCCAGCGAGGGAGCGTCCGCCCAGCGCCTGGCGATGCAGTGGGCGGTGCGGGTCAACGAGGCATACCAGCGCCTGAAAGATCCACTCAAGCGCGGTGCCTACCTTTGCGAATTGCGCGGAACGCCGATCGAGGCCGAGAACAACACCGCCATGCCGGTGGCCTTCTTGATGCAGCAGATGGCCTGGCGCGAGGATCTGGACGACGCCCGCGATGCCGCTGCGGTTGGGCAACTCGAGGGTGCGGTGGCGACCGATGAAGCCGCCAAGCTGGTCGACCTGGGCCACAGCCTTGACGACCTCGGCGACACCGCCACCGCCGCGCAACAGGTCAGGGCACTGATGTTTGTGGCGCGCTTTCGGGCCGACATTCACCGGCGGCTTGAAGCGCTGGACGCCTGAGGCCACGCGCCAGCCGCCGATCATCTGCCTCACCTGTCTGTCCTGACCCACCCGACATCCCCGCGATCTGCTCTCAAAAAACCAAGATGGCCCTGCTGCAACTCTCCGAACCCGGCCAGACGCCCGATCCTCACGCCCGCCGCATCGCGGTGGGCATTGACTTGGGCACCACCCACTCGTTGGTGGCGGCATTGCGCCATGGCGTGGTCGAATGCCTGCCCGACGCCGCCGGCCGTGCCCTCCTGCCCTCGGTGGTGCGCTACCTCGACGGAGGCGGCCGCCAGATCGGCTTCGACGCGCAGGCCGCGCTGGCCGATGACCCCGAGAACACCGTCGCCAGCGTCAAGCGTCTGATGGGTCGAGGCCTGGCCGACATCCCCGGCCATGACCGTTTGCCCTACCAGTTCATCGACCAGCCTGGCATGGTGGCCATCAACACCCGGCAAGGTGTCAAGACGCCGGTCGAGGTCTCGGCCGAAATCCTGGCCACGCTGCGCTACCGGGCCGAGGACAGCTTCAACGACGACATCTTTGGCGCCGTGATCACCGTGCCGGCTTATTTTGACGACGCCCAGCGTCAAGCCACCAAGGACGCTGCGCAATTGGCCGGCCTCAAGGTGCTGCGGCTGATCAACGAGCCCACCGCTGCGGCCGTGGCCTACGGTCTGGACAACGGCAGTGAAGGCTTGTACGCGGTCTACGACCTGGGCGGCGGCACCTTCGACATCTCGCTGCTGCGCCTGTCGCGCGGCGTGTTCGAGGTGGTGGCCACCGGCGGCGACGCGGCTCTGGGCGGTGACGACTTTGACCAGGCGCTGGCCGACTGGGCCTTGTCACAAGCCGGGCGCGTGGCGGACACGGCCCACGACAAGCGGGCCATGCTGGTGGCAGCGCGTGCCGCCAAAGAGGCCCTGACCAGCGCGCCGCAGGCCGAGCTGAGCTGCCTGCTGAGCGGCGCAGGCGCGGCATCGGTGCTGGCGGTCACGGTCAGCCGCGAACAGTTTGATGTACTCACCCGTCCGCTGATCGAGCGCACGCTCGCCGCAGTGCGCAAGGTCTTGCGCGACGCCAGGCTCAAGCGTGACGAGGTGGCCGGCGTGGTGATGGTCGGCGGCTCTACCCGCATGCCGGCGGTGCAGGCGGCGGTGGGTGAACTGTTTGGCCGGCCGCCGCTGGTCAACCTCAACCCGGACGAGGTGGTGGCGGTGGGCGCGGCGATCCAGGCCAATGCGCTCGCTGGCAACGCCCAGGGCGGCGAATTGCTGCTGCTCGACGTGATCCCGCTGTCGCTTGGGCTCGAGACCATGGGCGGGCTGGTGGAGCGGGTGATCGAGCGCAACACCACCATCCCGGTGGCCAAGGCGCAAGACTTCACCACTTTCAAGGACGGCCAGACTGCGATGGCCATTCATGTGCTGCAAGGCGAGCGTGAGTTGGTCGCCGATTGCCGCAGCCTGGCCCGGTTCGAGTTGCGAGGCATCCCGCCGATGGTGGCCGGTGCCGCGCGCATCCGGGTGAGCTTTCAAGTCGATGCCGACGGGCTGCTCAGCGTGGCGGCTCGCGAGCTGGGCTCGGGCGTCGAGGCCTCGGTGGTGGTCAAGCCCAGCTACGGTTTGGCTGACGACCAGATCGCCAACATGCTGCGGGATGGTTTTGCCAGCGCCGAGACCGACATGGCCGCCCGCTCCTTGCGCGAAGCCCGGGTCGAGGCCGAACGCATGACCCTGGCCACCCGCGCCGCGCTGGCAGCCGACCCGGACCTGCTGAGCACGGGCGAACAAGCCGCCATCGAAGCCTTGCTGCAGACGCTGACGCACATCGCCGCCGGCGAGGACCATGCGGCGATCGACACCGCCGTTGAAAAACTCGCCGAGGGCACCGAACACTTTGCCGCGCTGCGCATGAACCGCGGCATTCAGGCCGCACTCACCGGCCGCAAGCTCACCGACATCTGATCGCCCCGGACCCCCCACAAGCCATGCCCGTCATCCACATCCTGCCGCATGCCGAACTCTGCCCTCAAGGCCGGTCGATCACGGCGCCGCGCGGCACCTCGGTCTGCGAGGCGCTGCTCGACAACGGCATTGCCATCGAGCATGCCTGCGACATGAGCTGTGCCTGCACCACCTGCCATGTCGTCGTGCGCCAGGGCGGACGCTCGCTCAACGAGATGGAAGAGGGCGAAGAAGACTTGCTCGACCGCGCCTGGGGCCTGGAGCCCGACTCGCGCTTGAGCTGCCAGGCGATCCTGGCCGATGCCGACCTGACGATCGAGATCCCCAAGTACACCATCAACCACGCCCGCGAAAACCACTGAGGCGCTTGCTCAGTCCTGGCGTGGGAACACCAGGGTCATGGTGGCGGGGATGCGGCCGTCGTTGAGCGGCAGCTTGGCCGTCTTGTCGATGGCCCGCAGCACGATGTTGTCCCAGCTCGGGTTGCCGCTGGGTTTGCTGATGCGGCGGCTCACGATGCTGCCATCGGGCGCGCACTTGACCTCGACCTCGGTGATCGGGTTGCCCAGCACCTCGGTGGCGGCCAGGATGTTGGGCTTGACATGGGCCCGGATTCGGCCGGCGTAGGTGGCTGAGGGTGCGGCGTCGCGCGCTGCGCTGCCGGTGGTGCTGGCTGTGGCGCTGGTGCTGGTGCTGGCGGTTGCACCTGCCTGGCTCAGCATGCGCTTGAGGTTTTCCTCGCGCTGCTTGGCCACCAGGGCGTCCTGCAACCTGGCCTCGGCCTCGCGCGCCTGGCGCTCTTTTTGCTCGGCCAGATCAGCCTGGCGTTTGGCCTCGCGAGCCTTGTCATCCTTGAGCTGCTTTTCGTGTTGCTTTGCCAGGGCTTTTTCGTCGGCCAGGCGCTTTTCATCGAGCTTTTGCTTCTGGCGCTGGGCCTCGACGGCTTGTTGGCGCTCGCGTTCTGCGGTGTCGCGGGCTTGCTTGGCGTCGCGTGCGGTTTGCGCCTCGCGGGCTTCGCGCAGCGCCTGGTCTTGCTGCGCCTTGCGGCGCTGCGCGGCCTGTTGCAGGGCGATCTCGGCGTCACGTTGTGCGTCACGTTCAGCGGCAAGCTGGGTGGCACGTCGGGTCGCAAGTTCTGCTGCCAGTTCGGCCGGGCTGGGCACCGGCGGCTGGGCCGGGGCGGGTGGCGCAGGGACCGCTGCAGGCGCAGCGGGCGGCGGCGTGATTGCTGGGGCCGCTGCAGGGGCAGGGGCAGGGGCGGGGGCGGGGGCGGGGGCGGGGGCGGGCGTGGCTGCAGGCGCCGCCGCCTGCGGCACAGCGGCCCAGAGTTCAGCACTCACCACCGCAGGCTGCTTGGGCAAACGCCAGTTCAGGCCCAGTGCCAGCGCGGCCACCAGGCCGGCGTGGGCCAGCAAGGCCAGCGTCGCACCCAGGCCCAGCGGGTTGTCAGCGCGCGGCCGCAGGTCCACTGGCGCCAGCACGGCTGCCATCAGCTGCCTTGTTTGACCGACAAGCCTACCCGCTGCAGACCGGCGCGCTGCAGCACGTCCATCGCCCGCACGACCTGCTCGTAGCGCACCGCCTTGTCTGCCGAAATCACCACCGGCACTGCCGGGTTGCCGGCCTGCAGCGCCACCACGGCCGCAGCCAGCTTGGCCAGGCTGGTGGCTTTGGGCTCGCCGCCGTCGAGCCGCAGCCGGAGTTTTTCATCGCTGCCCACGATCACCTCCACCACGCTGGTGGGGCGGTTGGCCGACCTGCCCACGCTGGGCAGGTCAACAATGCCGGTGGTGATCAAGGGCGCGGTGACCATGAAGATGATCAACAGCACCAGCATCACGTCGATGAAGGGCACCATGTTCATCTCGGCGATGGCGCGGCGGCCTCGGCGGCCGCGGGAGGCAACGGCGGGCATGGCGGTTTTAGCGCGTGCCGGCCGCCGCGGGCGGCTGACCGGCGTTACGCTGCAGGATGTTAGAGAACTCCTCGATGAAGCTCTCAAGCTGGATCGCCATACGGTCGATGTCTCGGGCAAAACGGTTGTAGGCCACCACCGCCGGGATGGCGGCAAACAGGCCGATGGCGGTGGCCACCAGGGCCTCGGCAATGCCAGGTGCCACAGTGGCCAGCGTCACCTGCTGCACGTTCGACAGCCCGACAAACGCATGCATGATGCCCCAGACCGTGCCGAACAATCCCACGTAAGGGCTGACCGAGCCGACGCTGGCGAGAAAACCCACATTGCCTTCGATCATGTCGAGTTCACGCTGCAGGCTGGCGCGCATCGCACGGCGGGCACCGTCGAGCTGGGCCTGCGACTCTTGCCGGCGCTCGCGCAGTTTCAAGAACTCGCGCATGCCGCTGGCAAAGATGCGCTCCATCGTCGAACTCTCGGCATTGCCACTGGCGCTGCTGAACAAGTCGTTGAGGTTCTTGCCCGACCAGAACTCCTGCTCAAAGGCCTCGTTGCCACGCCTGAGCCGGCGCAGACCAAAGAGCTTGGAGAAGATCACGGTCCAACTCGCCAGCGAGGTCAGCATCAGGCCCAGCATCACCAACTGCACCACGATGCTGGCATGCAGCACCAGAGTGATGATCGAGAAGTCCTGGTTCATGGCGTGAGGGTGTGGAGGGTCGGGTTGGTGATCGCCGCCAGCACGGCGGCGGGAAATCGGCAGGGCCGAAAACTGCGGGCATCGACGCAACCGATGCGGATGCTGCCCTCGCACAGCAAGGTCGAGCCAGTCGGATTGCCAGGTCGGGCAGGGCGCCAGGCCTGCTGCTGCAAGCCCATCGAGGCCCGGCCAGTTTCAGCCACCCGCACGCTGATCTGCAGCAGGTCGTCCAGCTGGGCCGGTGCCCGGTAGCGCAGTGTGGTGTCGGTGACGATGAAGATGGCGTGTGTCTGGTCGCGCAGCGCCTGCTGTTCGAGGCCCAGCGAGCGCAACCACTCGGTGCGGGCGCGCTCGAAGAACTTCAGGTAATTGGCATAAAAAACCACACCGCCAGCGTCGGTGTCCTCCCAATAAACCCGCACCGGATGCTGGAAGCCGGCGGCACCAAAGGCAGCAGACGCGCCCAGGCTGGGCTTCACTTCAGCACACGCTGCAGCCGGTGCAGCGCTTCTTCCAGCCGCTCCCGGCTGCTGGCAAACGACAGGCGCAGCCAGCGCTTAGGGTCATGGCGACCAAAGTCACGGCCCGGTGTCAGCGCCACATGGGCGCGGTGCATCAGCTCGAAGCTGAAATCCCAGCTGTCGGCGCTGTAGGCGCTGCAATCGGCGTAGGCATAAAAAGCACCGTCGGGCAGCACCGGCACGCTCAAGCCCAGCCGGTTCAGTGCGGGCACCACCAGGTCGCGCCGGGCTCGGAACTCGGCGCGTCGGCGCTCATACTCGGCAAGGGATTCGGGCGCAAAGCAGGCCAGCGCGGCATGCTGGGCGATGGTCGAGGCGCAGATGAACAGGTTTTGCGCCAGCCGCTCGATCGGCGCCACCAGGGCCTCAGGCACCACCATCCAGCCCAGGCGCCAGCCCGTCATGTTGAAGTATTTGGAGAAGCTGTTGACCGAGACGACGTGTTCACCGAGCTGCAGCGCACTCTGGCCAAAGGTTTCGTCGTAGCTCAGGCCGAGGTAGATCTCGTCGACGATCATCACGCCGGCGTTGCGGCTGACCACCTGGTCGATGCGGCGCAACTCGTCGGGGTGGATCGAGGTGCCGGTCGGGTTGCTGGGCGAGGCCAGCAACACACCTCGGGTGGCCGGGCCCCACGCTTGGGCGACTGCTGCTGCGTCGAGCTGGAAGCGCTGCGCTGGCGTGGTCGGCAGCAAGCGCGCCACCGCCTCGGCCGCGGCCACGAAATGCCGGTTGCAGGGGTAGCTGGGGTCGGGCATCAGCACCTCGTCGCCCGCTTCGAACAAGGCCAGGCAGGCCAGCTGCAGCGCGGCCGACGCACCGGCGGTGATGACGATGCGCCGCGCCGGGATGTCCAGGCCGAAGCGGCTGGCGTACCAGGCCGAGAGCGCCTGGCGCAGCGCGGGCAGGCCGGTGGCGTCGGTGTACTGGGTGCGGCCGGCGCGGATGGCGCGCTCGGCCGCCTCCTGCACCAGCGGCGGTGCGGTGAAGTCGGGCTCGCCGATGTTGAGGAACAGCATGCGCTCGCCCCCCTGCGCTGGGTCGCAGGCCGGGCTGGCGGCGATCAGCGACGCCGCCTTGGCGCACTCCATCACGTAGAAGGGCTCGATGTGGTCCAGGCGCCGAGCGAGCTTCATGGTCCGGGTTTCGGGTCCGACAGTCGGGAATGTGGGCTCGGTCCGTCGGCGATGCGCTGCCGGTATCAGCCAGCGCGGCGTGCAGCCTGGCGCGCCTTGACCTCGACCGGGCGCAGGTCACTGGCGGCCTTGTCGAGCACGCCGTTGACGTACTTGTGGCCGTCGGTGCCGCCAAAGCTCTTGGCCAGTTCCACCGCCTCGTTGATCACCACGCGGTAGGGGATGTCGATGCAGTGGGACAACTCGTAGGTGCCGATCATCAGCACCGCGTGTTCGACCGGCGACAGCTCGGTGGTCTTGCGGTCGACATGGCGGGCCAACACCGCGTCCAGCCCTGCCGCTTCTTTGATGCTGCCGTGCAGCAGCGCGTCGAAATGGGCGCGGTCGCACTTCTCGAAACCTTCTTGCTCACCGATGTGGGCCTCGATCTCGGCGCTGTCAGCGCCACTGACCAGCCACTGGTACAGGCCTTGCAAAGCCAGCTCGCGGGCGCGGCGCCGGGTCGATTTGGCTTGCGGCTTGCGTGCAGGTGTTGCCGAGTTGGCGGGCTTGCCGGTCTCGGTAGCGGCCGCAGCGCCGGTGTCGAACGCGGAGGGCTCGGCATTGGGTCGGGTGCCAGTCGCGCTCACGTCAGTTCGTCCAGCAAATTGGCCATCTCGACTGCCACCCTGGCAGCGTCCCGGCCTTTTTCTTCGGCCCGAGCCCAGGCCTGGGCCTCGTTTTCAACCGTCAGGATCGCGTTGGCCACCGGCAGGCTGTGGTCCAGCGCAATCCGGCTGACGCCGGCGCCGCTCTCGTTGGCCACCAGCTCGAAGTGGTAGGTCTCGCCGCGGATGATGCAGCCCAGCGCAACCAGCGCGTCGAAGTCGTCACTCTCGGCCATCGCCTGCAACGCAACCGGCACTTCAAGCGCGCCGGGCACGGTGACGAGGCTGATGTTGTCCGCGGGCACGCCCAGCGCCGCCAGCTCGGCCAGGCAGGCACGCGCCAAGGTGTTGGTCAGGTCGGCATTGAAGCGGGCTTGCACGATGCCCACGTTCAGCCGCCGGCCGTCCAGCCTGGCTGCGCTGGCTTCGGGATTGCCCTCGATGTCGCCCTTGTTGGCGTTCTGCATGGAAACCTTAAAAGTGCTTCAAGAAACCGGTAGCGGGGAGATCAATGGCCGGCGGCCACGAAGCTGGTGACCTCCAGCCCGTAGCCCATCATGCTGGGCATGCGGCGCGGGCTGCCCAGGAGTTGCATGCGCGTGATGGCCAGGTCACGCAGGATTTGCGCGCCCACGCCGTAGGTGCGCAAGTCCATCTGCATGCCGCGTTCTGGACGGCTGGCCTGCTGCGGCAGCACTTGCGGCAGCAAGGTCAACACGTCACTGCCGCAATTGAGCAGCACCGCCAACCCGGCCGGCGCGGCCTGGATCGCTGCCAGCGCCTTGGGCAGGGGCCAGGAATGGCCGCTGCGGCCAGTGTCGAGCAAATCCATGGCAGTGAAGGGTTCATGCACCCGCACCATCACCTCGTCGCCGGGCGACCATTGGCCGTGCTGCAGTGCCAGGTGAAGGCCGCCCGAACGGTCACGAAAGGCGATGCACCGGAAGCTGCCTTGCGCCGTGACCAACTCACGCGCGCCAACCCGCTCGATCAGGGTCTCGTTGTGGATACGGTGCGCGATCAGGTCGGCGATGGTGCCGATCTTCAGGCCGTGCGCCTGGGCAAAAATCTGCAGGTCGGGCAGGCGGGCCATGGTGCCGTCGTCATTCATGATCTCGCAGATCACCGCCGCCGGCGTGAGGCCGGCCATCGCCGCCAGATCACAACCGGCCTCGGTGTGGCCGGCGCGCATCAGCACGCCGCCGTCCTGCGCTTGCAGCGGAAAAATATGACCGGGCTGCACCAGGTCAGCAGCCACCGCATCGCGCGCCACGGCCGCCGCCACGGTTCGGGCACGGTCGGCCGCCGAGATGCCGGTGGTCACGCCCTGGGCGGCCTCGATCGACACCGTGAAGGCGGTGGCGTGCGCAGTGCCGTTGCGGGCGGTCATCGGCGGCAGGTGCAGGCGCTCGCAGCGTTCGCGTGTCAGCGTCAGGCAGATCAGACCCCGGCCGTGCTTGGCCATGAAGTTGATCGTCTCGGGCGACACGTGGTCGGCCGCGAGCACGAGATCGCCCTCGTTTTCACGGTCTTCTTCGTCAACCAGGATCACCATGCGGCCAGCGGCCAGCTCGGCCACAAGCTCGGAAACGGGGGATATCGCCATCGCCGGATTGTAGGCGGCGAGTCTCGGGTTGACCCTCGGCCCGGCCTTTGGGCGCGCCACGCTTTGGCCCGGGTCGAGCCGCGCCACAGGCGTTGATGCAAGTCAATGGCAGCACTCCGGAATCCGGTAGACTGAAATCCACAAAGTCAGGTCGCAATGCTCGACTCACGAAAGGCTTCCCGTGGATGCAATGCAAAGTGTCTGGCGCCAGATGAAGACCTCGCGCAGCTTGCCACTCGGCCCGGTGGCGCTGTTCTTCCGCTTTGTCAGGCGGGTGCCGGTGTCGGGCAACACGCGCTGTCACTGGTGGTCGCTGCTGTTGCGCCAGCGCCTGGCACCTGCCGGGACGGCGGATGACGGGTCACGCCCTGTGCCGGCAGCTGCGGCCGTTGGGATCAACATCGGCCCGGCCGGACTGGCCTGCAAACGACGGGTCGAAACGGCCTTGATTGTCGGTGTCGGCCCGGGCCTGGGTCATGCACTTGCCAGAACGCTGGCAGCAGCCGGGATGCAGGTGGCGCTGGCCTCGCGCAACGCCGAACGCCTGGACCCCTTGGTGGATCAGGTGCGGGCTGCCAGCGGCCAAGCGGTTCGGGCCTACGGTTGTGATGCCACCAACGAGCGCTCGGTCCAGTCGCTGATGGCACGGGTGAGCACCGATCTTGGCGTGCCCGACCTGGTCATCTACTCACTGCAGAGCTTTGGCCCGGGCCGCACCGTCGACATCGAGGTGCCCGCGTTTGAAGAGGCATGGCGTCAAAACTGCCTGGGGGGCTTCATCGTGGCCCGTGAGGCGGCACGCTGCATGCTGCCGCTCCGGCGCGGCACCATCGTGCTGGTGGGTTCGACCTCGGGTTTGCTCGGCCGCGCCGACCACCTCAACCTGGCCGTGGGCAAATTCGGGCTGCGTGCGCTGTCTCAGGTGATGGCGCGCGAGCTGTGGCCTGAGGGAATTCATGTCGTGCACTGCGTGATCGATGCGGACATCCAGGAGGAGGCCGAGGCCATGGACTACCCCCAGTCCCGGCCCCAGGACATCGCCGACTTGATCGGCACCTTGCACCGCCAGCCGCAGAGTTGCTGGTCGAGCGAGATCGATGTCCGGCCCTGGAACGAGCGTTTTTGGGAGCATTGCTGAAACGCGGGCAAAGCCGCTGCGGGTGGGTCAGTCCCCAGCGGCAGCAGGTCCAGCCTCGGCCCAGTCCCAGCGCCCGGCCTTGAGCACCTGGTAGGGGCCGAAGCCGGCCTTGTAGGCCATCTTGCCGCTCTGCGCGATCCAGTAGCCCAGATAGAGGTAGCCGAGCTTGAGCTGGCGCGTCTGCTCAATCTGCCAGAGCACGCCGTAGGTGCCCAGGCTGCCTTTGAAGTCTGGGTCGTAGAAAGTGTAGACGGCCGAGATACCGTCGCTCAACACATCGACGATGGCCACCATGCGCAGCGTGCCGCTGCCGTCCTCGGTGGCATCACGGAACTCGACCAGTCGCGAGTTGACCCGGCTTTGCAACAGGAACTGGGTGTACTGGTCGATGCTGTCGTGGTCCATGCCGCCACCGGCATGGCGCCCGGCCTGGTAGCGCAGGTAGAGCTGGTAGTGCTCGGGCACAAAACCCAGCCGCAGCACCCGGGATTTGAGGCCCTGGTGCTGGGTCCAGGCGCGGCGTTGGCTGCGCGTGGCTGCAAAGCTGGCGACCGGTACACGCAGCGGCACGCAGGCGCGGCAGGTGTCGCAGTAGGGCCGGTAGGTGAACATGCCGCTGCGCCGGAAGCCGTTGGCGACCAGGCCGGAGTAGGCGTCGGCGTTGATCAAGTGGCTGGGCGTGGCCACCTGTGAGCGGGCCAGCCGGTCCGGCAGGTAGCTGCAGGGGTAGGGCGCCGTGGCATAAAACTGCAGTGACGCGAGCGGTAGTTCTTTGGGGTGCGTCACGGCGGGATCGGTAGCGGGTCTGGCGATGGCTCTGGCGGTGGGTCTGGCGGTGGGTCTGGCGAAGGGTCTGGCGTCTGTGGAGGGATCGGTATTCAGTCAGCCGGGGTGGTTGCGACGGTGGGTGGCACCAGCGCCAGCATCGACCACAGGCCAGGATCATAGGTCCAGCTGCAGGTGCCCGGTAGTCCCACGGTGCGGGCCAGATGGGCTTCAAAAGCGGCCCGGGAGATCTCGCGGGCGCCAAAGCTGGCCAGATGCCGGGTGCGCTGCTGGCAGTCGATCAGCGCGATGCCGTGGCCCCGGCAAAAGGCGATGAGGGCGGCCAGCGCGATCTTGGACGCATCGGTGCGCCGCGCAAACATCGACTCGCCGAAAAACATCTTGCCCAGCCCGACGCCGTAGAGCCCACCGACCAGCTCGCCGCCGACCCAGGTCTCGACGCTGTGGGCCAGGCCGGCGCGGTGCAAGGCGCTGTAGGCGGCAATGATCTCGGGTGCGATCCAGGTGCCGCCCTGGCCCTCGCGCGGGGCACCGGCGCAGGCCGCTATCACCGCGCCAAAGGCGGTATCGATGCGGATTTCACAGGCCGGGTCGCGGATGAAGCGCCGCAAGGCCTTGCGCAGCGAGTGCGACAGCCTGAACTCGGCCACCGGCAGCACCATGCGGGGGTCGGGGCTCCACCACAGCGGCGGGTCGCCCGGGCTGTACCAGGGAAAGATGCCACGCCGGTAGGCCTCTTGCAGGCGCTGCGGCGTCACGCTGCCACCGGCCGCCAGCAGGCCGGGCGCCTCGCTCGCCGGCCCCTGCGCCAGGGCGGTAGGTGGCAGCGGCGTGTCGTCGTCGATCCAGATCAGGGGCGTGCCGGGCATGTTGCCGGCATTTTGCTTGAGCGGCTTGGCGCTCAGGCGCCGCAGCCAGACCGTCAACCGGCCGGGCTGCGCAGTCTCAGATCGTCACCCCGCCGTCGATCACCAGCGATTGCCCGGTCATGAAGCGGCTGGCCGGGGCTGCCAGGTAGACCGCTGCGCCGGCGATCTCGTCGGGCTCGCCGATGCGGCGCAGCGGCGTCTCGGCATTGCGCGCGGCCAGGGCCTCGGGGTTGTCCCAGAGCGCCTTGGCAAAGTCGGTCTTGATCAGGCCGGGTGCGATGCAGTTGACCCGAACGTTGTGCGGCCCGAGCTCGACCGCCAGGTTGCGCGCCAGCTGCATGTCGGCCGCCTTGCTGATGCAGTAGGCACCGATCACCGACGAGCCGCGCAAGCCGCCGATCGACGAGACGATGATGATCGAGCCGTTGCGCCGGGCCATCATCTGCGGGCAGACCATGGTCACCAGCCAGTTGTTGGCAACAATGTTGTTCTCGAGGATTTTGCGGAACTGCTCGTCGGCAATGCCGGCCATCGGCCCGTAGTAGGGGTTGCTGGCGGCGTTGCACACCAGGGTGTCGATCTGGCCGAACACCGACATCGTGCGGTCCACCAGGGATTGCAGTGCAGCTTTGTTGGACAGGTTGGCGGCGATGGCCAGCGCTGTGCCCGCGCCGTGCTTTGCGTTGATGGCGTCGGCCACCTCGTCACAGGCGTCTTGCTTGCGTGACGAGATCACCACCTTGGCGCCGTGTTCGGCCATGCGCTCGGCGATGGCCCGGCCAATGCCACGGGACGAGCCGGTGATGACGGCCACCTGGCCTTGCAGATCAAACAGGTTCATGGAATTTCCTTGGGAAGCGGATTCGAGGGCCGCACCCGGCGGGTGCGTGAACGGGCAACGCTGCATGCGCATCTTTCCAAGGCGCGGCCAGTTTAGCCATTGGTACTTACGGTATAACCCCGGCCGGGGCCATACCAAAACCACCAATCAGCAGGATCTCGAATGAAACTGGACTTTACCGACCAAGTCGCCATCGTCACTGGCGCCGGCGGCGGCCTGGGCCGTGCCCATGCGATGGCGCTGGCCGCCAGGGGCGCGCGGGTGCTGGTCAACGACCTGGCCGGCGCCGATGGTCTGCCCCACACCGCGCAAGCCGTGGTCGATGAAATCCTCGCCGCGGGCGGCCAGGCGATGGCCAGCGGCACCTCGGTGACCGACGCGGCGGCCGTGTCGGCGATGGTGACGCAGGTGATGGCGGCCTGGGGCCGGGTCGACATCCTGGTCAACAACGCCGGCATCCTGCGCGACAAGAGCTTTGCCAAGATGACGATGGACGATTTTCGGCTCGTCATTGAAGTGCATTTGATGGGTGCGGTGCACTGCAGCCAGGCGGTCTGGCCGATCATGACGGCGCAAAAGTACGGCCGTATCGTGATGACCACCTCGTCGTCTGGCTTGTATGGCAATTTCGGCCAGGCCAACTACGGCGCGGCCAAGATGGCCCTGGTCGGGCTGATGCAGACCCTGTCGATCGAAGGCGCCAAGAGCGGCATCCGCGTCAACTGCCTGGCCCCCACCGCCGCCACCGCGATGACCGAGGGCCTGCTGCCGCCCGAGGTGCTGGCGGCCCTGCGGCCCGAGGCGGTGGTGCCGGCGATGCTGTGGCTGGCCTGCAGCGATGCCCCCAACCGGACGATTGCCTGTGCCGGCGCCGGCACTTTCGAGGCCGCGCACATCACGTTGACGACCGGCCTGCACCTGGGCATGGGGCCGGACGTGCCCGAACAACTTGCGGCTGCCTGGCCCCGGGTGAGTGAGCGCCAGGGTGAGCAAGTGCCCGGCAGCGGCGCAGCGCAGGGCGGCAACGAGGTGACGCAGGCTCTGGCAGCGCGCCGCTGAGCCGCCACCGCCCAGGCTCCACCGCCCACCGTCCATGGCCCAGCACAAGCACCCGCCACACTTTCCCCCGCCCTTGGCGGCTTTTGGCGGCGTCGTGCCCGAGGCGCCGGCCTGGTTCAATGAGGCGATGGCCGATGGGCCCGAGCGCTTCAGCGTAACGGTGCAAGGCGCACCGATCGAGACCCTGGCCTGGGGCCAGCGTGGTGACCCGGGCCTGCTGCTGCTGCACGGCAACGGCGCGCATGCCGACTGGTTCAGCTTTGTTGCGCCCCAGCTCAAAGCCGGGCGCCGGGTGGTGGCGATGAGTTTTTCGGGCATGGGCGGCTCGGGCTGGCGCACCCAGTACAGCGTGGCACAGTGGGCCGACGAGGCGCTGGCCGTGGCCGAGGCCGCCGGCCTGTTCGATGCACCCGTGCTGCCCACCGTGGCGGCGCATTCCTTTGGTGGCTTTGCGCTGATGAACCTGGCCTTCCGCCACGGCGAGCGGCTGGCGCGGGCCATCATCATGGACACCCCGCTGCGGCCACCCCCCGGCATCGATGGCCGGCGCCGCCACCGGGCAGAGAACCTGCGCTCGGCCCGGGTCTACGACAGCGAGGCCGAGGCCTTGATGCGCTTCCGCTTTTTGCCGCCGCAGGGCTGCGGCCACCCGTATGTGGCCGACGTGATTGCCCGGCGCGGGCTCAAGCAGGTGGTCGGCCCGCAAGGCCGGCCGGGCTGGGTCTGGCGCTTCGATCCGTTCTTGTTTCGCCATTTTGATTTTGGCCGTCCCTACCGCGACCTCAAGCAGGCCCATTGCCCGGTCACGCTGGTACGTGGCGGGCGGTCCCGGCTGGTCACGCCCGAGCTGATGGCGCATGCGGTGGCACTGGCGCCACCCGGCACGCCAGTGCTGGAGCTGGTGGACGCTGACCACCACCTGATGGTGGACCAGCCCCAGGCGCTTGCCGGGCTGCTCGACGGCCTGGTGCCTCGGGCGTGAAGCGCGTGTTCCGGTTGGGCGCCAGGCGCGCCGCACCCCGGCCCTGAAGGCCGCCAGCAGTGAGCCCGGCCCCGAAATCGACCCTGCGCTTTGCAGAGAAGCGCGAGCTGATCCTCGACGGCGCGGCGCGGCTGTTCAACCGGCGAGGCATCAAGGCCGGCACGCTGGCCGAGGTGGCGCAAAGCGTGAACCTGGCCACCAACAGCCTGACCTACTACTACCGCAAGAAAGAAGACCTGGTCTGCGCCTGCCTGGAGCGCAGCATCGCCGCCCTGGCACAGGTGATTGCCACCGCCGCGCTGCACACCGGCCTGGCCCAGCGGGTGTGCGCGTTGTTCGGCGGATTTGCGGTGTTGATGGCCGACGTGGCCGAGCGCCGGAGCGCCGAGCTGATTTTTTTCAGCGACATGCGGGCGCTGCCGCAGCCCCAGGCGGCACCGGTGTTTGATGCCTATGTCGAGATGTTCCGCCAGCTGCGCCGGCTGCTGCGGCAGGGGTCGGCTGTGCCTGGCGTGGAGGGCCGCCGCGCACTCAACGCCCGCACCCACCTGGTGCTGAGCCAGCTGCTGTGGCTGCGGGCCTGGTTGACCCGCTATGAGCCCAGCGACTACCCCCGGGTGGCCGCAGCGCTGAGCGACATCCTGCTGCACGGCCTGGCCGCGCCGGGGCAGGTTTGGGACATCACGAACCTGGCTTCGTCCGTACCACCCGCAGTGGCCGACCCCGGCGGCATGGACGCGCTGCGCGATGCCTACCTGCGCACTGCCACCCGGCTGATCAACGACCACGGCGTGGGCGGTGCGTCGGTCGAGCGCATTGCTGCGACGCTGGCCCTGACCAAGGGCTCGTTCTATCACCACCACGACACCAAACACGAGCTGATCGACGACTGCTTCGAGCGCAGCTTTGCACTGATCCGCAGCCTGCAGCTGCAGGCGCTGGCGGGCCCGGGTAACGGCTGGCAGCGGCTGCTGGCGGCCACTGTGCCGCTGGTTCAGGCGCAGGTTCAGGCGCAGGGGCAGGGGCAGGGGCCCGACGCGCCGGCAGAGAGCGCCAGCCCGCCGGGCCCGCTGTTGCGCCTGACCGCATGGACCGAGTTGCCGGGCGCCCAGCGCTGGCAAAAGTTCAGCAGCATGAACCGGCTCGGCGAGCGCTATGCAGCCATGATCGCCAGCGGCATGATCGACGGCTCGGTCCGGCTGGTCGATCCGGCGGTGGCCGCCCAGCTGGTCTGTGGCATGGTCAATGCGCTGGCCGAAATCGAGCACTGGGTGCCTGGCGACGGTGAGCAGGCGCTGGCCTTGCTGTTTGCCCGGCCGCTGTTGCTGGGCTTGCTGGCGCCGCCGGGCTGAAACTGTCCAAGCCCTTGTTCAATGCCCCGAACCGCTGTACCGAGACGTCACACCGAAACGCCACACCGAAACGCCGTACCGAAACGCCACACCGACAATTTTTTGGAGACCCGCCATGAGCGATCGACCTGCCGCCCAAACCGCCGCCCAACCCGCCGCCCAACCCGCCACACCAGCGACTGCCAATTTTGACAACTTCACCGGCACCCGCCCGGTCTCGGCCCAGCACGCCTTCGACGAGGCGGCGCTCAGCGCCTACCTGCATGCCCACATGCCGGCGTTGGCGGCGGGGCCGCTTGAGTTCGAGCAGTTCAAGGGCGGGCAATCCAACCCGACCTTCCGGCTGACGGCCGCTGACGGCCAGCGCTACGTGCTGCGGCGCAAGCCGCCGGGCGTGTTGCTGCAGTCGGCCCATGCGGTGGACCGCGAGTTTCGCGTCATCAGCGCGCTGCACGGCAGCGAGGTGCCGGTGGCCCGCGCCCATGTGCTGTGCGAGGACCCGGCGGTGATCGGCACCTCGTTTTACGTGATGGACTGCATCGAGGGCCGGGTGCTGTGGGACCCGACCCTGCCCGGCATGACGCCGGCCGAGCGCGACGCCCTCTACGACGAGCTCAACCGCGTGATCGCCGCGCTGCACCGGGTCGACCCGTCGGCTGTGGGGCTGGACGGCTTCGGCAAGGTGGGCGGCTATCTGGAGCGCCAGGTCAAGCGCTGGATCGGCCAGTATCGGGCCGCCGAGACCGAGCAGATCGCCGCTGTCGAGGCGCTGATCGATTGGCTGCCGCGCCACCTGCCGGCAGAAGGGCCGACCCGCATCGTGCACGGCGACTACCGGCTCGACAACGTGATGTTCCACCCCACCGAGCCGCGCATCCTGGCGGTGCTGGACTGGGAACTGTCCACGCTGGGCGACCCGATGGTGGACTTTGCCTACCACTGCATGACCTGGCACATGCACAACGGGCCCACCGCACGCGGCCTGGCCGGCGCGGATCTGGCCGAGCTCGGCATCCCGGACGAGGCGGCCTACCTGCAAACCTATCTGAGCCGTACCGCCCAGGGCGACCGCCAGATCAGTGCCGACGAATGGGGCTACTACCTGGTGTTCAACATGTTCCGGCTGGCCGGCATCCTGCAGGGCATCATGGCCCGCGCGCTGCAAGGCAATGCGTCGAGCCCGCAGGCGCTGGAGGCCGGGCGCCGGGCGCGGCCGCTGGCCGAGCAGGCCTGGGCATTAGCGCAAACGCTGTACCGGGGCTGATCGAGGTGCGGGTAACGGCGGAGCCGGCGCCGCGCTGAGCGGCGAGCGGGGCACCGCTAGCCGGCCCAGGCTGGCCGTTTCGGGCTCAGCGCCCGGTGGTCCGACCGGAGGGGCGGCCGGGGGTCCGGCTGTCGGGTCGGCCCTGGTTCTGGCCGGCTGGGCGGGCTCCGGTGCGTGCGTCCGGGCTGGCGCCAGCGCCTGCCGGGCGCTTGTCGGGTCGGGCTGGGCGCTGGCCGCCGCGCCCCTCATGGCCTTCGGGTCGGGGTCCGTCGCGTGGCTCACGCGGGCCGCCCTCCGCGCCCCCGACGCTGCCGCCCGCATTCGCTCCGCCGCGCCGGTCGCTGGGCGGGCCGCGCCGCCCGTCCGCCTGCCAGGGCGGAGGCGGCGGTGCCTCGGAGGCTTCGCGCCGGGCCTGGGCCAGCAGCGGCTCCAAGGTCTCGGCCGTCAGGCCTTTCAGGGCGCAAAAATTGGCGGCGGTCAGGGTGGTGCGCTCAAAGTCGCGCAGCAGCGCCAGCCGGGTCTGGCGCGCTTGCTGCAATTCGGCCTGCTGCGCCTGCTGTTGCGCCTGATGCTGCGCCTGGGCCTGTTGATCGCGCTCGCGGGTCATCTGGCGGCGCCGGGTCAGCTCTTCTCGCGCGAGCTGGCGGTGCTCTTCGCTCAAGTCACCCGCCGGCTGGCCATCGAGGTCGAACCGCTGGCTGGCCTTGCCCAAGGCGATCAGGTAGCCGGTGCTGCCGGTGTAGCGCCTGAAAAAAGCCGACAGTGCGCCCTTGCTGAACACACCGGGCGCACGCTGGGCGATGTCGGCCTGGATGCGCAGCTTCAAGGGTTTGGGTTGGCCGCCAAAAAGCGCCGGGAAATGCTGCTTGAGCAACTCGGCGCAGGCGCCCGGGCTCATCTCGCGGGCAGCTTTGCGGGCCGGGTCGGTCGCAGTGCCGGGCGTCGCGCCCTCGCTGGTGGCCGTGGCAGGCGCGGTGGCGGGCTCGGTGGCGGCTTCGGTGTCCGCACCGGCGGCCGTACTTGCCTCTGGCGCTGCGTCCAGGCCAGCGGCTGGGCGCGGGTCGGGCTCGGCGGGCGCTGGAGCGCTTTGCAAGTCAGCGGCAGGCCCGCCCAGGTCGGCGGGAGAAATCGGCAAATCGGGGATGTCGGACATGGCAGGAGGCGCTGAGCGGCGGGACAGAACAGTCGGACATTGTCGCTGCTGAGTGGTGCCGCGTCGGCGCTGGGTCGGCCCGCTTGCCGCCCACGCTGCCGGGCTGCAGCAGCCACTGCGGGTTTGTCAGGGTTCAATTGACTTGCGTCAGCATGGCCTGTGCTTCTATGATTGACCGACCGGTTGGTCGAAAGTGTTTTGCTCACCAATTGACGCCTCCCAGCCCCTGAAAGTGCGCCCATGACCGAAGCCAACCCCCAGCAAGTCGCCGAGCGCGTGCGCGACGGCATGCTGGCCGACGACCACGCCACCCGGATGCTGGGCATGCAGGTGGTTGAGGTCGGGCCGGGCCGGGCAGTGATTCGCATGACAGTGCGCCAGGACATGCTCAACGGCCACGCCATCTGCCATGGCGGCCTGATCGCCACGCTGGCCGATTCGACCTTTGCCTTTGCCTGCAATTCCTACAACGAGCTGAGCGTGGCGTCTGGTTTTTCTATCGATCTGCTGGCACCGGGCCGGCTGGGCGATGTGCTGACCGCCACCTGCCTTGAGGTGGCCAAAGGCGGCCGCACCGGCCTGTACGACAGCGAGGTGTGCAACCAGCGGGGTGAGCGCATTGCGCTGTTTCGTGGTCGGTCGTACACCGCACGCGGCAAGCCGGTGGTGCTGCTCGACTGAGGCCGCCGCGCTGTCCGCCCTGCTTGCACCCCTGCCTTTTCGATTCAGTTGCCGCCACCCTCCCGGAGAACCCCGATGCCTCAGCGCCAACCCGCCCCCGGCGAGCTTGACCCTATCGAGACCGCGAGCCGCGACGAGATCAGCGCACTGCAGTTGCAGCGATTGCGCCAGACCTTGCAACACGCCTACGACAAGGTGCCGCACTACCGCGCCGCGTTTGATGCCGCCGGCGTGCATCCGGGCGATTGCAAGACCCTGGCGGACCTGGCCCGGTTTCCGTTCACGACCAAGAACGACTTGCGCGACAACTACCCGTTTGGCCTGTTTGCCGTGCCGCGGGCGCAGGTATCGCGCATCCACGCCTCGTCCGGCACCACCGGCAAGCCGACGGTGGTGGGCTACACCGCCCGCGACATCAGCACCTGGGCCGACCTGGGTGCCCGCAGCATCCGCGCCGCCGGTGGCCGGCCCGGTGACATGGTGCATGTGGCCTACGGCTACGGCCTGTTCACCGGCGGCCTGGGCGCGCACTACGGCGCCGAGCGCCTGGGCTGCACGGTGGTGCCGATGTCGGGTGGCCAGACCGAGAAGCAGGTGCAGCTGATCACCGACTTCAAGCCCGACATCATCATGGTCACGCCCAGCTACATGCAGGTGATCATCGAGGAGTTCCGGCGCCAGGGGCTGGACCCGAAAGCGATGTCGATTGCCATCGGCATCTTTGGTGCCGAGCCCTGGACCGAGGCGATGCGCCGTGACATCGAGGCCGCTGCCTCAATTGATGCGGTCGACATCTACGGCCTGTCCGAGGTGATGGGCCCGGGCGTGGCCTGCGAGTGCATCGAGAGCAAGGACGGCCCGGTGATCTGGGAGGACCATTTCTACCCCGAAATCGTCGACCCCGAAACGGGCGCGGTGCTGCCCGACGGCAGCGAGGGCGAGCTGGTCTTCACCTCGCTCAGCAAGGAGGCGCTGCCGATCATCCGCTACCGCACCCGCGACCTGACCCGGCTGCTGGCGCCCACCTCAAGGGCTTTCCGGCGCATGGGCAAGATTGTCGGCCGCTCGGACGACATGCTGATCATCCGGGGCGTCAACCTGTTCCCGACCCAGATCGAGGAGATCGTGCTGCAGCACGGCCAGTTGTCGGGCCAGTACCAGCTGGTGGTCACCCGCAACGGTCAGCTCGACCGGCTCAAGGTGCGTTGCGAGCTGGCGCCGCAGCATGCCCATGCCGACGTGGCCGAGATCGCCCACACGCTGGAGCACCGCATCAAGACGCTGTGCGGCGTTACGGCCCGGGTGGACGTTTGTGCACCCGACGCTCTCGAGCGCAGCCTGACCGGCAAGGCGCGCCGCGTGATCGACCAGCGCACGCTCTGAGGCCCACGCCCGACCTCACCCGACCTCACCCGACGCCACCCGACCTCACCCCTTCATTTCGCCAAACAATTCGCCAAACGAAAGACCGCATGTACACACAATCAATGGACACGATGGGCAAGGACGGCAGCCCTGACGCCGACAGCCGGCCCAAGGCCGTCCGGTCGACCGAAGAAATGCTGTTGCAGCAGCGCTTTGATGCCCGCATCGACGACGGTGACTTCATCGAGGCCAAGGACTGGATGCCCGAGAATTACCGCAAGACCCTGACGCGGCAGATCAGCCAGCATGCGCACAGCGAGATCGTCGGCATGCTGCCCGAGGGCAACTGGATCAGCCGGGCACCCACGCTCAAGCGCAAGGCGATCCTGCTGGCCAAGGTGCAGGACGAGGGCGGCCACGGCCTCTACCTCTACGCCGCCGCCGAAACACTGGGCCAGAGCCGCGACCAGTTGCTCGACGCGCTGCACACTGGCCGCGCCAAGTACAGCTCGATCTTCAACTACCCCACGCTGTCCTGGGCCGACATCGGCGTGATCGGCTGGCTGGTGGACGGCGCGGCGATCATGAACCAGGTGCCGATCTGCCGCTGCTCTTATGCCCCGTATGCCCGGGCGATGGTGCGCATCTGCCGCGAAGAGAGCTTTCACCAGCGCCAGGGCTACGACGCGCTGCTGACGATGATGCGGGGCACCGAGGCCCAAAAGGCGATGGTGCAGGATGCGGTCAACCGCTGGTGGTGGCCGTCGATCCAGATGTTCGGCCCGCCCGACGACCAGAGCCCCAACTCGGCGCAGAGCATGCGCTGGGGCATCAAGCGCATCAGCAACGACGAGTTGCGTGCCAAGTTCATCGACGCCACGGTCGACCAGGCCAGGGTGCTGGGCGTGACCCTGCCCGACCCCGAGCTGAAGTGGAACGAGGCGCGGGGCCACCATGACCATGGCCCGATCGACTGGTCGGAGTTCTGGCGCGTGGTGGGCGGCGACGGCCCGATGAACCACGAGCGACTGGCGGCACGTGTCAAAGCCTGGGACGACGGCGCCTGGGTGCGCGAGGCGGCCTCGGTGCACGCCCGCAAGCAGACCGCGCCCGCGGCCGCCGCCGCCGCCTGATACCCCCCTCGATTTGGAGAACCCGCATGACCGACAAAGCCACCGACCCGATCATCAGCAACGAATGGCCGCTCTGGGAGGTGTTTGTACGCACCAAGGCCGGCCTGGACCACAAGCACTGCGGCAGCCTGCATGCCGCCGACCCCAAGCTTGCGATCCAGATGGCGCGTGATGTCTACACCCGGCGCCAGGAGGGCAGCAGCGTGTGGGTGGTGCGCTCGGACCAGATCGTGGCCAGCGACCCGGGCGACAAGGCCATGTACTTCGACCCGATGGAGGACAAGGTCTACCGCCATCCCACCTTCTACAAGCTGCCGACTGAAGTCGACCACATGTGAGCGGGGAGCAGACGACCATGCAAGCCTCGATCCAGCTCCAACCCGACCTCTCGACGCAGTACCTGCTGCGCCTGGGCGACACCTGCCTGATCCTGGGCCAGCGCTTGGGCGAATGGTGTGGCCACGCGCCGGTGCTTGAAGAAGACATCGCGCTGACCAACATGGCGCTCGACTTGGTGGGCCAGGCCCGCGCGGTGTTGACCCATGCCGGCCGCGCCGGTGGTTTTGATGAAGACCAGCTGGCGTTTCTGCGTGACGAGCGCGACTACCTGAACCCGACCCTGGTCGAGCTGCCGCGCGGCGACTTTGCCTTCACCGTGCTGCGCAACCTGATGGTCGCCACCTGGCTCAAGCAATGGTGGACCGCGCTGGCCACGTCCAGCGATGCCGAGCTGGCCGCTATCGCCGGCAAGGCGGTCAAGGAGGCGCGCTACCACCAGCAGCATGCCGCCGACTGGGTGGTGCGTCTGGGCGACGGCACCGCCGAATCGCGCAGCCGCTGCGAGGCCGCTTTGAGCAGCCTGTGGCGCTACACGCCCGAGCTGTTCGAGGACGACGCGGTCGATGCCACTGCCAGCGCCAGCGGCCAGGGCCCGGCGGCGTCCGACCTGCAGGCGCCCTGGCTGGCTGAGATGACCGAGATCCTGAGCGATGCCACGCTGGCTGTGCCCAAGCCCAGCGCTTTCCGCAGCACCGGCAAAAGAGGCGTGCACAGCGAGCACATGGGCCGCATCCTGGCCGAATTGCAGCAGTTGCAGCGCACCTACCCCGGAGGCTCGTGGTGAGCCTGGTGGCGCTGGCCGGCGCTGCCAGGGCGGGCATCGAGCTCAGCGGCATTGCGCTGGACGCCGCCGTCGCCGCCTTGCCGCCCCACGGCCGCGTGGCCCGCGCCTGGGCCGTGCTCGGCACCGTGCTCGACCCCGAGGTGCCGGCGCTGTCAGTGCGCGACCTGGGGATCGTGCGCGAGGTGCGCGAGGTCCGCGAGCTGGTTACACCGAGTGACGACGCGCCCGGCAGCCAGCTTGAGATCGTGCTGACCCCCACCTACTCGGGCTGCCCGGCCACCGAGGTGATCGAGCAAGACTGCCTGCTGGCGATCAACACGGCGGGCCTGGGCCCGGCCAGGGTCACGCTGCGCCGCGCACCCGCCTGGACCACCGACTGGATCAGCGAGTCCGGCAAGGCCAAGCTGTCGGCTTACGGCATTGCCCCGCCCGGTCCGGTGGATTTGAGCGCGGGCGTGCCGATGCGCATCGTGCGCCGGGGCGCGGATCGCAACCCGCCGGCCATCGCCTGTCCGCGCTGCGCCAGCCTCCAGACCGAGCGGCTGTCGGCCTTTGGCGCCACCGCCTGCAAATCGCTCTACCGCTGCCTGACCTGCCGCGAACCGTTCGAGCACTTCAAGCCGATCTGAACCGGTCGGCCCCGCAAGCCCATTTCTGAAAGCCCACCATGAGTGTCCTGTTCCATCCCCTGCGGGTGCGCGCCGTCGAGCCCGACACGACTGAAGCCGTGATCGTCTCCTTCGATGTGCCCACCGATTTGCGCGCGGCCTTTGGCTTCACCCAGGGTCAGTACCTGACGCTGCGCAAAACCATAGACGGCGTGGACCTGAGGCGCTCGTACTCGATCTGCGCCGGAGTAGACGATGGTGAGCTGCGGGTGGGCGTGCGCAAGGTCAAGGGCGGCGTGTTCTCCAACTGGATCAACGCGCATTTGCAGCCCGGCGACAGCGTCAGCGTGATGGCGCCGCAGGGCCGGTTCTTTGTGCCCATCGATCCGGCGGCGCATCGCCATCATGTCGGCTTTGCCGGCGGCAGCGGCATCACGCCGATTCTGTCGATCATGAAGACAGTGCTGGCGCGTGAGCCGCACAGCCGCTTCACACTGGTCTATGGCAACCGCTCGCTGCGCTCGACCATGTTCAAGGAGGAAATCGAGGACCTGAAAAACCGCTACATGACCCGGCTGGTGCTGCAGCACGTGTTCTCCGACGAACACACCGACTCGCCGCTGAGCATGGGCCTGATGAACCGCGACAAGATCGGCGAGCTGCTGGCCAGCGTGCTGCCGGCGGCCGGCATCGCCCATGCCTACGTCTGCGGCCCGTTCCAGATGAACGACGAGGCCGAGGCCGCGCTGCTGGCCGCCGGTGTGCCCGAAGACCGCATCCACATCGAGCGCTTCGGCGTCGTGGCAGCGGTCACGGGCATCTCGGGCCAACCCGCCGACCAGACCGTGGGCGCGGTGGTGCACGAGGCCCGCCCTGGCGACGCCGAGCGGGCCCGCATCGTCATCATTCGCGACGGCCTGCGCCGTGAGATCGACTTCAGCCGTGACCAGCCCAGCATCCTGGACGCGGCATCCGCCGGCGGGCTGGAGGTGCCGTTCTCCTGCACCTCGGGCGTGTGCGGCACCTGCCGGGCCAAAGTGCTGGAGGGCGATGTGCGGATGGAGCGCAACTTTGCGCTGTCCAAGGACGAGGTCGCGGCCGGTTTTGTGCTGACCTGCCAGGCGCACCCGATGACGCCGCATGTGGTGCTGTCGTTCGACGAGCGCTGAGCGTCTGCCGACTTCACCCCAAAAAATGGCACGCGGACGCGCAGCGGGTTACGACGAGCAACGGGAGCTGATCCTGGTGCGGGCGGCGGCGCTGTTTGCGCAAAGCGGCTACCCCGCCACCTCGATGAACCAGGTGGCCGAGGCGAGTGGTTTGTCCAAGGCCACGCTCTACCACTACTACCGCGACAAGTACTCGCTGCTGGTCAGCATCGCCGAGGGCCATGTAGCCAAACTCGGAGCGCTGGTGGACGAGGTGCTGGCGCAAGACCTGGCGCCTGAGCTGCGCCTGCGCACGCTGATCCGCCGCATCGTCGAAGAATACGCCGGTGCCCAGCATGCCCACCGGGTGCTGACCGAGGACGTGCGCTTTCTGGAGCCGGCGGACCGCGAACGCATCCTCGACCAGGAGCGCGCGGTGGTGCGCGGCTTTGCGCAGGCCGTGACCGGGCTGCGGCCCGAGCTGGCGCAGGCCCAGCTCGCCACGCCGATGACGATGCTGCTGTTCGGCATGATCAACTGGATGTTCACCTGGCTGCAGCCGGGGGGCGCACTCGACTACGACACCCTGGCACCGATGGTGGCCGACCTGTTTCTGGGCGGCCTGCC
>JANYKR010000266.1 GCA_025358155.1 Betaproteobacteria bacterium
GCCCAGGATGCCGGCCTTGGCGGTGGTGTAACCCACAAGATTGGGCCGGCCGCGCATCCAGCTGACCGAGCCCATGTTGATGACCGCGCCGCCTCCGGCGTGGGCCATGCCGGGCGCCACCGCCTGGATCGCAAAAAAGTAGTGCTTCAGGTTGAGCGCCAGCCGGTCGTCCCAGAACTCGGGCGTCACGTCCTCCATGCGGTGGCGGTCGTCGCGGCCGGCGTTGTTGATCAGCACCTGCACGGGGCCCCGCTCGCTGATCAGCCGGGCCAGCAGGGCTTGGTAGGCAGCGATGTGACGCACATCGCAGGCGGCGTACCAGGGTGCCGGGTGGCCGGCGGCCACCACCTCGTCGATCAGCGCCTGGCCACCGCCCGCCCGGGTGCCGCAAAAGGCCACCCGGGCGCCCTGCCCGGCAAACGCCCGCACCAGCTCGGCCCCGATGCCCGAGCTGCCGCCCGAGATGAACACCAGCTTGTCGGCCAGCGAGGCATAGCGGGTGTAGGGGCGATCGATCATCAGCGCAGGCCCTCGGGCAGCAGGTCGGCCAGCAGCACCGGCAGGCCGGTGTCAATGCTGCGGTGCGCGGCCAGGCCCACCGCCACCGCACGCAGGCCCTCGTCCAGCGGAATTTCGGCCGGCGCGCCGTTACGCAGCGCCTGGGCAAACTTCTGGTGCTCGATGTAGGACGCGCCAAAGTGCTGGCCGGCGTAGCGGATGTTGGTGTCCCACACCCGCCGAACCGACACCCCGCGCCCGGTGCCCGAGGCCTGGCCCCAGACCTCACGCTTGCCCCAGTCGGCACGCCGGCCGACGCGCAGCGTCAACGATGGCAGCAGCGATTCGAGCTTGCCCTCGTCGCCCATCACGGTGATGTGTTCGTTGTCCACGGTGTTCTCGGCAAACATGCACAAGTCAAGCATCGCGCGCGCGCCGCTGGGGTACTCCACCACCACGAAGGCGCTGTCGAGGATATCGGGCGTGCGGCCGCCGTAGCGCTCGTCCAAGTGGTTGACGCGCTGGCCACCCGAGGCAAATACCCGCAACGCCCGCTCGCCCAGGATCAGCTCCATCAGGTTGAAGTAGTGGCAGCATTTTTCAACCAGCGTGCCGCCGGTGTTGACCGAGAAGCGGTTCCAGTCGCCGACCTTGGGATAGAACGGCTCACGGTGTTCACGGATGCCGACCTGGTGCAAGCGGCCCACCTCGCCGGCATGGGCCAGCCGGATCATCTCGGCCACCGGCGGCATGTAGCGGTACTCCTGCGCCACCCAGGTGATGGCGCGGCGGCCTTGGGCGCGGGCCAGCAGGTCCAGCCCGTCGGCCAGGGTGGTGACCAGCGGCTTTTCGACCAGGATAGGCAGGTCAGTGGTGAGCGCATCGCGCAGCACGGCCGCGTGGGTGTGGTTGGGCGAGGCGATCACCAGTGCATCACACAGGCCGCTCTGCAGCAGGTCGGCATGGTGCTCGAACATTTGCGGCTGCCAGCCGTCCAACAACCGGGCCGCAGCATCCCGGCTGGGCGCGTACGGATCGGCAATCGCCGTGACCTCGGCGCCACCCATCGCGTGCAGGTTGAGCAGGTGCTCGCGGCCCATGCTGCCGCAGCCGATCAGGCCGTAGCGGATCTTGTCGTTCATGCTGCAACCTCGATGTTCACGGTCAACCCTTCAAGCCGCCCTGGGTCAGGCCGCCGACCACCCGCTCCTGGAACAGCGCGATCAGCACCGCTATCGGCACGATCGCCACGATCAGCGCTGCCGAGATGATCGGCCAAGGGAACGAGAATTCGCCCTGGTAGAGCGTGATGCCCACCGGCAGCGTGCGCATGCTGGCGCTGGCGTTGAGGCTCAGTGCCAGCAAGAATTCATCCCAGGCGTTGACAAAGGCCAGGATGCCCGCAGTGAACACGCCCGGCGCCGCCAGCGGCACCACCACCCGCCAGAGCGCGCCCAGCCGGGTGCAGCCGTCGATCATCGCGGCGTTTTCCAGGTCCTTGGGGATGGCCTGGAAAAAGCTCACCAGCACCAGCGTGCACACCGGCAGGTTCAGCACGGTGTAGGGCAGCACCAGCGCGGTGTAGGTGTTGAGCAGGCCCAGCGTGCGCATGGTCTCGAAGATCGGCACCAGCAGCGTGACCAGCGGGAACATGCTGGACGCGACGATGCAGGTGAGGATCAGCTGGCGGTGCTTCAAATTGAGCCGGGCAATGGCATAGGCCGCGCCGGCCGACACCACCAGCGAGCACACGGTGGCCAGCAGCGCCACCGCCACGCTGTTGCCCAGGTAGCGCAGCAGCGGCTGGTCGGTAAAGGCCTGCACATAGTTTTGCAGCGTGGCCTGGTGCGGCCACCAGGTGATCGGCTTGGCCACCAGTTCGGCCTCGGTCTTGAGCGAAGTGAGCAAGATCCACAACGCCGGGAAGAAGCCGTTGATCACCACCGCCGCCGCAGCCACGCCACGCAGCAGCCGGGGCGACCAGGCCAGGGGCGGGAATTGGGCATCGTTGCGTGACATGGCGGCCTCAGGCTCTAGCCCGCATTGCGACCGATGCGCCGCAAATACACCGCCGTGACGCCGAGCGACAGCACAAACATGAACACCGCCAGCGTCGAGCCGTAGCCCACGTCGAGGTACTCGATGGTGGTCTTGTGGATCAGCATCGCCAGCGTCTCGGTGGCCTCGCCGGGCCCGCCCTTGGTCATGGTGTACGGGATGTCGAAGGTCTGCAGCGCGGTGATGGTGCGAAAGATCAGCGCCACGATGATCGAGGGCATCAGCATCGGCAGCGTGATCTGGCAGAACTGCTGCCAGCGCGAGGCGCCGTCCACCTCGGCGGCTTCATACAGCGACTTCGGGATCATCTGCAAGCCGGCCAGCAGGATCAGGGCCATGAAGGAGCTGGTCTTCCAGATGATCGCGCCGCAGATGGCCGCAAAGGCCAGCGTCGGGCTCAGCAGCCACATCGTCGGGTCGCGCAAGTCAGACAAGCCCAGCCGGCGCAGCACATCGTTGATCACGCCGTACTCGGTGTGAAAGAACCACGCAAAGATCAGCCCGACAAACGACAGCGGCAGCGCCCAGGGCAGCAGCAGCGCCAGCCGCACCGGCCACTGGCGCTTGAACGGCAGGTTGGCCAGCAGCGCCAGCCCCAGCCCCACCACCAGCGCACCCGGCACGGTGATCAGCGTGATCAGCACGGTGTTTTGGGTAGCGTTCCAGAAGGCCTTGTCTTCGAGCACCAGCGCATAGTTCTCCCAGCCGACAAACTTGGCCGCACCACCACCGCCTGAGAGCCTCAGGTCAAAAAAGCTGTTCCACAGCAGCTTGCCGATCGGGTAGACCACGATCAGCGCCAGCAACAAAAACGCCGGCGCCAGCAGCAGCAGGGCCAGCGTGCGCTCGCTGGGGTCACGCAGCTTGCCAGACAAGCTGCTGCTCGGCGGCAAACGCTCGGCCGGCAGGTCCATCAGCGCATCACCCGCCGCAAGCGGCTGTCGATCTCGTCCACGCCCTCGGCCGGCGTCTTGGTGCGGGCCAGTACCGCGCTGGTGGTGGTGCGGATCACGTCGCTGACCTGGCCGTAGTCACGGCTCATCGGCCGGCTTTTGCCGGCCATCGCCACACCGGCCGCGTCCTTGAACCAGGGCACGTTTTTCAGCACCTCGGCATCGGTGTAGACCGCCGGGTAGGTGGGCAGCAGCGCGCCTTCGGCCGCCAGGAATCGGCTGGCCTCGGGCGTGACCAGAAACTTGATCAGCTTGGCCGACTCGGCCTTGTGTTTCGAGAAAGCGCTCATCGCCCATTGCCAGCCGCCCACGCAGGTGGCGCTTTTGCCGCCTGGCATGGTGGGCATGGCCATCACGCCCACCTTGCCGGCCACGGTGGAGTCCTTGTCGTCCTTGAAGCGGTCCCAGGCCCAGGTCCAGTTGATCGCAAACACCACCTGGCCGGCCTTGAACTCGTTAACGGTGTCGGGCGTCTTGACCTCGGCCACGTTCTTCTTGATCACGCCGGCGTCCACCATCGCCAGCCACTGGGTCAATCCCCTGACGGCAGCAGGCTTGTCGAGCGTCAGCTTGCCGGCGGCATCGTTGAAATCCTTGCCCTGACCCCAGTAGGGCAGCAAGAATGTGCAGACCGCGCCTTCGATCGGTGCGCCCTGAATCGACAAGCCCTGCAGGTTGGGGTTGTGCTCGGCGGCCTGAATCTTCTTGGCAGCGGCGCTCAGCTCGTCCCAGGTCTTGGGCTCGGCCACGCCGTGCTTGGCCAGCAGGTCTTTGCGGTAGAACATGAACATCGCATCGGCAAAGGCCGGCATCGCGGCGATCTTGCCGGCTATCACGTTGCTGGTGGCGTACACCGGCAGGTAGGGCTTGAGCGCGGTGGCGGGTTCGCCGAACCAGGCGTTGAGCGGCTCCAGCCAGCCGGCGCCAAAGTATTGCGCCGGGTTGACGATGTCGATCATGTACAAATCGATGGAGGCATCCTTGGCGTTGAGCACCGTGCTGAGATACTGGCGCTGCAACTCGGACGTGGCGCCGCCCGTCTCGATGGTGATGGTCACGCCGGGGTTTTGCTTCTGGTACTGGTCGAAAAGCACCCGCATCAGGTCGGGGCGCTGGTTGGTGCCGCCTGAAAACACCCGCAACTGGGTCTGCGCCCAGGCCGCGCCTGGCGCGCACAAGCCGGCCAGCAAGGCGGCGGCGGCGAGCCAGGTGGTGGAAATGGACATCGGGTCTCGGCGCGTCATGGGCGGCTCCGGTTATCAATGGAGAGCGGGGTGGGCGAGGCTACAACGCACGGCCTCACAGCGCCAGCCCGGTGCCAGCGTCAAACAAGTGCATCTGCCCAGGCTGCAGGTACAGCGTGCGGCGGCAGCCCGCGCTGTCGCGGAACGAGGCCGGGCAGCGGGCCGTCAGCTCGCAGCCGCCCACCCGAAAGTTCACCAGCGTCTCGGCCCCCAGCGGCTCCAGCAGTTGCACCTCGGCATCGAGCTCAGCACTGTCGTCGCTCAGGCGTTGCAGGCTGAGGTTTTCGGGCCGCACGCCAAACTTCAGGGCCGCCACACCGGCTGCGCGGGCGGCCAGCGCGGCAGGCAGGCCAAAGCGCACGCCGCCCAGGTCCAGCGTGTCGGGCGCGGCCAAGGTGGCCGGCACCAGGTTCATAGGCGGCGCGCCGGTAAAGCCGGCCACGAACAACGCCGCCGGGCGGTTGTAGATCGCATCGGGTGTGTCGTACTGCATCAGCCGACCGGCCGACAGCACCGCAATCCGGTCGGCCAGGGTCATGGCCTCGACCTGGTCGTGGGTGACGTAGATGATGGTGGCGCCCAGGCGCTGGTGCAGGCGCTTGATCTCGACCCGCATCTCGTGGCGCAGTTGGGCATCGAGGTTGGACAGCGGCTCGTCGAACAGGAACACCTTGGGCTGGCGCACGATGGCCCGGCCTATCGCTACCCGCTGGCGTTGGCCGCCCGACAGCGCCGCTGGCCGCCGGTCGAGCAGGTGATCGATGTGCAGCAGGCGGGCGGCGTCCATCACCCGGCGCTGGATCTCGGCCTCGGGCGTGTCGCGCAGCCGCAGGCCGAAGGCCATGTTCTCGAACAATGTCTTGTGCGGATACAGCGCGTAGTCCTGGAACACCATCGCGATGTCGCGGTGGCGCGGTGGCAGCGCATTGACCACCTGGCCGTCGATGGCCACCGTGCCGCCGGTGATCGGCTCCAGCCCGGCGATCATGCGCAGCAGCGTGCTCTTGCCGCAGCCCGACGGCCCGACGAAGACGACAAACTCGCCGTGCCGGATCTGCAGGTCCACGCCGTGGATGACGGTCGTCTTGGCGTCGTAACGCTTGACGACGCCGGCGAGTTCGACGGCAGCCATTCAGTAACCGGTGGATGAGCCTGCAGTCGGTGCGGACGGCGGTGCGCCGGCACCGGATGCACCAGATGCACCGGATTCACCGGATGCCGCCTGCGCCCGCAATGCCGCCGACGCCGCCTTGGCCGCGCCCATCAACAGCCCCAGGTCGGACGCAATCGCCAGAAAATCAAACCCCATCGCCCGGTAGGCCGCCACCACGTCGGCGGTGCCACCGACGATGCCCACCGGCTTGCCCAGCGCATGGCAGCGCTTGACCGCATCGGCCAGCACCGCCATCACCGCCGGGTGGGTCAACTCGCCGACATGGCCCATCGCCGCCGACAAGTCGGCCGGGCCGAGAAAGATCGCATCCACCCCTTCGACCGAAGCGATGGCCTCTAGCGCATCCACCGCCTGCGGGGTTTCGAGCTGCAGGATCACGCATTGACCTGCGTTGGCGGTGGTCAGGTAATTGGGCGTGGTGCCAAAGCGTGAACCCCGGCTCATGCCCGCCATGCCGCGGATGCCTTGGGGCGGGTAGCGGGTGGCGGCCACCGCGCGCCGGGCTTCGTCGGCGTTTTGCACAAACGGTACCAGCAGCGTGGTGGCACCGGCATCGAGCACCCGCTTGATCGTGACGGTGTCGTTCCAGGGCACCCTCAGCACTGGCAGCATCGGCGTGCCGGCCACCGCCTGCAGCAGCTGCACCACCGTGGACAGGTCCAGTGGTGAATGCTCCATGTCCACCACAGCCCAGTCGAAACCGGCCAGGCCGATGGCCTCGGCCACGATCGGGCTGGCCGACATCAGCCAGGTGCCCACCGGCACATGGGTGGCAGCGTCATCGAGAAGTTGCTTGAACGGGTTCATCGCTGCGTTCCTGCCTCGGCGATCAGAAGTCGTAACGCAGGTTGACACCGTAGTAGCGCTGGTCGTCACGCGGCACCGCCCGGTTGACAAACGCGCCGCCACGTCCCAAGAAGGAGGCGTAAGACTTGTCGGTCAGGTTCTTGACCAGGAACGACACCCGCCAGCCGCTCGGGCTGCTCAGCGACGCGGTGGCGTTCAAGATGCCGTAGGCCGGCTGGATCGTGTCGGCGAACTGGCCGATGTCGTACTGCACCTCGCTCTGCCAGGTGTAGTCAGTGCCAAATTCGACACCCATGCCGTTGGCCAGGTTGAAACGGTAAGCACCCTGCAGCGAGGCCTTCCAGTCGGGCGAGTACGGCAGCGGCTTGCCGTTGACCTGGCAGCTGGCCGCCGCGCCCACCGGGCAGTTGAAGTTGTCGATCCGGGCCTGGATGTTGGCCAGTGCACCCGACACGGTCAGCCCGGCCATCGGTCGGGCGACAAAATCGATCTCTACCCCCTTGGTGGACACGTCACCGGCGTTGATCAGCCGGGTGACCACCGCGCCCGAGACCAGGTCGAAGAAGTTGGCCTGGTAGTTCTGGTACTTGGTCGAGAACACGGCCACGTTCAGGCGCAGCTTGTTGTCCATCAGCGTGGACTTCAAGCCCAGCTCGTAGGAGTCTGAGGTTTCAGGCGCAATGGCCAGCGTGTCGCGGTTGAGCATGTTGAAGAACACGTTGAAGGCCGGCCCCTTGTAGCCCTTGGAGTAGGTGGCATAGCCGCTGACATTGGGCGCAAAGTCGTACTGCGGCCCAATGCGCACCGTGCTGCCGTTGGCGCTGGTGCTGCCAGTGTTGGCCACCGCCGGCTGCACACCCGGGAAGGCCGCCGCCTGGCTGGACACGCGTGCATGCCGAAACTCCAGATCGTCCTTGGTGTAGCGCAGGCCCAGCACGCCGCGCAGCGCCGGCGAGAAGCGCATCGTGCCCTCGCCGAACACCGCAACGCTCTTGGTCTCGGTGCCGTAGTCGGCCACGCCGTTGTCGTCCTGGTTGGCGCCGGCGATGATGCGGCGCACATCGCGGCGGTAGACCTCGTCGTTTTTGCTGTTGAGCAAGAACAGGCCGGCCACATAGTCGATGGTTTCGCCGCCTTGGGAGGCGATACGCAACTCCTGGGTGGCTTGCTTGAAGCTCAGGGTTCCGGTGTCGTGCGACTGCGGATAGGTGGCCGTGACTGCCGACAGCCGGTCGCCGTCCTGGAACTGGTTGTTGTCCCAGGTGCGGTAGGCGGTGATCGAGCTCAGCGTGTGGCCGGTGCCCAGCTTCCAGTCCAGCGTCAGCGAGGCACCGGCATTGGTGTCGTTGACCCGGGTCTTGAAGTTGCTGTTGATCTGCCGGTTTTCAAGGCTGGCCACCACCGGCGACAGGGCAGCGGCAAAGGCCGGGTTGCTGGTCACCGCGCCGCTGGGGAAGGCCACCGTGCTGGTGGCGATCACCACGCCGGTGGGCACGGTGTCGGACGACCTGAGGTAGTCGGCACCCAGCGAGACCTTCAGGCTGCTGCTGGCATCAAACTCCAGCCGGCCGCGCAGGCCCTTTTTATCGTAGCCGTTGACGTTTTCACCGTTGAACACGTTTTTGACATTGCCGTCGAACTTGCCGACCAGCGCGGTGAGCGAGCCCCGGGCGCCACCCGGCGACAGTTCGCCCGAGATGCCAGCGCGCAGCCGCATCTCGTTGCCGCTGAAATACGACACATCGACATAGCGCTCCAGCGCCTTGCTCGGCGCCTTGGTGATGATGCTGACCACGCCGGCCGAGGCATTGCGGCCGAACAGCGTGCCCTGCGGGCCGCGCAGCACCTCGATGCGGTCAACGTCGAGCAGGTCGATGGTGGCCTGGCCCGGCCGTGCCAGCACCACACCGTCGACCACCGTCGATACCGTGGGCTCGACACCCGGCGAGGTGGAGATCGTGCCGACGCCGCGGATGAACAGCGTGGTGTCCTTGTTCGACGCGTTGGTGCGGAAGTTGACGCTAGGCACTTGGCTGGCCACCGCGCCCAGGGTGTTGCGGTTGGCGCGCTCCAGGTCCTCGCCACCGATCACCGACACGGCGACCGGCACCTTTTGCAGCGGCTCGGCGCGGCGCGTGGCGGTGACGGTGACCTCTTGCACCGTGCCGTCATCGGGCTTGGCGGCGGTGGAGGGCTGGGCCTGGGCCAGGCCGGTGATCGAGGCCATAGAGGCCAGCGCGGCGAGCGTCAGGGTGTGGAGGCGAAAGGGCGAGCGATTCATGGCTGTCTCCTGGGGTTTGTGCCATCAACCCGGCCAGTCTCGGTGGACCGGTCCCTGGGCAATTGTGAAAAAACAAGCAAGCTCAAGCGCTGCGCAGACGGGGCCTCGCGCAGCTGTCGGTCAAAAAATCACCGGCTCGGGTGATGTCGCCGAGCCCTGCAAAAAATCAAAATCACAGCCCTCGTGGGCCTGCGTCACATGCTCCTGGTAGAGCCGGGTGTAGCCTCGGGTAACCGGGCGCGGCGGCGGCTGCCAGGCCGTGCGGCGGCGGGCCAGCTCGGTGTCATCGACCGCCAGCGTCAGCGTGCGGGCGCCCAGATCGAGCGAGATCAGGTCGCCGTTTTGCACCAGCGCCAGCGGGCCGCCCACCGCCGCCTCGGGGCAAATGTGCAGCACGCAGCTGCCGTAGTGGGTGCCGCTCATGCGGGCATCCGACAGGCGCAGCATGTCGCGCACACCCAGCGCCAGCAGCTTCTTTGGGATCGGCAGGTTGCCCCACTCGGGCATGCCCGGCGCACCCACCGGGCCGGCGTTGCGCAGCACCAGCACGGTGTCTTCATCCACATCGAGCGCGGGGTCGGCACAGGCGGCGTTCATTTCGGCCGGTGAATCAAACACCAGCGCCCGGCCCTGGTGACGGAAGAAGCGCGGCGCCGCAGCACTGGCCTTCATCACCGCGCCATCAGGTGCCAGGTTGCCGCGCAGAACGGCCAGCGCGCCACTGGCGCTGACCGGGCGGTCGAGCGGGCGGATCACCTCGGCATCGTGCACCACCGCTGCAGCGATGTTCTGGCCCAGTGTCTGGCCGGTGACGGTGAGCTCGTCCAGCGACAACATCGCGCTGATGCGGCTCATCAGCGCGGGCAGGCCACCGGCGTAGAAAAAATCCTCCATCAGCCGGTCGCCGCTGGGGAACAGGTTGGCCAGCACCGGTACCCGGCGGGCCATCGCATCCAGGTCGTCCAGCACCAGATCAACCCCCGCGCGTCTGGCCATCGCGATCAGGTGTACCGCGGCGTTGGTGCTGCCGCCCAGCGCCATCTGTACCGCTGCGGCGTTGAGAAACGCAGCGCGAGTCAGCAAGCGCTGCGGCGTCAGGTCGTCCCAGACCATGGCCACGATGCGCTCACCGCAATCGGTGGCCATGCGCGGGTGCGCGGCGTCCATCGCCGGGATCGAGCTGCTGCCGGGCAGCGCCAGACCGAGCGCCTCGACCAGCGCAGTCATCGTGCTGGCCGTGCCCATGGTGTTGCAGGTGCCGGGCGAGCGGGTCATTTTGGCCTCCAACGCCACCCAGTCATCGGCGCCGATGCGGCCGGCCTGCAACTCGTCCCAGAACATGCGGGTGTGGGTGCCGGCGCCGATCTGGCGGGTGATGCCGCCTTGCACCTGGCGGTCATTGAGCATCGGGCCGGCCGGGCAAAAGATCGCCGGCACGCCCATGCTGATTGCGCCCATCACCGTGCCCGGGGTGGTCTTGTCGCAGCCGCCCAGCAACACCGCACCGTCGATCGGGTGGCTGCGCAGCAGCTCTTCGACCTCCATCGCCAAAAAGTTGCGGTACAGCATGGTGGTGGGTTTGACCATCACCTCGCCCAGGCTCATCGCGGGCAGTTCCAGCGGCAGGCCACCAGCCAGCAACACCCCGCGCTTGACCGACTCGGCGCGCTCGCGCAGGTGGGCATGGCAGGGCGACAGGTCGCTCCAGGTGTTGATGATGGCGATCACCGGCCGGGACATCAGGTCGTCGCGGCGCAGTCCCATTTGCTGCATGCGCTGGCGGTGCGCAAAGCCGCGCATGCCGGTATCGGCAAACCAGCGCCGGCTGCGCAAGTCGGCTAGGGTCTTGCGGTGGGGATGCTCGGGGTTGTTGCTCATGATCTTGACAAGTGTTACCGCTAACATTACGACAGCAGAAAATCCGAGTCCATTCAGACAAACCCGAGAAACGCCATGAACCCGGACCGCCCCGCCCCCGCCGATGGCTGTTGACGACACGCCCCCCCCGCGCCGCAGCCGCCGCGGCCATGGCCGCGCCACGCTGGCCGATGTGGCCCGCGTGGCCGAGGTGACCAAGGTCACCGTGTCGCGCTACCTGCGGGAACCTGCCAAGGTGGCGGCGGCCACCGCCGAACGCATCCGCGCTGCACTCGCCAGCACCGGCTACGTGCCCAACAAACAAGCGGGCCTGCTGGCCAGCGGCCGCAGCAACATCGTGGCCGCGCTGATCCCCAACCTGAGCCATTCGATCTTTGGTGAAACCGTGCAGGCGCTGAGCGAGGCGCTGCAGGCCGCCGGCCATGAGTTGCTGCTGGCCTCGACCGGCTACTCGCCCGAGCGCGAGGAAGAACAGTTGCGCGCGCTGCTGGGCTGGGCACCGCTGGGCCTGGTGGTCACCGGCCGCCACCACACCGACGGTACCCGCCGCCTGATGGCCGATGCCCATGCCGCTGGCACACCGGTGGTGGAGGTGTGGGACTACCAGCTCGACGAGGCCTCGCCGTTTGCCCAGATCGGCTTCAACCATGCCCAGGTCGGCCGGGCGATGGCCCGGCACCTGCTGGCCGCCGGCCACCGCGCGCTGGCCTATGTCGACAGCGGCGTGGACACCGACTTCCGCGCCCACGAGCGCGGCGCTGCGTTTGCCGACGAGGCGCGGCGCGCCGGCGCGAGCATCCGGCTGCAACGCGCTGCCAAGGGCGACCCCTTCGATGCTGGCCGGCAGGCTTTGCGCGAGTTGCTGTCCGCAGGTCCGGATGCGAGCTCCACAGGCAACTCCGTGCCGGGCAACACCGCCCTGCCCGGTCGGCCCAGCGCCGTGGCCTGCGCCAACGACCACCTGGCCTGCGGCTTGTTGATGCAGGCCCAGGCCCAGGGCCTGCGGGTGCCGCAGGATCTGGCGGTGCTGGGCTTTGGCGACTTTCCGGTCGGCCGACAACTGCAGCCGGCCTTGTCGACCGTGCATCCGCCGAGCCAGCAGATTGGCTGGGCCACTGCGCAGGCGCTGCTGGCGGCGTTGCAGAGCGGCAGCGCGCCAGTCGGGCAGGCGCTGCCTTGGCAATTGATCGTGCGAGGCAGTACGCTGGCGCATCCGCTCGCCAAGACTTGACCCGGCAGCGGCCGCTGCCGACCCGTCAGTCAGGTCGTCAGTCAGGCCGTCAGTCAGCCCGTCAGTCAGCCCGTCAGTCAGCCCATCAGCGGGTCAATCGGCCTGGATCTTGGCCGCCGTGATGATGCGCGCCCAGCGGTCGATCTCGTCCTTCAAAAACGGCGCAAACTCCCTGGGCCCCCGCGCATCGACCCGGAAGCCCTGGGTGCGCGCCCGCTCGTTGATCTCGGCACCGGCCATGATGCTCAGCACTTCGGCGCCGATCTTGGCCACCACCGCGTCCGGTGTGGCCGAGGGCGCCAGGATCGCGGTCCAGTTTTCCACCGCCAGTTGCGGCATGCCAAGCTCGGCAGTGGTGGGCACCTCGGGCACCAGCGGGTGGCGGGCGGCGCTGGCAATGGCGAGCGCCCGCAATTTGCCGGACTTCACATGCACGATGCTCTCGGGCATGTTGGAGAAGATCACGTCGAGCTGGCCGCCGATCAGGTCGGTCATGCTGGGCGCGCCGCCTTTGTAGGGGATGTGCTGGATGTCGGCCTTGAGCAGGTCGCCAAACAGCTCCAGCGTCAGATGCGGCGGCGTGCCATTGCCCGAGGAGCCGGCGTTGAGCTTGCGCAGTCTGGCCTGGGCCACCAGATCCTTGAAGTCCTTGATCGGGCTGGCGGCCGGCACCACCACCAGCATCGGCGAGCCGGCCAGCAAGGCCACCGGCTTCAAGTCGCGCTGCAAATCGTAGGGCGCCTTGCCCTTGAACAGCGTCACGTTGGCGGCGTGGGTCAGGGTGATGGCCAGCAGGTTGTAGCCGTCGCCTGGCGCCTTGGCGGCGGCGTCGGCGCCGATCTGGCCGCCGTTGCCGGGCTTGTTGTCGATCACCACGGTAATGCCCCAGCGCTGGCCGAGTTGCTGGCCCACCAGACGCGCCATCACGTCGGTCAGGCCCCCAGGCGGAAACGGCACGATGTAGCGCAGCGTGCTGCCCGGCTTGGGGTAGTCGGCCTGGGCCCGTGCCGGCTGCACCCCGGCCAGCGCGCCGGCTGCCGCCCAGCCCATCCATTGACGTCGTTGCATTCAGATCTCCAGGTGAGTTGATTTGCAGTGTCGCCCAGCCGGGACGGGCAGGCGGTGCGCCAGCTGCGGCATGAAACAAGCCCGGCAAGCCGCCGGCATGGGCCGGGTCAGGCGCCTCGCCAGGCCGCCAGCAAGGTGTCTGCCACCTCCAGGCCGTCGGCCTCGGCACGCCGGCGCAAGGCCTCGCGGCGGGCGCCGGGCAGGCGCACACCGTCGTCTTGCAGCATCTCGGCCAGCAACACCTCGATGCGGTCGAAAAAGCCATCGCTGCCCGCCAGCGCGCCGGGGTCGATCACGATGAAGGCCTGGCCGAGGCCCGGGCGGTTGCCCTCGTCGACAAAAAAGCTCGACGCCTCGAAGCCATAGCGGCCGCCGATCAGCGCGGTGACCAGCAACTCGACCACCAGCGCCAGCATCGCGCCCTTGGGCGAGGTGGCCGCACCGATCGGCAGCATCGAGCCGGCCAGCGCCGCCTGGGCATCGGTGGTGGGCTGGCCGTCGGCATCGAGCGCCCAGCCCAGCGGGATAGCCTCGCCCTTCTTGGCCGCCACCATCACCTTGCCGCGCGCCACCTCGGACAGGCTCAGGTCGATCATCAACGGGTCTTGGCCGCGCCTGGGAAACACCGCCGCCACCGGGTTGGTGCCAAAGACCGGATGCCGGCCACCCGCCGCTGGCATCGCCGCCGGCGAGTTGGCAAAACCCAGGCCGACCATGCCGGCCGCAGCCACGGCGCGCAGGTGATCGACCACCACGCCGCAGTGGTGGCTGCGCGCCACGCCGGCCAGCGCGATGCCGTGCTCTCGCGCGGCGGCAATGGCCTCGGTCACCGCCAGCGTGCAGGCGGCAAAGGCCAGCCCCTCGCCGGCATCGACCACCAGCGCGCCGCCCTTGCGGCGCAGCACCTGCGGCACGGCTGCACCGTTGGCCCGGCCGTTGCGCAAGTGGGTGCTGTACTGGCCCACCCGGCTCAGACCATGCGAGCCCAGGCCTTGCGCCTCCGCCAGCACCAGCGCGCTGGCCGTGGCCTCGGCCATCGCAGGGTTGGCACCGGCGCGCTGCAGCGCGGCGCTGACCAGCGCCCGGACTTCCGGGATCGGCAGCTTCATGCCAAGGCCTCCAGCACTGCGTCGGCGATCAGGAAGCTGACACGCTCGTTGGCCTCGGCCGTCACGCCCGCCACGTGCGGCGTCAGGATCAGGTTCGGGCAGCCGTCGAAATGGGGCGATGCGGGCAGCGGCTCGGTGCCGAACACGTCGATGGCCGCACCGCCCAGCGCGCCGGATCGCAGCGCAGCCGCCAATGCCAGCTCGTCGATGATGCCGCCGCGGGCGGTGTTGATCAGCACCGCGCCTGGCTTCATCGCCGCGATGCGGGCCGCGCCAAACAAACCGCGTGTGCTGTCGACCAGCGGCACGTGCAGGCTGACCACGTCGCTCATCGCCACCAGTTCATCGAGCCCGACGAAGCGTGCGCCGCCCTGGGAAAAGGCGGGGTGGTCGTCGTCCATCATCGCATCGAAGGCCACCACGGTCATGCCCAGCGCCCGGCCCATCCTGGCGGTGAGCTGGCCGATCGAGCCAAAACCGATCAGGCCCAGCGTCTTGCCGGCAATTTCGCGCCCGTTGGACAAGGCATTGCGCGGCCACTGCCCGCCGGCCACTGCGGTTGTTGAAACATAGGTGCCGCGCAACAGCAGCATCGCGGTGGCGATCACGTATTCGGCCACGCTCAGCGCATTGGCGCCGGTGGCCGGTATCACCCGCATGCCGCGCGCCTGGCAGGCCGGCAGGTCGATGTTGTCAAGCCCCACACCCAGCCGGCCCACCACGCTGCAGCGGGTCAGCGCGGCCAGCAGCGCGCCGCGCACCTGGGTGCGATTGCGCACGATGATCACGTCGGCGCCAGCGGCCTCGGCGGCCAGGCGCGGCGCGTCGTCCACCAGTTGCGGGTCGTAGAGCACGTCGTGGGCGGCCTGCAGTCGCGCCACGGCGCGTTTGTCCATGAATTCGGTGATCAGGATGCGCATCGCGGCTCGCTTGCCAAAGGAGATTGAAGGGGTGATCAGTCGGCGGTGGCGCCCGACTGCTTGACAACCGCCGCCCAACGCGGCGTCTCGGCACGCACCAGGGCCGACAGCTGCTCGGGGCTGGACGGGATCACATCGAAGCCCTGGTCTTCGAGCGAGCGGCGCATCTCGGTGCCTTGCAGCACCGCCACGATCTCGCGGTTGAGCCGGTCCACGATCGGGCGCGGTGTGCCGCTGCGCACGAACACACCGTTCCACACCGTGGACACGTAGCCCGGCAGACCGGCCTCGTCCATCGTGGGCACGTCGGGCAGCAGGCGCGAGCGTTGCGGCGTGGCCACCGCCAGCGCGCGCAGCTTGCCGCTGCGCACCATCGGCACCACGGCGGGCAGGTTGTTGAACATCATCGGCACCTGCCCGGCCAGCACGTCGTTCAGGGCCGGCGGACCGCCTTTGTAGGGCACGTGCAGCAGGTCGATGCCGGCCTGCATGCGGAACTGCTCACCCGCCAGGTGCATGGTGTTGCCCACGCCGGCCGAGGCGTAGGCCAGCGCGCCCGGCTTGGCTTTGGCGGCAGCGATGACGTCGTGCACGCTGTGGAACGGCGACGCAGCGTTGACCACCAGCACGTTGGCCATCGAGTGGGTGGCTGACACCGCCTGCAAATCCCTGATCGGGTCGTAGGGCATGTTCTTGCCGTACAGGTGCGGGTTGATGGCCACCGTGCTGGCCGTGCCCAGCAACAGCGTGTAGCCGTCAGCCGGCGCCTTGACCACTGCGGCCGAGCCCAGGTTGCCATTGGCGCCGGCCCGGTTGTCCACCACCACGGCCTGGCCCAGCCGCTTGGCCAACTCGGTGGCCAGCTGCCGCGCAAACACGTCGGCCGCGCCGCCGGGTGGGTAGGGCACGACAAAGGTGACGGGCCGGGTCGGGTAGTCGGCCTGGGCCTGCACGCCGCCGGCCCAGGCCAGCAGCAAGCCGCAAGTCAAAAGCAGCACCCGGCGGCGCGGCAGCGGCCCACGCATCAGGCGCTTTCGTACAGCCGCGTCAGCACAAACTCGCGGTGGCCCAGGGCCTCGGCCGCAGTCAGGCGGCCGTTGGCGGTGCGCAGCATCGATTCGAGTGCCTGGTCGCCCGCCTGGTCGAGCGTGATCTCGCGCTGCAGCAGGCCGGTCACGTCCACGTCGATGTGCTCGCTCATCGTGCGCACGGTGCGCGGGTTGGCGCAGAGCTTGATCACCGGCACGATGGCGTTGCCAATCACATTGCCCTGGCCGGTGGGGAAGAAGTGCACGACAAAACCCGAGGCGGCGCACAGCGTCACCATCTCGGCGGCGGCCGACGAGGAGTCCATGAACCACAGGCCCGGGTGGGTGGGCTGCTCGGCCTTGTCGATCACGCCGTCCACCGTGCATTGCTTGCCGATCTTCTGGATATTGCCCAGCGCCTTTTCCTCGATCGTCGTCAGGCCGCCGGCGATGTTGCCCTTGGTCGGCTGGCTGTCGGACAAATCGCTCGTCTTGTGGCGGTTGATCACGTCCTGGTAGCGGTTGAACATGAACATGAACTGCTCACGCACCGCATCGGTGGCGCAGCGTGCGGCCACGATGTGCTCGCCGCCGGTCAGCTCGGTGGTCTCGCCAAAACACAGGGTGCTGCCCAGCGCATGCAGCTTGTCAAACGCATCGCCCACCGTCGGGTTGGCACCGCAACCGCTGGTGGTGTCGCTCTCGCCGCACTTGGTGCTGACCCACAGTTCGTGGATCGGGCAGACCTCGCGCTGCTTCTCGCTGGCCCATTGCGAATACTCTCGCGCTGCCTTGCTGGCCTGCATGATCGTCTCGTGGTCGCCGTGCTGTTCAATGCCAAAGCCGACCACCGGCTTGCCGGTGGCCTTGATGCCTTCAACCACCTTCTGGGTCCAGCTGTCCTCGATGCCGATCACCACCACCGCCGCCACGTTGGGGTTGCAGCCAGCGCCAATCAGGGTGCGAAAGTGCAGGTCGAGGTCAGCACCAAATTGCAGCCGGCCGTAGGGGTGCGGGATCGCCATCACCCCCTTGATGTTGTGCGCAACCGCTTCGGCGGCGGCGTTGGACAGGTCGTCCAGCGGCAAGATGATGACGTGGTTGCGCACACCGACGCGGCCGTTCTCGCGGCGGTAGCCCAAGAAGGTGGTGTCTTTCGATACGAGGTTCATACAAATTTCCAATAGTCAAGCAATGAATCGTGAGGGGACAACCACGGCACGCCCGTCAAGCAAGCCCCACGGATCGGGCGTAGCCCGGCCGTTGGGGCTGCCCCCTTGAGGGGGAGCGGCGTAGCCGCTGCCGGGGTGGGTGAAGCCCTGCCGGCCGTTGGGGCTACCCCCTTGAGGGGGAGCGGCGACAGCCGCTTCGGGGGTGGGAGGCTTCACCAGCGCTTGGTCTTGATGTTGTGCACATGGGCATGCTCGCCCGCCTGGATCGGCGCCACGACCTTGCCCATGTCGATGCCGTACTTGATGACCGTGTCGCCAGTGGCCATGGCTTTGAGCGCCACCTTGTGACCGATCGGGATGTCCTGGCGGGCCTCGATCGTCATCATCCGGTCCTCGTCCATGATCCAGCCGTTCAGCGTCATGCCGGCCGTCACGCCTTCGACCACCACCACCGCCACGGTGTCGTGGGCGTCATGCAAAACAAAGTGATTCATCCTGGGCTGCTCCTGGGCTTGGGTTGGGCTTGAAAAGAATGGGCCGCATGCTCGGTGCGCCGTCCCGTGCTGTCAACCAAGTCATTCATATGACTTGCATGAATGCTGGCGGGCCGCAAAATCGCGCCCCATGCCACCGCCCGCACCCCAAAGCCGACCGCCCGCCAGCCGGGCCAGGTCACGGGCCGCTGCACCGCTGTTTCGCCCGATCGAGCCGCAAACCACCGGCATGCCGCTGTTCCGCAGCGCCAAGCGGGCGCTGCTGCGAGAGATCGAAAGCGGCCAGTTGCCGCCCGGCGAGGCGCTGCCCAGCGAGGCGGTACTGGCCAGCGCGCTCGGCATCTCGGTGGGCACGCTGCGCCACGCGGTCGACGAGTTGGTGGCCGAGCACATCCTGGTGCGCCGCCAGGGTCGCGGCACTTTTGTGGCCACCCACAACGTGGACCGCTTTCTGTTCCAGTTTTTCCATGTCGAGCGCAGCGATGGCCTGAGCGAGGTGCCGCAGGTTGAACTGCTGGGCTTTGCGCAGGCGCGGCTGGATGACGAAGCCGCCGCCGAGGCCCTGGGCCTGAAACCCGGCGAGCCGGTGCTGCGCTTTGACAACCGGCTGCAACTGCAGGGTCGGCCGGTGGTGCATGACCAGATCACGCTGCCGCTGGGCTTGTTCAAGGGCTTGACCGAGCAACGCCTGCGCGGCCGCTCCGGCACGATCTACCAGCTCTACCAGTCGGAGTTCGCCATCACCGTGGTACGGGCGCAGGAGCGGGCCCGCGCCGTGGCCGCCGACCCCGCCGTCGCCCGGGTGCTGGGCCTGCCGCCCGGCACGCCGGTGATGCAGGTGCGCCGTACCGCGCTGAGCTTTGGTGACAAGCCGGTGGAGTACCGGGTGTCAACCGTGCACACCGCCCTGCACGAGTACGTGCACACCCTGTCGCGCCGGGCATGAGGGCCCGCAGCCTGGGCGGTGCACGGGCGCTGGGCCGCTTGTTGCCGGGCAGCGGTCTGGCCGCCGTGGTGGCCTTGGCCGCCACCTTTGTGGCGCAATTGCACGGCGGGCCGCAGATGCTGTATGCGCTGTTTTTCGGCGTCGCCTTCAACTACCTGAGCCACGAAGCGCGGACTCAGCCCGGCATCGAGTTCTGCGCCCGCCAGGTGCTGCGGCTGGGCGTGGGCCTGCTGGGCGCCCGCATCACGGCGATGCAGATCGCCGGCCTGGGCTGGTTCACCGCGCTCACCGTGGTGGCGGCCGTCATCACCACGCTGGCTTGCGGCCTGTTGCTGGCGCGCCGGCTGGGCTTGACGCGGGCCCAGGGCATGTTGTCGGGTGGCGCCGTGGCCATTTGCGGCGCATCGGCGGCGCTGGCCATCGCCGCCGTGCTGCCCAGGGACAAACACCACGACCGCTTCACACTGATGGTGGTGATCACCGTCACCGTGCTGTCGACGGTGGCGATGGTGGCCTACCCGTTGATTGCGCGGCTGCTGGACTTCAGCCCGCAGATGGCCGGCCTGTTCATCGGCGGCACCATCCACGATGTGGCGCAGGTGGTGGGCGCGGGCTACACCCTGGGGTCTGAGGCGGGGGACACCGCCACCATCGTCAAACTCTTCCGGGTGGCGATGCTGGCTGCCGTGGTGCTGGTGGCGTCGATTGCGTTCAAGAGCGCCCGCGAACAGGCTGCCGCCGCCAACGGCTTGCCGGGCGCTGCCAGGCAGGCGCTGGTGCCCTGGTTCTTGTGGTTGTTTGCGGCGATGGTGGCGCTCAATTCCAGCGGCGCGCTGGCGCCCTCGGTGCAGCAAGGCCTGGGCTGGGTGTCGCGGGCCTGCCTGGTGGTGGCCATCGCCGCGCTCGGCATGAAGACCAGCTTCATGCAACTGACCCGGGCGGGTTGGCAGCCGATTGCCCTGATCGTGATCGAAACCGCCTGGATGGCGGCGCTGGTGCTGGCCCTCATCGTCTGGCGGCACTGATGAATGTGGCACTGAATGTGGCACTGAGCGCCGGCGCCCTCCGGCGCGGGCGTGGCTGCCCCTCAGTTCGACTGCTTGATCAGCCGGCCCGCCGCTGACTGGATCGGCCGCGCGTTCATCGGGTAGAGCCGCGAGAAGACGTTGATCTGGTCGGTGGCGATGGGCACCGGCTGCTGCATCACCATCCACAGCACACCCTCGCTGCACGGCGGGGTGGTCAACGAGCCCATGTAGGTGAAGTAGCGGCGGTCGGCCGGCAGCAGGTGGTTCATGTCGAGCGCGGACTTGGCTGCCACCTCCTCGCCTTTTTCGAGCGGCAGGTTGTTCCAGATGGTCTGCACCAGCGGGTGCGCGCTGCCGCGGTCGAGCAGCACCGCCACCACGGCGAGCCGGCCCTCGGGGTCCTTGTGCACCAGGTGCGCCACCATGTCGAACTGGCGGCCGTCGATGCGCTCCTCGGACGGCCGGTGAAAGTGGAACTGAACCAGATCGTAGCGCCGGCCCTGCACCTCGATCGAGTTGCCGCCACCCACATTGACCTGGATGGTGTGGCCGTTGTCGACCACCCGAAAACCCGACGGCCGGTAGTCGAACTGGATCGGCTCCAGGTCTACCCGCACCCCACTGCGGATGTCGATCGGGCTTTGCCGGGTGCCGGTGGCGCAGGTGGAGAACTCGGACTTCATCGCGCCCCACTGCTCGGGGCCGCCGGCGCCGCCGTAGCCCCAGTGCGCAGCGTGGCCATCGGGTATGGCGGGCGGGGCTGCGGCACGGGCTTTGGCCGGCTTGGGCGCGCTACCGTTGCCAGCAGGCTTGGCCGCATCGCCGGTGGCCGTACCGTGCGCGGCTTCGCCCGACTTTGACACCACCCGCACCACGTAAGGCGACGCCGCCTCGGGCGCCCTGGCCGCACCCAGCTTGGCGGCCAACTTTTCGCGCAAGCTGTCCATCGGGTCGGCGGCGGCCGAAGGCACCGCAGCAGCTACCGCCTTGGGCACTGGCTTGGCAGCCTGGGCTGGCGCTGCGTGATCGTCTGAAGCCCAGGCTGGCGCGCCGGCCCACAGTGCTGCTGCCAGCGCCCCTGCCAGCGCCACCCTGCACTTCAGCCGGGGTTTGCGGGGGCCAAGGGGGCGGTCCGGCGTGCAGTTCAGGGATCGGCAGGCAGTGTTGGGCATGGCAAGGGGCTCGCGGCTGAGGTCCGAGGCCCTACGCAGTTGCGGGCCTGTACACCGTCGGTATCGGCCGCCCGCTTGCCAGCTTGAGGGCCACCCGCTTGCCAGCTTGAGGGCGGCCGGCTGCGGGCAACAACTCAGCGCAACGCGGGGTCAGCTGCCGAACAGGCGCTCAGGCCGGCAGCCGCCTGACCCAGAGCCAGGCCACCATGCCCACCGACATCAAACCGAACGACGCCAGCGAAAGCGCCACCGTCGAGTGCATCACCAGCGGCGCCACCACGCCCGCCACCAGGCCATTGGCCGCGCTGCCCACGCAGGCCTGCAGCGACGAGGCCATGCCGCGCCGGTCGGGCGCCAGGTCCAGCACCATCAGCGTGACCACCGGCACCATCAGCGCCCAGCCAAACGCAAACAGCCCCACCGGCAGCAAGGCCCAGGCCACATGCGGCTTGAACAGCAGGTTGAGCACCACGTTGAGCAGCGACATCAACAGCATGATTGAAAAGCCGTAGCGGATCTGGCGCTTGGGCGGCATGCGGCCAGCCAGCCGGCCGCTGACAAACGCGCCGGCCATGATGCCGCCGATGGTCAGGCCGAAGAACCAGAAAAACTGGGTCGGCCCCAGGCCCAGGTGCGTGCCCAGCCATTCGGGGGCCGACAGCACGTACAAGAACATGCCGTTGAAGGGCACGCCGCTGGCAAACACCAGCAGCACAAAACGTGGGTTGCGCACCAGTTCGGCGTAAGCCCGCAGCAGCGGACCCGGGGCGAACGATTGGCGGTCATCGACATGCAGGGTCTCGGGCAAAAAGCGCAGGTTGATGCCGAGCAGCAGCACGCCCACCCCCACCAGCAGCCAGAAGATCGAATGCCAGCCCAGGTGCACAAACAAGAACCCACCCAGCACCGGCGCGATGGCGGGCGCCACGCCAAAAAAAATCGTCACTTGCGACATCAGCCGCTGGGCCTCATCGGGCGGGCACATGTCGCGGATGATGGCGCGCGAAACCACCACACCCGCACCCGCCGACATGCCTTGCAGCGCCCGGAAAAAGACCAGTTGAGCAATCGTCTGGCTCAGCGCACAGCCGAGCGTGGCCAGCGTGAAAAGCGCCAGCCCGATCAGCACCACCGGCCTGCGGCCAAAGCTGTCGGACAGCGCGCCGTGGAACAGGTTCATCAGCGCAAAGCCGAACAGATAGGCCGACAGCGTCTGCTGCATCTGGGCCGGTGTGGCCCCCAGCGACGCAGCGATGCCGGAGAACGCCGGCAGGTAGGTGTCGATCGAAAACGGCCCCAGTGTGCCCAGGCAGGCCAGCAGCATGGCCAGGGCCCAGCGCGGGTGGCGCCAGAGTTGTTGTGCGTTGGGGTTCATCGGGTCGGTAAAAGAGCAATCGGTCGGCCATCAGACGGCAATCGGCCCGCCCGCTGCCGGCGCCAAGGCTGTCAGATTGCCGGGTCGCAAAAAGGAGTGCGGGCTGGAGGGGCCCGCCATCGTCAAATTAGTGTGAAGTGGGCCGATAGGCCGGATTCTGTGCAGCGCCTGCGCCTCTTGCGAAGCACGGGCGCCGTGACCGCCATTCCTCTGGGCCGGGAGTCACCCCACCGGCTCGATGCCACCTACCCGCACACTCGCCCCGGGCCGGGGTTCTGTTGAGCGCGGACGGATCCGCGCCGCTCGACGTGTGCCTATTCGGTGTTGCTGCGCGTAGAGATTGCCCGTTGCACCCGAACTGAATCGGCTCGTCTCTGTTGCTCTGATCCTCACCTCACGGTGGACAGCCGTTAACTGCTACGCCGCCCTGTGCAGTCCGGACCTTCCTCCAAGGCCACCTTTCGATGATTTCCCCAGCGGCGGTCTAGCCCACTTCACCGTGCGATTATCGGGCTTGTTCGATTCCCCCCACCGCTGCCAGGAGACCGACCCATGAAAGCTGCCAACATCCTTGCCACCATCGGCCACACCCCGCACATCCGGATCAACCGGCTGTTTGCCGGCACGCCGGGCGCCGAGGTCTGGATCAAGAGCGAGCGCAGCAACCCGGGCGGCTCGATCAAAGACCGCATCGCGCTGGCCATGGTCGAGGCCGCCGAAGCCAGCGGCGCACTGCAACCCGGCGGCACCATCATCGAGCCGACCTCCGGCAACACCGGCATCGGCCTGGCGATGGTGGCCGCCGTCAAGGGCTACAAGCTGGTGCTGGTGATGCCCGACAGCATGAGCATCGAGCGCCGCCGGCTGATGCTGGCCTACGGTGCCAGTTTTGATCTGACACCGCGCGAAAAAGGCATGAAAGGCTCGATAGCCCGGGCCCAGGAGCTGGTGGCCGCCACCCCCGGCGCCTGGATGCCCCAGCAGTTTGAGAACCCGGCCAACATCGCGGTGCATGCGCGCACCACGGCCGAGGAGATTGCGGCCGACTTCCCTGACGGGCTGGACGCGCTGATCACTGGCGTGGGCACCGGCGGGCATTTGACCGGCTGCGCCCAGGTGCTGAAGGCGCGCTGGCCCGGGCTGAAGGTGTTTGCGGTCGAGCCCGCAGCCTCGCCGGTGATCTCGGGCGGACAACCGGCACCGCACCCGATCCAAGGCATCGGCGCGGGTTTTGTCCCGGCCAACCTGCACACCGCGCTGCTCGACGGCGTGATCCAGGTAGACGCTGAAGCCGCGCGCGAAATGGCGCGGCGCTCAGCGCGTGAAGAGGGCATCCTGGTGGGCATTTCCAGCGGCGCCACGCTGGCGGCCATTGCGCAGAAGCTGCCCGAGCTGGGCGCAGGCGCGCGGGTGCTGGGCTTCAACTACGACACCGGCGAGCGGTATTTGTCGATCGAGGGGTTCTTGCCGGCTTGAGGACATCGACAGGCCGCACAGACCCATCGGCCCGAACCCCGCGCCAGGGGTAAACACCGAGGACGCAGTGGCTCGCTATTTGAGCCACTGGCGGTTCAGAATGACGGCAAATCAACGTTCGACAGGGAGCGTTCATGCCGCACAGCAGTCAGCCGATCTACGGTGGGTATTGGGGCAAGGCACGGCCGGGTGAGACCACGGCGCCCTGCCACTTGCTGCTATTCCACAGCCTGGATGTGGCTGCAGTGGCCATCGAGACGCTGCGGCGCCTGCCGTCACTGCGGGCGCTCTTTGCCAAGGCGCTGCGACTGCCTGACCCACTGATCGAGCCCTGGGTCGCCTTCTGGCTGGCTTTGCACGACCTGGGCAAGTTCGCAGAGGCGTTCCAGAGCCAGTGTCCGGAGGTCTTTGAGGCGTTGCGCGGTCGGCGGCCCAACCCGGCCAAGCCTTACACCCTGCGCCATGACAGCCTGGGCATGCTGTTCTGGAAAGATGTGCTACGCGAGCGGCTGATCGACCAGGCCTGGTTCGGTGCTGACTCGGAGAACCTGGCTGACGGCCTCGACTGGTGGGCCCGCGCCTGTTGCGGCCACCACGGCCAGCCGCCGACCGAAGGCGATTTCTGGGCCCAGCACTTCGACCGGCAGCATGACCGGGCCGCGGCGCTGGCGTTCGCCGACGCAATGCGCCAGCACTTCATCGGCGCTGAACTGGCCGAGGCGATCGCCCGACAAGACCCGCATGTCTTCCTCGCCGCCAGCGCTGAACTGTCATGGTGGCTGGCCGGGCTGGCCGTGCTGGCCGATTGGCTGGGCTCGAACACGTTGTACTTTCCCTACCAGGACCAGGCCCAGCCGCTGGCCGACTACTGGCTGCTGGCCCAGGACAGGGCAGCCCATGCGCTGGCGGCCAGCGGTGTGTTGCCGGGGCCCAGCGCTGCTGCCATGCCATTTGGAACGCTCTTCCCCTACATCTCGACACCGTCGCCACTACAGCGGTGGGCCGCCGAGACGCCGCTGCACGACGGACCGCAGATCCACCTGCTCGAAGACGTCACCGGCGCCGGCAAGACCGAGGCGGCCCTGATGCTGACGCACCGCCTGCTGGCCCGTGGCGTTGCCGACGGGTTTTTCATCGCGTTGCCGACCATGGCCACCGCCAACGCGATGTACGGCCGCATCGCCCCCTCCTACGCACGCTTGTTTGCCGACCCCACCAGCCTGGTGCTGGCGCACGGCCAACGCCGGCTGGTGAACGAGTTCGCCGCCACGGTGCTGCCGGCTGGGCCCGAGGAACACGACGCGCGGCAACTCGACGACACCGCATCGGCCCGCTGCACCGCCTGGCTGGCCGACCACAACAAGCGCGCGCTGTTGTCGCCCGCCGGCGTGGGCACCATCGACCAGGTGTTGCTGGCGGTGCTGCACAGCAAGCACCAGTCACTGCGCCTGCTGGGCCTGGTGCGCAAGGTGCTGGTGATCGACGAGGTGCATGCCTGCGACACCTACATGCAGGGCGTGCTGGAGGTGCTGCTGGGCTTTCATGCGCGGGCCGGCGGCAGCGCGGTGCTGCTCTCGGCCACGCTGCCGCAACGCATGAAGCAAAGCTTGCTGGCCGCCTTCGCCAAAGGGCTGGCGCAACGCGCACCAGCCGCCACCGAGCAGGGCTACCCGCTTGTCACCTCGTGGTCGTCAACGGCCACGGTGCCGCTGGCACAGCAGGTAATCGCCACCCGCGCGGCGGTGCAACGCCGCGTCAACGTGCGCAGCAGCAGCGATGAGGCCGAAGTGGTGGCTGCGATCGGCCAGGCCCTGGCGGCCGGGCAATGCGTGTGCTGGGTGCGCAACACGGTGGCCGATGCGCTGGCGGCCTTCGAGAAGTTCCAGCCGATGCTGCCCGCCGGGCACCTGCTGCTGTTTCATGCCCGTTTTTCGCTGCGTGACCGGCTCGACATGGAAGAACAGGTGCTGGCCCGCTTTGGCAAGGACAGCAGCGCCGACCAGCGCGCCGGCCGGCTGCTGATCGCCACCCAGGTGGTGGAGCAGTCGCTGGACGTCGATTTCGACCTGCTGGTCAGCGACCTGGCGCCGATCGATCGCCTGATTCAGCGTGCCGGCCGGCTGCGCCGGCACCGCCGCGCGCCGGATGGCTCGCCGCTGATCGATCCGGCCAGCCCCGACCAGCGTGGCGAGCCCCTGCTGTGGGTCTTGACGCCACCGTGGAGCGACACCCCTGACGCCCGTTGGTACAAGGCCGCCTTCCCGAAAGCCGCGGCGGTGTACGCCCACCACGGCCAGACCTGGCTCAGCGCCGGCGCCCTGCGCGGGGCCGATGGCCACAACGGCAGCTTCACCATGCCCGACGACGGCCGCCGGCTGATCGAAGGCGTGTTCGGCGCCGACGCCGAGATCCCGCCCGGGCTGGACGCCAACGCCATGGCCGCCGAGGGCCAGGGCTTTGCCGACCTGGGCCAGGCCCAATTGAACAGCCTGACGCTGAGCCAGGGCTACCAGCGCGGCGGCATCGACTGGTGGGCCGATGCCAAGACCCCGTCACGCCTGGGCGAAGCCAGCAGCACGGTGACGCTGGCGCGCCGGGTCGATGGCCGGCTGCAGGCTTGGGTTGCGGGCCAGCATGGCTGGGCCTACAGCAGCCTGCGCATGGCCGAACGGCTGATCGCCGCCACCGCGCCCGCCACCGATGCCCAGCAACAGGCCGTGCTGGATGCCACGCTGGCCGAATTGCCGGCACAGGGCCGCTGGACGGTGCTGCTGCCGCTGGCGTTGACGGCGCAGGGCTGGGTGGGCGAGGCGCTGGCTGCCCCGCGCAAGGGCCAGCCGGCGCGCCGGCTGCGCTGGTTGTACGACGAAAGAACAGGGCTGCGCCTGCTGGAAGACGCGGCCGCTGATGCATCCACCAAGGAGGACCCCGAGGCATGAACCTGCTACACGACCCCTGGATGCCGGTGAGCGACGCACAAGGCCAACGCCACTGGATCACGCCCGATCAGCTGGCCGATCCGCGGTGGCTGGCCTTCGACGCCGACCGGCCTGACTTCAATGGCGCGCTGGCGCAGTTTGCGATCGGCTTGCTGCAGACGACCACGCCGGTGGCCAACAGCATTGACTGGCGTGGGCTGCTCAACGCGCCGCCGGCTGCGGAAACGCTGAGCCAGTGGTTCGAGCCGGTCGCGGCGGCGTTTGACCTTGACGGCGACGGGCCGCGGTTCATGCAGGACTTCGGCCTGTGCTCGGCAGGCGTGGCCATCAACGACATCGGCGCCCTGTTGATCGAGGCGCCTGGCGACAACGCCGTGAAGAACAACACCGATCACTTCGTCAAGCGTTCGGGTATCCAGGCCCTGTGCCCGGCCTGCGTGGCGACAGCACTGTTCACGCTGCAACTCAATGCGCCGTCTGGTGGCGCCGGCCATCGAACCAGCCTGCGCGGAGGCGGGCCCTTGACCACCCTGGTTTTGGCGCCCGCGGGCGGTCAGCTGTGGCACGACCTGTGGATGAACGTGCGCGACCGCCCTGCCTTCCTGGCCCAGGGTGGTGATACCGACAAGGTCGATCTGCGATTCAGCTTTCCGTGGCTGGCACCGATCTCGATGCTGCAGGCGGAAAAGGGAGAACTGGCCCAGTTGCAGGTTCATCCATCTCATTGTTTCTGGGCGATGCCCAGGCGCATCCGGCTGCACACCCATGAGCTCACGGCTGGCCCGTGTGACTGCTGCAAGCGCACATCGGATCGACTGATCAGCCGCTACAGCACCAAGAACTACGGCCTCAACTACAAGGGGGCCTGGAGTCACCCGCTGTCGCCCTACTACGAGACCAAGGAAGGCTGGCTGCCCCTGCACCCGCAGCCCGACGGCCTGGGCTACCGCCATTGGCTGAGCTGGGTGCTGGGCGCGTCAAGCGACAAGAAGTCGACCCGCGTCGCTCAGATCGTCGACCGCGCCTTGCTGCTGCCGCACCGCCAGACCGGCGGACAACTGCGGCTGTGGGCCTTTGGCTACGACATGGACAACATGAAAGCCCGCTGCTGGTACGAATCGACGCTGCCGCTCTACGGCCTGGCTGATTGCGACCGCGAGGCCCGCCAGGCCGTGCAGGCCGAAGTCGGCCGCTGGCTGGCCGCTGGAGAACTGGCCAGCCATTACCTGCGCGGCGCGGTCAAAGACGCCTGGTTCAGCGCCGATGCGCGTGGCGAGTTCGGCCAGGTGGACGCCAGCTTCTGGGGCGCCACCGAAGCACCCTTCTACCGCCAACTTCGAACCTTGATCGACCACGCCCGCAACGGCGCCGAGCACCCCGACCTGGCCGTTCGCCAGGCCTGGCACGCCAGCTTGATACGCCACGCCCTGCGCCTGTTCGACGACACCTTCGTTGGCGCCGGCACCATCGAACGTCAGAACCCGCGCCGCACCGCGCTGGCCCACAAGCAACTGGGCCGCAACCTGCACGGCCCCAAGCTGCGCCAGGCGCTGGGCCTGCCGGTCGATGACGCCGCAGTCAAGCCCGCCCGCAAAACCTCGAAACGACCTGTCAAGGAGGCTGAATGAATACGCTGAACTTCCGTCAAGACCAAGCGTGGGGCGACTTGCTGCTGCGCTGGTGGCAGGGACTGGACGAGGACCGGGGCGGACGTGCTGCGCTGCGCCGTGCGCCCGACATCACCGCTGTGGTGATGCTGCCGGCTTACCAGCGCCTACACCGCCGCCTGCAGGCTGCCGGATGGCCGGCCGAGACCTGGCGCAACGACCACCTGGCCGCCACGGCTGGCCTGCTGGCCCATGTCAAGCAAAACGCCGGGCCGGCCTTGCCAACAGCGATGAGTCAGCGTGAGGGTGACAAGCCGCGCGTGAGCCCGCTTCGGTTTACCCGCCTGCTCGAATCGCCCGACATCGACACGCTGTTTGCCGGCCTGCGGCGCACGCTGCCGCTGCTGCAGCACCAGGCCGATGTGCTGGCCCTGGCCACCGACGTGGTCAATTGGGGCGACGCCGTCAAGAAACGCTGGGCCTACGGCTACGACTGGCCCGACAAGGCGGGCGCCTGAGCCGCGGCCCGCGGCGCCCCGTTTTCTGAACACCCTTCATCCGAACACCGTCCGACGACACCCAGGGAGAACCCACCATGTCCCGTTTCATCCAACTGCATGTGCTCACCGCCTACCCGCCGTCCAACCTCAACCGCGACGACACCGGCCGGCCCAAGACCGCACTGGTCGGCGACGCGCTGCGGCTGCGCGTGTCATCACAAAGCCTGAAACGGGCTTGGCGCACGTCCGAGGTTTTCGAGGCGGCCGTCGGACAACACCTGGGCACGCGCACCAAGATGATCGGTGTCGAGGTCTTCAAGACCTTGACCAACGCCGGAATTGCCGACAAGCCCGCCCGTGAATGGGCACGCGCCATTGCCGGCCAGTTCGGCAAGCTGAAGGCTGACAAGAAGAGCGAGACCCACGACGACCTGCACATCGAGCAACTTGCCCACATCAGCCCGGAAGAACTGGCCAGCATCGACGCCCTGGCCAAGACCTGCGCCGCGCACAACGGCGCGCCCGACGCCGCTGAACTGAAGCTGCTGCGCAAGCCCCGCGCGGCGGTGGACATCGCGATGTTCGGCCGCATGCTGGCCGACACACCGGCCTTCAACATGGAAGCCGCGGTGCAGGTGGCTCACGCCATCACCGTGCACAAATCCGCCGTCGAAGACGACTTCTTCAGCGCAGTCGACGACCTGAACCTGGGCTTGGAGGACAAAGGTGCCGGCCACATCGGCGAGCGCGGTTACGGCGCCGGCCTGTTCTACCTCTACATCTGCATCAACCGCGAACTGCTGCAGGACAACCTGGGTGGCGACGCGGCGCTCACCGCCCAGGCGCTGGAGGCCCTGCTGCACGCCATCACCCAGGTCTCGCCCACCGGCATGCAGAACAGCTTTGCGTCGCGAGCGCACGCCAGCTACCTGCTGGCCGAGAAGGGCACGCAGCAGCCACGTTCGCTGGTGCAGGCCTTCCTCAAGCCCGTCAAACCCTTTGGCGACCGCGACATGCTGGCACTGGCGGTGGCAGCGCTCACCCAGCGCTGCGACAACTTCGACAAGGTCTACGGCGCCTGTGCCGACAACCGCTGCCATTTCGACGTCGAACGCGCAGAGGGCTCGCTGGCCGAGGTGGTGGCCTTCGTCAAGGGGTAGACCATGCCGTTCCTGATCTTCCAGTTGCAAGCCGCCCTGGCCGCCTGGGGCGACGTGGCGGTGGGTGAGTTTCGCGGCAGCCGCGACCAACCCGGCGCATCGGCACTCATCGGCATGCTGGGCGCAGCGCTGGGCGTGCGCCGCGAGGACGAGGCCGCCCACGCCGCGCTGCGCGACGGCTACCGGTTTTCGGTGGGCACGGTGGCCACTGGCCAGTTGCTGCGCGATTACCACACCGCCCAAGTGCCAAGCCGAACCGCGCTGAAGGGCCGGCCCCACCACACCCGGCGCGACGAGTTGAACTTGCCCAGGCACGAGCTCAACACCATCTTGTCCACCCGCGACTACCGCCAGAACGCCGCCTGGGCGGTGGCGGTGCAGGCGCTGCCCGGCGCGCCGCACCGCCTGGATGCGCTGGCCGCGGCCCTGCGTGAGCCGCGCTTCGTGTTGTACCTGGGCCGCAAGTGCTGCCCACCCGCCGCCCCGCTGGCACCTCGACTGTCGGACGCCGAATCGGCCCACGCCGCGCTGATCGCCTACCTGGCCGCCGCCGATCCCCCGGCCACGCTGCGCACCCTGGCCTGGTGCGATGGCATGCCGGCTGGCGTGCCGGCGCACTTGAGCGCGCCGCGCAAAGACCGTCTGATCCGCCGCCAGGGGTGGCAGTTTGGCGACCGCACCGAACACCTGGCCTTGCTGGCCGAGGACGACTGACCATGCATTTCAGCCTCATCACCCCCACGCCCGGCCACGAGCGCGACGCGGCGCATGAATGGACAGGCGGCGCCTACCTGGAACACCAATGGCTCTGGCGCTTCTTGCCAGCGCCGCCCGGCACGGCGCGCAGCTTCGTCTTCCGCCGCCGCGATGTGGATGGCCTGCCCCGGTTCTATGTCGTCTCCGACCGCGAGCCGGTGGCGCCCTCCGCCCACTGGCAAGTGCAGGGCAAGCCCTACGCGCCCAGCCTGGCCGCCGGCGACCGGCTGGCGTTTGAACTGCGCGCCAACCCGGTGGTCACCACCCGCAATGCCGCCGGCAAGTCGGCGCGGCACGACGTGGTGATGCAGGCCAAGACCCAGTTGCTGAAGGCGCAGCAGCTGACGCGCTGGGCTGATTGGCCGACAACAGGCCGACCGGCCCTGCCCGACCTGGTGCGCCAAACCTGCGGCCAGTGGCTGCAGGCGCGCTGCCAGCGGCTGGGCATCGCACTGGACGAGGCATCGCTCAACATCGAAGGCTACGAGCAGCATCGCGGCAAGCACGGCGAGCTGCGCTTCTCGACGGTCGACTTCAGCGGCAACTTGCAGGTGGTGGACCCAGCAGCCCTGCGCCAGGCACTTTTCGTCGGCGTTGGCCACGCCAAAGCGTTTGGCTGCGGCCTGTTGCTGCTGCGCCCCATCGGCTAAGCTTTGCCCGCCCTGACCCCAAGCCGGAGCCCACCATGCACACCCTGACCGACGACGAACTGCGGCGCGAGCCTCAGGCCCTGCTGGACGACGCCCGGCGCGGCGAGGTCACGCTCATCACCACGGGCGGTCTGCCGGTGGTGATGGCGGTGCCGCTGGCCGATGGCAGGCCCGTGCAACACGCATTGGTTGATCTGGCGGCGCAGCTCTATGACCGCGAGATGATCAGCCTGGAACGGGCGGCGCGCATCTCCGGGCTGGCCTACAGCGAGATGATCGACGAGCTGGGGCAGCGCGGCATTGCCACCATTCGCCTCACCCCGGGCGAGTTGGAGCGTGAGCTTGCCAGCTTCGGACCCTGAGCCCACCCACCAGGGGCCTGCTGGCCAGGCACCGTCGACCGCCAAGGGCATCGGCGCGATGTGGCCAGTGGTCGTTGTCAGCGATGCCGGGCCGCTGATCGCCCTCGGGCGGCTTGATCTGCTGCCCGTGCTGGACGCGCTGTTCAGTCAAGTGCTGGTGCCCGAGGTGGTGGTGGCCGAGTGCATGGCGCGCCCCGGCAACCCCGACGCGCAGCGCATCCGTCACGCGCTCGACAGCGGTTTGCTGCTGCCATGCACCGCCCCACCGGGCCTGCTGGCGGGGCTTGAGGCCGGTGAATCGGCCGCCATCAAACACGCGCTCAGCCTTGGCGCTGCCGTGCTGATGGACGAGCGGGCCGGCCGCCAGCGGGCGCTGGCGATGGGTCTGTCTGTCACCGGAACACTCGGCGTGCTGGTGCGGGCACGGCGCCGCGGCCTGGTGGGGCCAGTGGCACCGCTGGTGACTGCCTTGCGCACCAGCGGCCAGCGCTTGTGCCATGCGGCCGTGGCACATGCGCTGGCCGCCTTGGGCGAAACCGCATGAGTTCGGGCCTGCTGCCGCCGCTCAAGCCGATCCCGATCAAGGAGCGCATGTCGGTGGTCTTCGTCGAGCGCGGCGAGATCGACGTGCTCGATGGCGCCTTCGTGGTGGTGGACGCCACCGGCATCCGCACGCACATCCCCGTTGGCGGCGTGGCCTGCATCATGCTGGAGCCGGGCACCCGGCTGTCGCACCGCGCCGCCGCGCTGGCCGCCCGGGTGGGCACATTGCTGGTGTGGGTGGGCGAGGCGGGGGTGCGGCTGTATTCAGCCGGCCAGCCTGGCGGCGCCCGCTCAGACCGGCTGCTGTACCAGGCCCGCCTGGCGTTGGACGACGACCTGCGGCTGAAGGTGGTGCGCAAGATGTACGCCATCCGCTTTGGCGAAGAGCCGCCGGCCCGCCGCAGCGTGGAGCAGCTGCGCGGCATCGAGGGTGTGCGGGTGCGCAAAACCTACCAATTGCTGGCGCGGCAATTCGGCGTCGAATGGGCGGGCCGAGACTATGACGCGCAGACCTGGGACGCCGCCGATCTGCCCAACCGCTGCTTGTCGGCCGCGACCTCGTGCCTTTACGGCGTAACCGAGGCGGCCGTGCTGGCAGCGGGCTACGCGCCGGCGGTGGGTTTCATCCACACGGGCAAGCCGTTGTCGTTTGTCTACGACGTGGCCGACCTCTACAAGTTCGACACCGTGGTGCCGGTGGCCTTCAAGGTGGCGGCGTCCAAGCCGGCCGGCAACCCCGAACGCGCGGTGCGGCTGGCCTGCCGCGACATCTTCCGTCAGAGCCGGCTGCTGGACCGGATCATCCCGGACATCGAAGAGATGCTGGCTGCCGGCGAGATCCCCCGACCCGAGGCGCCGGCCGACGCCGTGGGCCCGGCGCTGCCTAACCCCGAAAGCCTGGGCGATGCTGGTCATCGTGCTTGAAGCCGCTCCACCCCGCCTGCGCGGGCGCCTGGCCGTGTGGCTGCTGGAGGTGCGCGCCGGCGTGTACGTGGGCAACTACAGCCGCAAGGTGCGCGAGCACATCTGGGCGCAGGTGGAAGAAGGTCTGGAAGACGGCAATGCGGTGCTGATGTGGCGCAGCCTTGCCGAGGCCGGTTTCGACTTCAAGACGCTGGGCCAGAACCGGCGCATGCCGGTGGATTTCGACGGCGTGCAATTGGTAAGTTTTCACCCGGAACCTGGCGATAAATCCGCTCTTTGACAACCCGACAAATCGGGCAGCCGAACTGGTAGATTTCACCCCTGCCTTTTTCCTGTTTCAAATCAACGGGTTGAGGGAAGTGTGTTCCCCACGGGCGTGGGGATGAACCGCGTTGCAGGATCGGCTCGCCTCCTACACCGGCGGTGTTCCCCACGGGCGTGGGGATGAACCGATCATGTTGCGGGGTTCCTGGTTGGGGTGGGTGTGTTCCCCACGGGCGTGGGGATGAACCGGCGCCGGTGGCCACGGTAGCGGCCAGCAACTCGTGTTCCCCACGGGCGTGGGGATGAACCGCCGGGCAGGTGAGCGCCGGGCAGACGGCTCAGGTGTTCCCCA
>JANYKR010000278.1 GCA_025358155.1 Betaproteobacteria bacterium
CCCCAGGTGATGCCGTTGCCGCTGCCTCAGCCGCAGCCAGCGGGGCGCTGTCCGTGCCTGCCACCGGGGTTGCCGCGCTGGCTGCGCGGGCGGCCTCGGCCTCAACCGTGCTGCCAGCCCCTGCGGCCAACGGGGCAGCCACCGGGCCCAAGCCACTGGCCGAGCCAGCCAGGCTCGATGCTGCGCAAGGTCTGTCGGTGTTTTTGCAGGATGAAGCCACCATGCTGCGCGAACTCGGCAGCCTGTGGGGTGTGGATGCTGCCACGCTGGGCCTGGCTGAACCCTGCCAAGCCTTGCGCAGCCGGCAGCTGCGTTGTTTCCGCAGTGCCACTGGCAGCCTGGCCTTGCTGCGCCAGCTCGACCGCCCGGTGCTGCTGCTGTTGCACGGGGTCGATGGCCAGACGCGACGGGCCCGTTTGCTGGCCCTGGGCTCGCAGCAGGCGGTGCTGCAGGCGGGTGACCAGGCCTTGAGCCTGCCGCTGGACCGGCTGGCCAGTGCCTGGCGCGGTGAGTTTGTCACCCTCTGGCGTCCGCCTGCGGCCTATGCCGATCTGCTGCAACCCGGCGCATCCGGCCCGGCCGTGGATGCCTTGGCGCAGGGCCTGGCGGCGGTCCGGCACGAGCCGTCGCCACCCGGTGGCCAGCGCTTGAGCGGACCACTGGCCCGCCAGCTGGCGGCGTTCCAGGTGTCGCAAAGCCTGCGGCCCGACGGTATCGCCGGGCCCACCACCTTCATGCAACTGAACCGGCTACAGGGCGTGGCCGAGCCGCGTCTGGCCCCCACCGTGCAGGAGCGCTGAGCCATGTCCTACATCCTGGAGGCCTTGCGCCGGGCCGAAGTTGAACGCCAGCGCGGTGCGGTGCCCGGCCTGCATGCCCAGCCGCTACAGGGCGCTTTGGCCGATTCCGCTGCGGGTGGGCCGAACGACGCAGGCCGGCGCTGGCGTTGGCCGCTGGCAATCGGCTTGCTGGCCGTGTTGCTGGGCCTGGCCGCAGGCCTGGGCTGGTGGCTCAAGCCAGCGCCAGAGGGCGTGCGCCTGGCCGTCAAGTCAGCGCTCGCGCCGATGCGAACGGACCCGCCAACGCAACCGGCAGCGGTAGCGGCGCCGGTGCCGGTGCCGGTGCCGATGCCGGTGCTGCCGCCCCTGCCCACACCGGTGCCGACACCCGTACCGAAGGCCCTGCAGACACCGCCGGTTGCCGCGCCCAGCGTGCAGCCCATGCCAGTCAAACCGAGGATGCCTGAAGCGTCTGCAGCGCCCATCCCGCCTGATCCGCCGACATCCCCTGCCGCACCCAAGGCAGTGCCCCCGGCTGCGTTGGCCCAGCGAACGCCGCTGCCACCCGCCCAGCCGCCCGCAGCAGAGGCCCGCCTGCCCACCCTGGCCGAGTTGCCCGATGCGCTGCGGCGTGAGGTGCAGCCGCTCAGCCTGGGCGGGCTGGTCTATGCCGAGCAGCCCGCGCTGCGCATCGCCATCGTCAACGGCCAGGTCTTTCACGAGGGCGACAAGCCCTTGCCCGACCTGCTGGTGCAGCAGATCCGGCCAAAGTCGGTGGTATTCGGCTTTCGGGGCCAGCGGTTTGAGTTGGCGCAGTGAGGCCTTGAGCTGGCGCTGTAGGGGTTAGCGCGGAACGGCGGACACGGGTGCATCGCTAAGAATCCGGCGCTTGAGCCCGTGCCGCCGCGCCGGGCAGTCCAGCCGCAGTCCCAGAGGAGACACCATGCACTATTTCGTCACCGGCGCCACCGGCTTCATCGGCAAGCGCCTGGTCAAGGCCTTGCTGGCCCGGCGCGGCACCAAGATCAGCTTCTTGCTGCGCCCCGGCAGCGAAGGCAAGCTCGCCGAGCTGTACAGCTTCTGGGGCGTGGGCAAGAGCCGGGCGATGGCGGTCAGCGGCGACCTGACCAGCAAGAAGCTGGGCGTCAGCGCCGAGGGCTTGTCTGCGCTCAAGGGCCAGATCACCGGCGTCTACCACCTCGCTGCGGTCTACGACCTGAGTGCCGACGAGGACAGCCAGGTCGCGGTCAACATCGACGGCACCCGCAACATGGTCGAGTTTGCCAAAGCCATCGACGCGGGCCATGTTCACCATGTCTCGTCGATTGCCGCCGCCGGCTTGTACGAAGGCGTGTTCCGCGAGGACATGTTCAGCGAGGCCGAGGGCCTGGACCACCCGTACTTCATGACCAAGCACGAGAGCGAAAAAATCGTGCGCACCGAGTGCAAGACGCCTTGGACGGTGTACCGCCCGGCGCTGGTGGTGGGCGACTCGACCACCGGCGAGATGGACAAGATCGACGGGCCGTACTACTTTTTCAAGCTGATCCAGCGCATGCGCCAGTTGCTGCCGCCCTGGATGCCGTCGATGGGCCTGGAGGGTGGGCGCATCAACATCGTGCCGGTGGATTTTGTGGTCAAGGCGCTCGACCACATTTCGCACAGCAAGATGGATCTGGGCGGCAAGTGCTTCCATCTCGTCGACCCCGAGGGTTACCGGGTAGGCGACGTGCTCGATGTGTTTGCCAAGGCCGCCCATGCGCCCAAGATGAATGTCTTCATCAATGCCGCGCTGCTGGGCTTCATCCCCAAGAGCGTCAAGAAGGGCCTGATGGCGCTGGCGCCGGTGCGCCGGGTCTACCACGCGGTGATGAAGGACCTGGGCGTGCCCGAGGACATGTTCACCTTCATCAACTATCCGACCCGTTTTGACTGCCGCGAGACCACCTCGGCGCTCAAGGGCAGCGGCATCGCCTGCCCTAATTTGAACGACTACGCCTGGCGACTCTGGGACTACTGGGAGCGCCACCTCGACCCCGACCTGTTCATCGACCGCAGCCTCAAGGGCGCCGTGGGCGGCAAGGTGGTGCTGATCACCGGCGGCTCGTCGGGCATCGGCCTGGCGGCGGCCTGCAAGTTTGCCGAGGCCGGCGCCATCACCGTGATTTGTGCCCGTGGCGAGGACAAGCTGCAACTGGCGGTGGACGAGATCCACGCCTTTGTCGAGGCCAAGGGCGCCAAGAAGGCCCAGGTCTTCAGCTACTCGGTCGACATCGCCGACGAGGCCGGCTGCGCCGAGTTCGTCAAGCAGGTCGAGGCTCGGCACGGCGGGGTGGACTACCTGATCAACAACGCCGGCCGCTCGATCCGCCGGGCGATCGAGAACAGCTACGACCGCTTCCACGACTTTGAGCGCACGATGAGCCTGAACTACTTCGGCTGCCTGCGGGTGACGATGGGCTTCTTGCCGGGCATGGTCAAGAAGCACAAGGGCCATGTGATCAACATCAGCTCGATCGGCGTGCTGACCAACGCGCCGCGCTTCTCGGCCTATGTCGCCAGCAAGGCCGCGCTCGATGCCTGGACCCGCTGCGCGTCCAGCGAGTACGCCGACCAGGGCGTGAGCTTCACCACCATCAACATGCCGCTGGTGCGCACGCCGATGATTGCGCCCACCCAGATCTACAAAAACGTGCCCACGCTGGCACCCGAGGAGGCGGCCGACATGATCGCGCAGGCCTGCGTCTACAAGCCGGTGCGCATCGCGACGAGGCTGGGCATCTCGGGCCAGGTGCTGCATGCGCTGGCACCCCGGGTGGCGCAGATCGTGATGAACACCACCTTCCGGATGTTCCCCGACAGCGATGCCGCCAAAGGCGCCAAGGGCGACAAACCCAAGCTCTCGGCCGAGGCGATTGCGATGCAGCAGATGATGCGCGGCATCCACTTCTGAGCGAGCTGGCCCGTCCGGTGGGGCGGGTGGGCGGGGGCGGCTTGAGGTTTTGAGTGGTCGACTGATCCTGTGAGTTTTGGAGAGCGGTGGTGGGCAGGCCTCAAGCCGATCCGGGCGGCGACTCCTGGCCTGCCAGCCAAGGTTCCCAGCCTTTCATCGAGGGCCTCGCGCACCCAACCGACGAAGTCCTGCGGGCTGCGTTCGATCTCGATGTTCAGCGCATCGCCCACGGCCTCGCCGGCGAAGGGAGTCATGCGCAAAGCCTCGAGGATCAGCCACACTTCGAACCAGCCACTGCCGTCTCGTTCGCGCTGCGCCTCGGCCACCGTCAGGCTGGCGTCGTTGATGGCAAGTCAGCGTCCGGCGGTGTCATCCTGACACCCGCCGAGGCCGACAGAAGATGTCAGGCCGGCGGCGTCCAGAGATGCGGCAGCAACCCGTCGATGCGGCTGTTCGGCTGTGTAGGCAGTCGGGTCAGCGCATCCGTGAGGTAGGAGGCTGTCGGGCTTGGGGACGGGCCTGCGTTGAAGCTGGAAATGGGCTCAGCCTAGGCGCCAAGCACAGCCATGCCTGGCGGCATGGCGCGCA
>JANYKR010000294.1 GCA_025358155.1 Betaproteobacteria bacterium
GGCGTGCCCGACTTCACCCACGGCGTGGCGCTGTACCTGGACGACATCACTGTCAGCTTCGATGGGTTTCGCGCTTTGAACAAGCTCAGCCTGGCGGTCAACGTGGGTGAGCTGCGTTGCATCATCGGCCCCAACGGCGCCGGCAAGACCACGATGATGGACTGCATCACCGGCAAGACCCGGCCCGACAGCGGACGGGCCTTTTTTGGATCGACCATCGACCTGCTGCGCCTGACCGAGCCGGAGATTGCGCAGATCGGCATCGGCCGCAAGTTCCAGAAGCCCACGGTCTACGAGGAGCTGAGCGTGTTCGAAAACCTGGAGCTGGCGCTGGCCGATGACCGACGGGTTCGGGCCTCGCTGCTGTCGCGCCTGACGGGCGTTCAGCTCGACCGTATCGGCGAGATCTTGACCACCATCCACCTGCGCAGCGACGCCCAGCGCACCGCCGGCCTGCTCAGCCACGGCCAGAAGCAGTGGCTGGAGATCGGCATGCTGCTGATGCAAGACCCCAAGCTCTTGCTGCTCGACGAGCCGGTGGCCGGCATGACCGACGAAGAAACCGAGCGCACGGCGGAGCTGTTCTTGTCGCTGGAGGGAAAACACTCGCTGGTGGTGGTGGAGCACGACATGAAGTTTGTCGACCAACTCACACAGGGCCGCAAGAAAGTGACGGTGCTGCACGAGGGCAGTGTGCTGGCCGAAGGCCTGTTGTCTGAAGTTCAAGCCAACGAGAAAGTGGTCGAGGTCTACCTTGGCCGCTGAACTCCCCCCAGCCCTGCTCAGCGTCAGCGGCATCAACCAGTACTACGGCGGCTCGCACATCCTGCGCAACCTGTCGTTGGAGGCCAGGCTCGGCGAGGTCACGGTGGTGCTGGGCCGCAACGGCGTGGGCAAGACCACGCTGCTCAAGAGCCTGATGGGCGTGGTGCCGATCAGGACCGGCAGTGTCTCGCTGGGCGGCGCCGACATCGCCAGGGCCACGCCCTACCAGCGGGTTCGGCTGGGCGTGGGTTACGTGCCGCAGGGCCGCGAGATATTTTCGCGCCTGACGGTCGAGGACAACCTGCGCATGGGCCTGGCCGTCAAGCCTGGCGGCACGCCGATCCCGCCCGAGTTGTTCACGCTGTTTCCGGCGCTCTTGCAGATGCTCAACCGGCGTGGCGGCGACTTGTCGGGCGGCCAGCAGCAGCAATTGGCGATTGCCCGGGCGCTGGCGGCCGGCCCCCGGCTGCTGATCCTGGACGAGCCGACCGAGGGCATCCAGCCGAGCATCATCAAAGACATCGGGCGGGTCATCCGCAGGCTGGCCGACCAGGGGATGAACGGCCAGCGCATGGCCATCATCCTGGTCGAGCAGTACTACGACTTTGCTGCCGAGCTGGCCGACCAGTACCTGGTGATGGAGCGAGGCGAGATCATTGCGCGCGGCCGGGGTGCCGACATGGCCATCGACGGCGTGCGCCAGCGGGTGACGATCTGAGCGGCGGTTGATGCAGGCCTAGACTTGGCGGCATGTCTTTGCCTCTGCCGTCATCCGCAGCGTCGTCTGCGCCATCGCCCGCGTCCGCGTCCGATCCCCCCGGCCTGAAGCCCGCCTGCCGCGCTGCCGTTGTCGGTGGCGGGCCGGCCGGCTTGATGGCCGCCGAAGTGCTGCTGCGGGCCGGTGCGTCGGTCGATCTGTTTGATGCCATGCCCTCGGTCGGCCGCAAGTTTTTGCTGGCCGGCAAGGGCGGACTCAACCTGACGCACAGCGAGGCTGTCGAGCCCTTCGTCAACAGGTATGCCGAGCGCGCCGAGCAGGTGGCGCCGTGGCTCGCGGCATTTGGCCCGCAAGACCTGCGCGACTGGGCTTTGGCGTTGGGCATCAAGACCTTTGTGGGGAGCTCGGGCCGGGTGTTTCCGGCCGAGATGAAGGCCGCGCCCTTGCTGCGGGCCTGGCTGCACCGGCTGCGTGCAGCAGGGCTGCGGCTGCACATGCGTCACCGCTGGACGGGCTGGGCTGCAGGCGATGCGGGTACCGCGCTGCGCTTTGCCACGCCGCAGGGCGAGTCGGTGGTGCAGGCAGATGCCGTGCTGTTGGCACTGGGCGGCGCCAGCTGGCCGCAGCTGGGCAGCGACGGCGCCTGGCTGCCAAAGCTGGCCGCGCGCGGCGTGGCCGTGGCCCCACTGCGGCCGGCCAACTGCGGCTTTGATGTGGGCTGGAGCCCGTACTTCGCGCAGCGATTTGCCGGCGCGCCGATGAAGTCGGTGCGGCTGCGCTTTGACGATGGCTTCGGCCCGGCCTTCGACCGGCCGGGTGAATTTGTCATCACCGCAGGCGGCATCGAAGGCAGCCTGGTCTACGCCGCATCGGCCCGCTTGCGCGATGCGATCGCCCGCGACGGCGCGGCCAGCGTGATGATCGACCTGCTGCCCGGCCGCAGCACCGACCCATTGGCGGCTGCGCTGGCCAAGGGCCGGGGTGCCCGCTCGCTGCCCAACCATTTGAAGGAGCATGCCGGGCTGGACGGCGTCAAGGCCGCATTGCTGCGCGAGCGCTACAGCGCCGAGCAGTTGACCGCCCTGCTTGCGCGTGACCCGGCCGCGCTGGCCGCAGCGCTCAAGGCCTGGCCCCTGCGCCTGGTCGCTGCGCGCCCGGTGGCCGAGGCCATCAGCAGCGCCGGCGGGGTGTGTTTCGAGGCGCTGGACGGCAACGCCATGCTGCGGGCGTTGCCCGGTGTGTTTTGCGCCGGCGAGATGATCGACTGGGAGGCGCCCACCGGCGGCTACCTGCTGAGCGCCAGTCTGGCCAGTGGCCGGGCGGCTGCATCAGGTGTGCAGCGGTGGCTCGGCACTCGGGGCAAGCCTGACGGCGGCGAAGTGCGCGCTGAGCCCGGACCGCCGAGCCCTGCACACGGTCGGAGCTGAACGCCGCACAATCGTCGCTTCGCGGCGCTGTCGCCCCTCCCAGGTCCAAACCCATGCTGGTTGTTCACCACCTTGAAAACTCACGCTCGCAACGTGTGCTCTGGTTGCTCGAAGAGCTGGGCTGCCCTACGAGATCGTGCATTACAAGCGCGATGCCACCACCATGCTGGCGCCGCCGGCGCTGCTGGCCGTGCACCCGCTAGGCAAGTCGCCGGTAATCACCGACAGCGACACCACCGTGGCCGAGACCGGCGCCATCGTCGAGTACATCCTGGCCCAGCACGGTGGCGGCCGTTTGCTGCCGGCGCCGGACACACCCGAGGCGCTGCGCTACCGCTACTGGCTGCACTTTGCCGAGGGCTCGGCCATGCCGCCGCTGTTGCTGACGCTGATCTTCGACCGCATTGCCAACGCGCCGATGCCGTTTTTCATCAAGCCCATAGCCCGGGGCATCAGCAGCAAGGTAATGAACCTGATGGTGCGGCCCAACCTCAAGCGCCAGCTCGATTTCATGGAATCCGAACTGGGCCGCAGCCCCTGGTTTGCGGGCAGCGGGTTGACCGGGGCCGACATCATGATGAGCTTTCCGCTTGAGGCCGCTGCCCAGCGCGCCGGTCTCGATGCCAGCCGGCCCCGGTTGATGGACTTTCTCAAACGGGTGCACGCCAGGCCGGCGTACCAGCGTGCGCTCAAGCGCGGCGGGCCCTACGCGTTTGCCTGAAGTTTGACCGCGCCACACCCGTGGCGCGTTCTTTCAGGTGCGCCAGACCCGTGGCGCGTTCTTTCAGGTGCGCCAGACCCGTGGCGCACAGGGCACCAAGCCCCAGTGCTGCAGTCGCCACGCCGCCCAGACCGATTGCAGCAGGGCCATCACTGGCTCTACCCGGTGGCCAAGCGCGCGCAGCACCAGCAGGCGCGGGTCGGGTGAGGTCACGCCGGCGGTGGTGGGCAGGGCGCTTGAGTCGATCAGCGACCGAGCGCTCTCGGTCAACACCTCACCGCGTTCTCGGCCCAGCGGCTGGCCGTCAGCCAGCCACAACGTGGCCATCACGCTGTGGCCCGCCAGGCCCAGCTTTGAGTCCATCAGCAAGCGGTCGGCGCCGTCGATCCGGCCGCGTTCCAGCCAGATGCCTGGCAGGCTCAGTTGCTGCAAAAATTGGCCCTGATCAAAGGTCTCGCCGGCCGCTGGCAGGCCCAGGGCCAGCACGTCCCAGCCGATCATCTGGGCGCCCGGCGCCAGGTTGAAGCGCAATCGGTTCTCGACCTGGCACCGCCGGTAGGCGATGGCCTCTAGCGGCAACCATTCGAACCGGGTGTCCTCAGCCAGCGTGACGGTCGTTTGCTGCACCGCCAGCGGCCCGGCACTGCGGTAGAAACGGGTGGCGCCGGGCGTGGTGATCAGCGCATGGCTGCCAGGTGCCAGCGTGGCATCCAGCGCCAGCACATCGCCGCCGACCACGCCGCCCGGCGGATGCACCAGCACTTGGTGGCAGACTTGGTCGCCCTCGGGGTAGAGCCGTTGCAACACCCGCAGCGGGCCGTGGTGGCGGTCGAGCGCGATGGTGCGCTTGCCGCGTCGGGTGTAGTCCAGTTGAAGATGGCCGTGCCAGCCCATGCCCGCCTCAAAGCCGCCAAGTGTAGGTTGTGCCTTTTGCCGTGCTGGCCGCCGGACTTGTCGGTAATCGGGTCAGCCGGGCTGGCTGGCGAGCTGGATCGGCCGGTCAGGCGGCGTCGGCCGGTCAGGCGGCGTCGGCGTCGGCGTCGGTGCCAGGGCCGGGGCCGGGGCCGGGGCTGGGGCCGAAGAATGCCAGCGCCACCTCTGTCGGCAGCGGCTGACCGGTGCGGCGTGCCCGCTCGATCACCTGCCAGAAGTAGCGGTAGCTGGCACGGTCGTGCAAGACGTCGCGGTGCCGGATGGGCGCCCAGTGCGCCGCTAGGGCCGCCCCGATGATCTCGATGGCTTCGTCCACCTCGGCCACGCTGGGTGAAAAAGCATCGACGATGGGCTGGACCTGGGCCGGGTGGATGCTCCACATCCGGGCGTAGCCAAACTCGCGCGCGGCCCGTCTGGCGGCGGCGTTGACGGCTTTTACATCCTTGAACTCGGTCACCACGCAGTGCGACGGCACCTTGCCTGCGGCATGGCAGGCGGCGGCAATCTCCAGCTTGGCGCGCACGACCAGTGGATGCTCGAACTGGCCCTGGGCGCTCATGCCTGTTTGCGGGATTGCGCCGCGATGCGCCGAGACAAAGTCCATCAGCCCGAAGGACAGGCTCTGGATGCGGGGCAGGGCGGCCAGCGCAAAGACATCGCGCAGCGCGCCGTGGGTCTCGACCAGGGCATGCACCGGCAGACTGGCGCCCTGGCCATGCACCCGGGCGGCGTGATCGATCTGGGCAATCGCTCGCTGCAGGTCGGCCAGGTGGCGCGGCTTGGGCACCATCAGGTAGGCCAGGCGGTCGCCTGCGCGACTGATCAAGGTGTCGACATCGGCAGCAAACGAGGGGTGGTCCACCGGGTGAACCCGGGCGCCGACCCGGCCGAAGGCGTTTTCGGAGGACATCAGCAACTCGGCACAAAGCTGGGCGTGTTCGGCTTCAGCGCCGATGGGCGCGCCGTCTTCACAGTCGAAGGTGATGTCGAACACCGGCCCGAGTTCGGCCTGCAGCGCCAGCGCCTTGCGCATGCGCGGCTCGGTGCCGCAGTAGTGGTCGCAGACTGGCAAGCAGGAAGCGGTATCGCCAGACTCGAACAAGGCGTCGCGGGGCAGGAGGGTGTCAGTCATGGCGGCAGAATAATGAAAAAAGGGCTGGCGGTGTGTCACCGATCAGCCCTTTGTCAGCCTGGGCCCGGCGGGCCTGCTGCCGTTTACAGCAGGTGCTTGACGCCGTCTTGCTCGCCCTGCAGCTCGGCCAGGGTCTTGTTGATGCACTCTTGCGAGAAAGCGTCGATGGCAAGGCCTTCGACCAGTTTGTACTCGCCGCCCTCGCAGGTGACCGGGAAGCCGAACATCACGTCCTGGGGGATGCCGTAGTCGCCGTTGCTTGGCACGCCCATCGTGACCCAGCCACCGTTGGTGCCCAGCGCCCAGTCGTGCATGTGGTCGATGGCGGCATTGGCGGCCGATGCGGCCGAGGACACACCACGCGCGGCGATGATGGCCGCGCCGCGCTTGCCCACGGTCGGCAAGAAGGTGTTGGCGTTCCAGTCTTGGTCGTTGATCATGTCCTTGACCGAGGCGCCGTCAATGGTGGCGAAGCGGTAGTCGGCGTACATCGTGGGCGAGTGGTTGCCCCACACCGCCAGCTTCTGGATGGCGGCCACCGGCTTGCCGGTCTTGGCAGCGATCTGGCTGAGCGCGCGGTTGTGGTCCAGGCGCAACATGGCGGTGAAGTTCCTGCGCGGCAGGTCCGGTGCCGACTTCATCGCGATGTAGGCGTTGGTGTTGGCAGGGTTGCCCACCACCAGCACCCGCACATCCCGCGAAGCCACGGCATTGAGCGCCTTGCCCTGGGCGGTGAAGATCTCGGCATTGACCGCCAGCAGTTCGGCCCGCTCCATGCCTGGGCCGCGCGGACGCGAGCCGATCAGCATCGCGTAGTCCACGTCCTTGAAGGCGGTCATCGGGTCGCTGTGCGCCTCCATGCCCACCAGCAGCGGGAAAGCGCAGTCCTGCAACTCCATCATCACGCCTTGCAGGGCCTGCTGTGCTTTCTCCATCGGCACCTCAAGCAGGCTCAGCACGACGGGTTGGTCTTTGCCCAGCATCTCGCCAGAGGCGATGCGAAACAACACGGCATAGCCGATCTGGCCGGCAGCACCGGTGACAGCAACGCGAACAGGCTTCTTGCTCATGGGAGGCTCCAGGAGGATGGTGATGAAGGGGTGAAGGAACGGGCGGGATTGGGGTCTGGCGGCCCACCGCGGTTGATTGATCGGCCCAAGGTGCAGCGTCCGCGCCTGAGGCCTCAAGTCAACCACCCGAGCCGACCCGGAGTGTAGGCCAAGCTAGGGGTTGATACGGGGGTTGTCAATGGTCTTATGTCTTCTATAAGACATCTGTCAGCATTTGGTGGACGACATGCCGCGCTTGTGCTGCAATCAACGCCGATGTCTGCCGTCCCTGCCCCGCCGATCGTTGCTGCCGCCGACCCTGCCGAAACTGCCGGCCCGGCCTTCAGCCCGCTCTACCGCCAGATCAAGGTCTTGATCACCCGCGAGTTGCAGGCAGGCGCCTGGAAGCCGGGCGAGGCTATTCCGAGCGAGCAAGACCTGGCAGCGCGTTTCAAGGTCAGCCAGGGCACGGTGCGCAAGGCGATTGACGAGTTGGCCGCCGACAACCTGCTGGTGCGCCGCCAGGGCAAGGGAACGTTTGTGGCCACCCATGCCGAGCAGCAGATCCAGTACCGGTTCTTGCGCCTGATGCCTGACGACGGCAGCGCCCGCGACATGGCGCGCCGCCTGCTGGATTGCCGCCGCGTGCGGGCGCCGGCCGACGTGGCGCGCATGCTCGACTGCAAGAGCGGCGACGCGGTGGTACAGCTGCGTCGATTGCTGCTCTCGGGCGCCAAGCCTGTGGTGCTCGACGAAATCTGGCTGCCGGGCAAGCCCTTCAAGGGGCTGACAGCCGAGCGCCTGGCCGACTACAAAGGCCCGATGTACGGCATGTTCGAGACCGAGTTCGGCGTGCGCATGATCCGCGCCGCAGAAAAGATCCGCGCCTTGCCGGCCGACGCGCCCAGTGCCGAACTGCTGGGGCTGCCGGTGGGCACACCGCTGCTGAGCGTCGAGCGCCTGTCTTTCACCTATGGCGACAGGCCGGTGGAACTGCGCCGAGGTTTGTACAACACCGAGCAGCATTTCTACCGCAACGAGTTGAATTGACGCCGCCGCCCGATTGCCCTGCTGCCGGCCTCGGGCTTGCCAAAAGCTCCGGGTAAGCCTGCTGCGTTGCAATAAACTCTTCGGGTTTCTCCCTGATTACAACGAGACCACATCCACCATGGCAGACCAGTCCCCGGCCCGGCCCCTCCCCCGGCCAAAAGTCCGTCCCGGCGAGAACATGCGCCTGATCGAAGCCTTGCAGTACCGGCTGCCGCTGGCGGGAGTGGTTTCCATCCTGCACCGGGTCAGCGGCATGCTGATGTTCTTTCTGCTGCCGTTCATCGTCTGGATGTTCGACGCCAGCCTGACCTCCGAGATTTCGTACGACGGTTTCACCAGCGCTTTTGTCGCCGGCATCGGCTTTGTCCCGGGCTTTGTGATCAAGCTGGTGGCGCTGGCACTGATCTGGGCCTACCTGCATCACGCCGTTGCCGGTGTGCGCCACCTCTGGATGGACGCCACCCACGCAGTCACCAAAGAGTTTGGTCATTCCTCAGCGGTGGCCACCTTCGGGATCAGCATCGGGCTGACCGTCTTGCTGGGCGCCAAGCTGTTCGGCTTGTTCTGAGTCCTTCAATCACGCAACAACAACAAAAAGGCGAGCGAGTCATGGCTGTCAATTTTGGTTCCAAGCGCGTGGTGGTGGGCGCGCATTACGGGCTTCGTGACTGGCTGAGCCAGCGCATCACCGCCGTGGTGATGGCGCTGTTCACGCTGGCGCTGCTGCTGCAGTTCATCCTCGGCGGCCCGGTCGGCTACGACAGCTGGGCCGGCATCTTCTCGCGCCAGTGGATGAAGGTGCTGACCTTTGTTGTCATCGTCTCGCTGGCCTGGCATGCCTGGGTCGGCATGCGGGATGTGTGGATGGACTACCTCAAGCCGGTCGGCTTGCGCCTGCTGGCACAAGTGGCAACGATTGTCTGGCTCGTCGGCTGTGCCGGTTGGGCGGTGCAAGTGCTCTGGAGACTGTGAATTCAATGGCTACTCTCAAGACTTCCGTGGCCCGTCGCAAGTTCGACGTGGTGATCGTCGGCGCCGGCGGCTCCGGCATGCGCGCGTCCTTGCAGCTGGCGCGTGCCGGCCTGAACGTGGCGGTGCTGTCCAAGGTCTTCCCGACCCGCTCGCACACCGTTGCGGCGCAGGGCGGCATCGGTGCCTCGCTGGGCAACATGAGCGAGGACAACTGGCACTTCCATTTTTACGACACGATCAAGGGCTCTGACTGGCTGGGCGACCAGGACGCCATAGAGTTCATGTGCCGCGAAGCCGGCAAGGTGGTCTACGAGCTTGAGCACTTCGGCATGCCGTTCGACCGCAACAGCGACGGCACGATCTACCAGCGTCCGTTTGGTGGCCACACCGCCAACTACGGCGAAAAGCCGGTGCAGCGCGCCTGCGCTGCGGCCGACCGCACTGGCCACGCGATGCTGCACACGCTGTACCAGCAAAACGTCAAGGCCCGCACCCAGTTTTTTGTCGAGTGGATGGCGCTGGACCTGATCCGCGATGCCGACGGCGATGTGCTGGGCGTGACCGCGATGGAGATGGAGACAGGCGAGGTCTACATGATGGAGGCCAAGACCACCTTGATCGCCACCGGTGGCGCGGGGCGCATCTTTGCCGCCAGCACCAACGCCTTCATCAACACCGGCGACGGGCTGGGCTTGGCGGCACGCGCAGGCATTCCGCTCGAAGACATGGAGTTCTGGCAGTTTCACCCGACTGGCGTGGCCGGCGCGGGGGTGCTGCTGACCGAAGGCTGCCGGGGCGAGGGCGCGATCCTGCGCAACAGCAACGGCGAGCGCTTCATGGAGCGCTACGCGCCGACGCTCAAAGACCTGGCACCGCGCGATTTTGTCTCGCGCTGCATGGACCAGGAGATCAAGGAAGGGCGCGGCTGCGGTCCGAACAAGGACTACATCGAGCTCGACATGACCCACCTGGGCGGCGACACCATCTTGAAGCGCCTGCCCAGCGTGTTCGAGATCGGCCACAACTTTGCCAACGTCGACATCACCAAAGAGTCGATCCCGGTCGTGCCGACCATCCACTACCAGATGGGTGGCATCCCCACCAACATCAACGGCCAGGTGGTGGTGCCGACCGGTGTCGGTACCGAGCGCAACCCCAACACCGTGGTGGGCGGCCTGTACGCGGTGGGCGAATGCTCTTGCGTCAGCGTGCACGGTGCCAACCGCCTGGGCACCAACTCGCTGCTCGACCTGCTGGTGTTCGGCCGTGCGGCCGGCAACCACATCGTCGAGGCGCATGCGCAAGCGGCCAAGGCAGGCGCCAAGGCCAGCAAGCCGCTGCCGGCCGATGCCGCCGATGCGTCCCTCGCGCGCATCGCCCGGCTAGATGCCAGCACCTCGGGCGAATATGCCCAGGATGTGGCCAACGACATCCGCAACACGATGCAGCTGCACGCTGGCGTGTTCCGCACCCAGGCGATGCTCGACGAAGGTGTTGCCAAGATTGCCGCGCTGCGCGAGCGGGTGGCCGGCATCACGCTCAAGGACAAGAGCAATGTCTTCAACACCGCCCGCATCGAGGCGCTGGAGGTGGACAACCTGATCGAGGCGGCACAGGCCACCATCGTCTCGGCCGCTGCCCGCCGCGAATGCCGGGGCGCGCACACGGTCAACGACTACGAGCGCCCGGCCGATGACGCGCAGTTCCCGTTGGGCCGCAATGACGCCGAATGGATGAAACACACACTGTGGTACAGCCAAGGTAACCGGCTGGACTACAAGCCGGTGCAGCTCAAGCCGCTGACGGTCGACAGTGTGCCGCCCAAAGTGCGTACTTTCTAAGGCAACAATGAAAACCACAGTGACCACGACAGAGCGGCGGGCCGAGCGCCGGGCCGCTCCCAAGCCGGCCCGCATCCCCTCGGGGGATCGGCCGATGTACTCATCGGACGAGGGGCTCCTGTGACGAAGCGCACCTTTCAAATTTACCGCTACGACCCGGACACCGACGCCAAGCCCTACATGCAGTCGATCGACGTGGAGCTCGACGGCAGCGAGCGCATGCTGCTCGACGCACTGATGAAGCTCAAGTCGGTCGATCCGGCGATCAGCTTTCGCCGCAGCTGCCGTGAGGGCGTTTGCGGCTCGGATGCGATGAACATCAACGGCAAAAACGGCCTGGCCTGCCTGACCAACATGCGGGATCTGCCCGGCGTGGTGGTGCTCAAGCCGCTGCCCGGCCTGCCGGTGATCCGCGACCTTATCGTCGACATGACGCAGTTCTTCAAGCAGTACAACTCGATCAAGCCCTACCTGGTCAACGACGAGATCCCGCCCGAGAAAGAGCGGCTGCAAAGCCCCGAAGAGCGCGATGAACTGAACGGGCTCTACGAGTGCATCCTGTGCGCCAGCTGTTCTACAGCCTGCCCCAGTTTCTGGTGGAACCCGGACAAGTTTGTCGGCCCGGCCGGCCTGCTGCAGGCCTACCGCTTCATCGCCGACAGCCGTGACCAGGACACTGCCGCACGCCTGGACAACCTGGAAGACCCGTACCGCTTGTTCCGCTGCCACACCATCATGAACTGTGTCGATGTCTGCCCCAAGGGTTTGAACCCCACCAAGGCCATCGGCAAGATCAAGGAAATGATGGTGCGGCGCGCCATCTAGGCGTGCGCGGGCCGCCGTTGTCATCCCGCTGCAAGCCGCGCCATGCACACTGAGACTGACGACAACGCCCTGATCGGCGCGACCGAGTTGAGCCGACTGCGTTGGCGTTGCCGCCGGGGTTTGCTGGAAAACGACTTGTTCGTGGCGCGTTTTTTTGAGCGCCATGCCGCATCGCTGAGCCTGCGCCATGCCACCGGACTGCAAATGCTGATGGATTTGGCCGATAACGATTTGCTGGACTTGTTGCTGGTGCGCCGAGAGCCTGAGGACGAACTGGCCTGCCCCGAGGTGATCGAGGTGCTTGGCATGCTGCGTGTCAAGCCCTTGCCGACGATTGACGTGCGACCCGTTGGCGTGCCATTGATTGACGCGCCCATTTTCGACCTGCCGACCGCCTAGAACCTGATCTCAAAAAAGGGAATGTCCATGACCCCGTCTGACGTGAAAGCCACCCTGTCGTTCTCCGATGGCAGCCCCAGCATGGATTTGCCGCTGTACAAGGGCAGCATTGGCCCGGATGTGATCGACATCCGCAAGCTCTATGGCCAAACCGGCAAGTTCACCTACGACCCAGGCTTCTTGTCTACCGCGTCGTGCAACTCCACCATCACCTACATCGACGGTGACAAGGGTGAGTTGCTGTACCGCGGCTACCCGATCGAGCAGTTGGCCAAGAACTGCGATTTTCTGGAAACCTGCCATCTGCTGCTCTACGGCGACTTGCCAGACGAAGCCCAGAAGAAGGACTTCACGGCCCGGGTGTCCAACCACACCATGGTCAATGAACAGATGCAGTTTTTCCTGCGCGGGTTCCGTCGCGACGCACACCCGATGGCGATCATGACCGGGCTGGTGGGCGCCCTGTCGGCGTTCTACCATGACAGCACCGACATCAACAACCCGGTGCACCGCGACATCGCGGCGATCCGCCTGATTGCCAAGATGCCCACCCTGGTGGCCATGGCCTACAAGTACACGCAGGGCCAGCCCTACATGTACCCGAAGAACAAGCTGTCGTATTCGGCCAACTTCATGCAGATGATGTTTGCCAACCCCTGCGAGGACTACGAGCAGAACGATGTGCTGGTGCGGGCCATGGACCGCATCTTCATCCTGCATGCCGACCACGAGCAAAACGCCTCCACGTCCACCGTGCGCCTGTGCGGCAGCTCGGGCACCAACCCGTTTGCCGCCATCGCCGCCGGCGTGGCCTGCCTCTGGGGTCCGTCGCACGGCGGCGCCAACGAGGCTTGCCTCAACATGTTGGGTGATATCCAGAAAATGGGCGGTGTCGAGAAGATCGGTGAGTTCATCAAACAGGTCAAGGACAAGAACTCCACCGTCAAGCTGATGGGCTTTGGCCACCGGGTCTACAAGAACTATGACCCCCGCGCCACCCTGATGCGCGAGACCTGCCACGAGGTGCTGGGCGCGCTGGGCCTGCAGAACGACCCGCTGTTCAAACTGGCGATGGCTTTGGAGAAGATTGCGCTGGAAGACGACTACTTCGTGTCGCGCAAGCTCTACCCGAACGTCGATTTCTACTCGGGCATCGTGCAGCGCGCCATCGGCATCCCGGTGCCGCTGTTCACCGCGATCTTTGCGCTGGCGCGCACCGTGGGCTGGGTGGCCCAGCTGAATGAAATGATCGGCGACCCGGAGTACAAGATCGGCCGGCCGCGGCAGTTGTACGTGGGTGCGGTTGCCCGCGACGTCAAGCCGATTGGTGATCGCTGAGTGCGCAGGCCAGCGACTGCCGGCCACCAGCAAAAAGCCGCCCTCGGGCGGCTTTTTGCTGGGTGGCTTCAGCGTGATTGTTTCAGTGCGATGTTTTGGTGCGATCGTTTCACCGCTATGGTTTCAGCCCATCACTGCGGGGTGAGATTCGCCGGGCGCTTGCGCTCAACCTGCGCCGCCGGATCGATCCAGCGTTGCGCGGCGCGCAGCAAGGTGGCGGGGTCGCCGGTGCTCATCAGGCGCGGCAAGGGGGCGACACGCTGGGGCAGCAGTGATGCCATGCCGGCATCGTCCAACTGCCGGCGGACCTGGCGCGCCACCGCATCGGCCGTGTCCACCAGCACCACCCCCGTCCCCAGGCGCTGAGCGAGTGCGTCGGCCACCAGCGGGTAGTGGGTGCAGGCCAGCACCACGGTGTCCGCACCGGCGGCCAGCACGCGCTCTGCGACCTGGTCCAGCATCGCTCCGAGCCCGGTGCCTGCGGCGTCCGCCATCGCCGGATCGCCCGCGCAGCTTGCCTCTATCGCCTCGACCAGCCCTGGGCAGGGCAGGCGCAGCAACCGGGTGCCGGTGGCATGCGCATCGACCAGTGCGTCAAACCGGGCGCTGGCCAGCGTGGACGAGGTGCCCAACACGGCCACCCGACCGTTTCGGCTGAGGGCCACCGCCGGCTTGATGCCGGGCTCAACCCCGACAAAACGCTGGTCTGGCCAGCGCAAGCGCAACGCCGCCAAGGCCTGGGTAGTGGCGGTATTGCAGGCCACCAGCACCAGGTCTGCAGCGTCGTCGATCAGCCAGCCGCCCAGACACAGGCTGCGCTCGATCACCCACTTGGCCGGCCGGTCGCCCCAGGGCGTGTAGTGGGTGTCGGCGATGTAGCTGATCTGGGTAGCCGGCAGGTTTTGACGCACGGCACGCAGCACCGACAGGCCGCCAATGCCCGAGTCGAAGATGCCGATGTGGGGTGCGCGGGTCGGGCTCATCAGGCGGCGCAGTCTAACCAGACTGCCAGGCTGTCACCGCTGGGCAGGCTAAGTTGGGATAGCATGGCAAAAAATAGCACGACCGTTCGATTTTCTGCCATTCCAGGCCATCAGGCCGCCGCATAGAATTGAAACCAAGACGTTTTCAGCGTCCTCTCAACCAGCCCAGGAGCCGTCCGACATGAAGGTATTGGTACCCGTCAAACGCGTTGTGGATTACAACGTCAAGGTGCGCGTGAAGTCCGATGGCACAGGCGTGGACATCGCCAACGTCAAGATGAGCATGAACCCCTTCGACGAGATCGCCATCGAAGAAGCGGTGCGCTTGCGCGAAAAAGGCGTGGTCACCGAGGTCATCGCGGTGTCCTGCGGCGTCAGCCAGTGCCAGGAAACCCTGCGCACCGCGATGGCCATTGGCGCTGACAGGGCAATCTTGGTCGAATGTGCTGATGAGTTGCAGCCGCTGGCGGTGGCCAAGCTGCTCAAAGCGCTGGTCGACAAGGAGCAACCGGGCCTGATCATCCTGGGCAAGCAGGCGATCGACGACGACAACAACCAGACCGGCCAGATGCTGGCTGCGCTGGCCGGCCTGCCGCAAGCCACGTTTGCCAGCAAGGTTGAGGTGGCGGATGGCAAGGTCAAGGTCACCCGCGAGATCGACGGCGGCTCCGAGACCCTGCAGCTCAGCCTGCCGGCAGTCATCACCACCGACCTGCGCCTGAACGAGCCGCGCTACGTCACCCTGCCCAACATCATGAAGGCCAAGAAGAAGACGCTCGAAGTCTTCAAGCCGGCCGACCTCGGCGTGGACGTGAGCTCGCGCATCAAGACCCTCAAGGTCAGCGAACCGCCCAAGCGCGGTGCCGGTATCAAGGTGGCCGATGTGGCCGCGCTGGTGGACAAGCTCAAGAACGAAGCGAAGGTGATCTGACATGGCTGCACTGGTGATTGCCGAACACGACCACGCGTCGATCAAGGGCGCAACGCTCAACACCGTCACTGCCGCGCTGCAGTGCGGGGGTGATGTGCATGTGCTGGTGGCGGGGCACAACGCCGCTGGCGCTGCTGCTGCAGCTGCGCAGATCGCAGGCGTAAGCAAGGTGCTGCATGCCGACGCCGAAGGCTTTGCGCACGGCCTGGCCGAGAACCTCGCAGCCCAGGTTCTGGCGCTGGCGCCGGCCTACAGCCACCTGCTGTTCCCCGCCACAGCGGCCGGCAAAAACGTGGCACCGCGGGTTGCCGCGCTGCTGGACGTGGGCCAGATCAGCGAGGCCAGCAAGGTCATCAGCGCCGACACCTTCGAGCGCCCGATCTACGCCGGCAACGCGATTGCCACGGTGCAGAGTGGTGACGCCATCAAGGTGATCACGGTCCGCACCACCGGCTTCGACGCCGCTGCTGCTGCCGGTGGCGTCGCAGCGGTCGAGTCGCTGGCAGCCTTGGCCGATTCAGGCAGCAGCGCGTTTCTGGGCAGCGAGATCGCCCGCAATGACCGGCCTGAGTTGACGGCGGCCAAGATCATCGTGTCGGGCGGCCGGGCGATGGGCAGCAGCGAGAAGTTCAACGACGTGCTCACCCCCTTGGCCGACAAGCTGGGTGCCGCACTCGGAGCCAGCCGCGCTGCGGTGGACGCCGGTTACGCGCCCAACGACTGGCAGGTGGGCCAGACCGGCAAGATCGTTGCGCCCGCGCTCTACATCGCCTGCGGTATCTCGGGTGCAATCCAGCACCTGGCCGGCATGAAGGACAGCAAGGTCATCGTGGCGATCAACAAGGACGCCGAGGCGCCGATCTTCAGCGTGGCCGACTACGGCCTCGAGGCTGACCTGTTCACCGCCGTTCCCGAGTTGGTCGCTGCGCTGTGAGCGTCGACTGCTGAAACTGTATTGACCCTCTCAAGGGCGCCCTCGCTGGCGCCCTTGTTCCTTCTGGAGATTCAAAATGACCTACCGCGCCCCTGTCAAAGACATGCTGTTTGTGATGAAGGAGCTGGCCGGCATCGATGCCGTGGCCAGCCTGCCCGGTTTTGAAGAGGCCGGTCTGGAGACCGCCGCCGCCGTGCTGGACGAGTGCGCCAAGCTGAACCAGGATGTGATCGCCCCGCTGAACTGGACCGGCGATCAGCAACCGTCCAGCTTCAAGGACGGTGTGGTCACCACCACGCCCGGCTTCAAGGCGGCGTTTCGCCAGTTTGCCGATGGTGGCTGGCAAGGCCTGCACCATCCTGAAGGCTTTGGCGGCCAGGGCCTGCCCAAGCTGATCCATGCCGCCTGCATCGAGATGCTCAACAGCGCCAACCTGAGCTTTGCGCTGTGCCCGCTGCTGACCGATGGCGCGATCGAGGCGCTGCTGACCGCTGGCAGCGAAGCCTTGCAAGCCGCCTACCTGCCCAAGATGATCGCCGGCCAGTGGACCGGCACGATGAACCTGACCGAGCCGCAGGCCGGCTCCGACCTGGCAGCGGTGCGCAGCCGCGCCGAACCCCAGCCCGACGGCAGCTACAAGCTGTTCGGCACCAAGATCTACATCACCTACGGTGAGCACGACATGGCCGAGAACATCGTCCATCTGGTGTTGGCGCGGGTCAGCGGTGCGCCCGAGGGTGTCAAGGGCATCTCGTTGTTTGTGTGCCCCAAGTTCATGGTCAATGCTGACGGCAGCCTGGGGGCACGCAACGATGTGCATTGCGTCAGCATCGAGCACAAGCTGGGCATCAAGGCCAGCCCCACGGCTGTTCTGCAGTACGGCGACCACGGCGGCGCCGTCGGGTACCTGATCGGCCAGGAGAACCGCGGCCTGGAGTACATGTTCGTGATGATGAACGCCGCCCGCTACGCGGTGGGTGTGCAGGGCATCGCAGTGGCCGAGCGGGCCTACCAGAAGGCCGTGGGCTATGCCCGCGACCGGGTGCAAAGCCGCCCGGTCGATGGCTCGATGAATGCGGCCGCGCCGATCATCCACCACCCCGATGTCAAGCGCATGCTGATGACAATGCGCGCCTACACCGAGGGCTGCCGGGCGATGGCGCTGGTGGCCGCGGCGGCGCAAGATGCCGCCCACGCCCACCCGGACGCTGCGGTGCGCGAGCAAAACCAGGCTTTCTACGAGTTCATGGTGCCGTTGATCAAGGGCTACTCCACCGAGATGAGCCTGGAGGTCACCAGCCTGGGCGTGCAGGTGCACGGCGGCATGGGTTTCATCGAGGAGACGGGTGCGGCCCAGTACTACCGCGACGCCAAGATCCTGACCATCTACGAAGGCACCACGGCGATCCAGGCCAACGACCTGATCGGCCGCAAGACCGCCCGCGATGGCGGCGCCACCGCCCGCGCCATTGCCGGCCAGATTGAAGCAACCGAGGCCGCAATGGCTGTGCGCAGCAGCGATGCATCGCAGGCCATGCGCAAGCGCCTGAAGGCTGCCCGCGTTGCCTTTCTGGACGTGGTGGTCTTCATCGCGCGCGGCATGGCCAAAGGCAGCACTGGCAGCCCGAACGCCGTGTTTGCCGGCAGCGTTCCCTACCTGATGCTGGCTGGCAACCTGATCTCGGGCTGGCAAATGGCGCGGGCGCTGATGGTGGCCGAGGACAAGCTCGCGCTGGGCGAAGAGGCTGACTTCATGCGCGCCAAGATCAACACCGCTCGCTTTTACGGTGACCATTTGCTGAGCAAGGCGCCCGGCCTGCGCGACAGCATCGTCGACGGTGCTGCGGGCACGGTGGACATGGCGGTCGAGGCCTTCTGAGCACAGCCTGCGCTGTTTTGCGTTTTTCTGTGGGCCTCGGCATCCAGCGCTGGCCAGGCCTGTCCCCCGCGTGATAGAGAGCGGCCGCTGCGTGCTTGCACACTGGGCGGCGTTGTTGAAACCCTGATCTGGAGTTGTCTGTGCCCTTGCCCGCCGCCTTGTCCAACCTGCCGCTGCCCATCATTGCCGCGCCGCTGTTCATCATCAGCAACCCCAAGCTCGTGATCGAGCAGTGCAAGGCCGGCGTCGTGGGCTCGATGCCCGCGCTCAACGCCCGCCCGGCGGCCCAGCTCGACGACTGGCTGGCCGAGATCACCGAAACCCTGGCCGCCTGGGACCAAGCCCACCCCGAGCAAAAAGCCGCGCCGTTTGCGGTCAACCAGATCGTGCACAAGAGCAGCGACCGGCTGGAGCACGACATGGCGATGTGCGCCAAGTACCGGGTGCCGATCATCATCACCAGCCTGGGCGCGCGCACCGATGTCAACGACGCGGTGCACGGCTGGGGCGGCGTGGTGCTGCACGACATCATCAACAACAAGCATGCCCACAAGGCGATCGAAAAAGGCGCCGACGGCCTGATCGCAGTGGCGGCAGGCGCTGGCGGTCACGCGGGCACCAAGAGCCCGTTTGCGCTGGTGCAGGAGATTCGCCAGTGGTTTGACGGCCCGCTCGCCTTGTCGGGCAGCATCGCCAACGGCAATGCCGTGCTGGCTGCGCTGGCGATGGGGGCCGACTTTGCCTACATCGGCTCGGCCTTCATCGCCACCGAGGAGGCCCGCGCCACCGACCCGCACAAGCAGGCCATCGTCGATGCCAACTCCGACGACATCATCTACAGCAACCTGTTCACCGGCGTGCACGGCAACTACCTGGCGCCATCGATCCGCAACGCCGGGCTCGATCCCGAGAACCTGCCCGTGAGCGACCCCAGCAAGATGAACTTTGGCGGCGATGCCAAGAAGGCCTGGAAGGACATCTGGGGCTGCGGCCAGGGCATCGGCGCGGTTGACAAGGTGACGAGTACGGCTGACTTTGT
>JANYKR010000287.1 GCA_025358155.1 Betaproteobacteria bacterium
ACTTCGAGCGCGCGCTCGGCCTGGTGGTGATCGAGCCTCAGTGGCTGCAAAGCCCGGAGTGCGACCCGCGCCATGTCGGCTTCCTGCTCGATTGCGTGGCCGAGCTGAAGCACGGCCTGGCGGCGCGTGGCATGCCGCTGATGGTGTGCACCGGTGCCATGCCGCAGGTTCTGCAGGCGCTGCGACCAGAGTTTGCTTTCACCCACCTGCTGAGCCATGAGGAGACCGGCCCAGGCTGGAGCTACGAGCGCGATCTGGCTGTGGCAGCCTGGTGCCGCAGCCAGGGCGTGAACTGGACGGAGTTGCCGCAGACCGGCGTGGTGCGGCGTCTGCGCTCGCGCACCGGCTGGGCCGGGCGCTGGGCGCAGCGCATGAATGCACCCGAGGCACCGTCGGCGCACGGCTTCGCAGCGGCGCTGAGCCTGGACGCATCTGCAGTGCCCACATTGAGCGAACTGGGCCTGCCCGCCTTGCGCGCACCGCTGCCGCCGGGCGGAGAACGCGCCGCCTGGGCCACGCTGGACAGTTTTCTAGATGGTCGCGGGCGCGACTACCGCCACGCGATGTCGAGCCCGCTCACGGCCGCCGAGGGCTGCAGCAGGCTGAGCGCGCACCTGGCCTTCGGCACGATCTCGATGCGCTGCGTGCACCAGGCCACCGAGGCGCGCATCGCGGCCACGGCTGATCGCAGCCTGGCCTACGCATTGCGCGGCTTCGCCAGCCGCTTGCGCTGGCACTGTCACTTCATGCAAAAGCTCGAAGACGAGCCGGCCATCGAGTGGCGCAATGTGGCCCGCAGCGTCGATGGGATGCGCGCGGGCGACGGCGTGAACCCTGGCGAGATCGACCGTGAACGCCTGCAGGCCTGGTGTGAGGGCCGTACGGGGTTCCCGATGGTCGATGCCTGCATGCGTCAGCTGTGCGCCACCGGCTGGCTGAACTTTCGGATGCGGGCGATGCTGGTCAGCTTTGCGGCCTACCACCTGTGGCTGCACTGGCGCGAGCCAGGGCTGTTTCTGGCGCGCCAGTTTCTCGACTTCGAACCCGGCATCCACTGGAGCCAGATGCAGATGCAGTCAGGCACCACCGGCATCAACACACTGCGCATCTACTCGCCGGCCAAACAGGCGCGCGACCAGGACCCGCAGGGCCTCTACATCCGGCAGTGGTTGCCAGAATTTGGCACTGCAGCTTATCCGCAGCCTGTCGTCGATGAACGCGCGGCGGTGGCTGCAGCCAAAGAGCAGTTGTACGGTCTGCGCAAGACGCGTGAGGCTCAGACCGAGGCCGACGCCATCCAGCAAAAACACGGCTCACGGAAAAGCGGCTTACCCCCCACCACGCCCGCCACGCCTACCCTCCGCACCAAGCGCCGCAAACTTGCCGTGCCGGATGGCCAGGGACAGTTGTTTTAGTCGATGTCGTGGCACCTTAGCCTGACGAGGTCACAGTGGGCCTGTTCAACAAACTCTCCGGCTCGGCGAGGTCGGCACCGGGTTTGCCAAAGCTGGCGATGTAGTTGACCGAGAGGCTGCGCGTCCACCATGCGCGGTGGAGGGCAGGCAGGTAGGCCATGCCGCGTCGTTCGCCGGGGTTGAGCCCGCTGGCAGTCGCCGCCTGCTCCAACTCTTCGGGCCGCACAAACTGCGCCCAGTGGTGGGTGCCCCGGGGCAGCACCCGAAACACCCGCTCGGCGCCGACGATTGCGGCCAGGTAGCTGCGCAGCGTGCGGTTGATCGTCGAAGCCAGCAGCAGACCGCCGGGCGCCAGGTGCGCTGCGGCATCGCGCACGAAAGTGGCCACATCATCGACATGTTCAACCACTTCGAGCAGCAGCAGGACATCGAAGGCCTCGCCGTCTTGCAGCACGGCGTCAGGCTCACCGATCCGGTAGTCGATGTGCAGGCCAGCGGCCTTTGAATGCAGCCGCGCGGCGGCAATGTTGTTGGCGGCGGCATCAACACCGACCACCTGCGCGCCACAGGCCGCCAGCGGTTCGCACATCAGCCCGGCACCGCAACCGACGTCGGCGATGCGCAAACCCTGCAGTTCTCCCACCGGGCGTCCGAATCGCTCGGCGATCTGTTCGAGCACGTAACCGAGCCTGAGCGTGTTGACCACGTGCAGGGGCCGCATCGGGCCGGTGCGGTTCCACCAGGTGGCGGCGAGGCGGTTGAAGCGGGCGACCTCGTCGCTGCGTATGGTGCGGGTCGGGGTCATGGTCGATGATTCGAGGGTCATGGTTCAGATTCAGTTTTATATCCAGCGGCTGATCTTCACCGCCCCGCGCGAACCCGCGCCGACGGCCCATATCCACAGGCGGAGCGCCAGGTTCGGCGAGCCCGCGTGGCCGTCAAAGCGCGCAGCGGCATCGTCGCGGTGCTCGATTTCATCGGCCCGGAATGAGTACAGTTGCGCCCGCAAAGCCTGCAGCGGCACCTGCATTCGTGCCGGGTCGCGTTGATCGATGGCGTCGATCTGCTCGGTGTAGTGGTGGTCCACAAAGGTCTCGACGGCCTCGATCGTGGCGTACACCGCCCGCGGCCCGAGTGCCGCCGGCAGCGCACCGGTCAGCCATCCGGCAACACGCCACAGCGGCAGCAGGCGGCTGCGGTGCCTCGGCGCGAGCAGTTGCTCGATCGCGGCCAGGTGCTTCGCTTCTGTGGCGAGGTGAGCCTGCGCAAAACTCTTGACGGCTGGGTCGCCGGTCGCAGCGAGGATGCCGCGGTAAATCATCACGGCGCCGGACTCGCCGGCGTGGTCGGTGCGCAGGTCGGCCACCAGGCTTGCGGGCAACGCGCTGGCATCAGGCGCCTCAGGCCTCGGCGTCAAATCCGAGCTTGCCGATTCAGCCCTCACAGCTGTACCTCCAACTGCTGCCCGAACTCTTGCGTGACTGCGCTCAACCCGATCCGTCTGCTGCGAGAGGCCAAGCCCTCGGCCACCGCCCGCGCCATGTCGACGCCACTGCGGTGGACCCGATCAACCTGACTCGGAACGACGCTGTCACCGCAAACGCCCAACTGCAGCTTGTCGTCCCACAAACACGCTGTCCGCCGGGGCGTGGCAGCAGGCAGGTCAACAAACGCATGGCGCCACTCGTGGGCCTGCAAAAAGTTGGGGGTCACCGGCCGACCTGCGTGCGCCCGAAAGATGTCGAGCAGCAGGTCGGCAACCGTGTCGGCGTCCTCATGGGCGTGCTGCAAAGACCAGCGCTCGTCGGCCTCGACAAACCAGCGCTGGGGTCCGCTGGCCAGGCGCCCCGGTTTACTGTGCATGGCGGCGACGCGCTCGATGGGGCTGCCCTGAAACTCCCGGTACCCGGGCAAGGGGACAGGCCTTTCGGATCCCAGCAACAGCACCCACCGGCTGCGGTAGCGCACCGCACGCAGGGCTGCGCACAGCTCTGCCGACTCGCGCACCAGCGGCATGGCCAGGGGCGCGGGCAGCGCAAGCACCAGCGCCTGAAAGTCGTCTTCGATCTCGCCTGCGGCGCTGCTCAAGGCCCACCTGGAGCCCCTGCGCCGGGCCTGCACGATGGGGGTGTCGAGTCGGACCTGCAGCGGCCGCGCAATCACATTGGCCAGGGCCAACATCGACGGCACGCCCACGGTGCCCATCGGCTTCAAGGTTCGGGTGACCTCGGTTTCGAGTTCTTCCTTGGTCCAGGCCTTGTTGTTGCGTTCCTCTTCGGCGGGCGTGGCCGCAATGGTCCAGGGGTGGAGCGCGGCCAGCTCACCGGGCGCTTGCACGGCATGGGCCGCCAGACGGGGGTCGCTGGCTATGCACTGGGCCGCATCATCGAACAGCCCGACCCGGGTGCTGCGCGAACTGCATCGTCCGCCCAGGCGATCGTCGGCCTCGAAAACGACGGGGTCGCAGCCTCGCAGACGCAACTCCCGGGCACAGGCCAGGCCCGAGATGCCGCCACCGACAACCGCGACACGCGCTGGAGGCTGGGTGCTCAGCCGTCTGTCCCAAGCGCAGCTTCTATCATCCTGCATGGCTTCTTCCTTTTATGCCGTGGTCGGCAGCTTTTGTCATTACGTCACACGACCCGCAAAGTTGCACTTGCGCGGCAAATATCTGCTGTGGCCTGGCCTTCAACGCGCCGCACGCGGCAGCCGCTGTTGGATCGCTGGCTGCGGTGGCCTGGGAGCGGGTGCTGCCCAGCAAGCTGTTTTTCTTGCGGGCGGTGCAACTTCGGCGATGCACCGGCGTAAGAAGGGTGCTGTTGGCGCCGCTGCCTTTCGGGGACGTCGGGTATCCGAATGGCGGTCAGCGATTTGCAAAGGTGATTCGGGGAGGCTCAGGTGAGCGAAGTGCTGCTCGCCACCGCCATCGACGCAGCGCTGGTCGCGCGGGCCCAACAGGGGGAAACCGTCGCGTTTGACGTGTTGGTGGTCAAGTACCAGCGGCGGGTTGCTGCGGCAATCCGGCGTTTTGTGCGTGACGATCCGGTCACCGAGGAATTGACCCAGGAGGTATTTTTGAGCGCCTTTCTTGCTTTGACGTCTTTCAAGCCCGACGGTGACTTTGCGGCGTGGTTGTTCACGATTGCCCGCAACGCAGCCAGGAGCTACCTGCGCAGCGCGCAGAACCGGCAAGACGATCGACCCCTGGCCATGCTGGGCGATGTGGGCGAGGACGCCAGGTTCGGCGCCGCCCCCAGTCCAGAGGAGGAAGCCATGGCGAACCAGCTCTTCAAGTGCATCGACGCCGAGGTCGCTGCCTTGCCTGATGTTCAGCGCCGGGCACTGCTGATGCGAGAGCTTGACGGGCTCGACTACAAGGCTATCGCGGCAGCGCTCGGGCAACCCGTCAACACCGTCAAATCCCACATCTTTCGGGCGCGCGACACGATAGCCGATCGCGTGCGCCCGCTGCTTGCATCCACGCGCGACAGGCGCTGGTAGGAGTCACGCCATGAACGAAGCCTCACGCTTGCTGGACGGCGAGCTGACCGAAGCCGATTTGACGACGCTGCTGGAGCGCCTCAAGCACGACACCGCGCTGCGCGACGAAATCTCAACGCAGCAGCTGGTGCGAGACGGCTTGGCCGGTCTTCGCTCACTCGACGCCGGCTACACGCTGCGCATTCTGGCCGCTGTGCGCCTGGCCCAGCAGCGCAAGGGCTGACCGCTCGGAGCTTTGCAGGCCTTGCCGGGCGACGACAGGGCGCGGATCGCGTTCAGGGCTGTGCTGCTTGCACCGGGCTGCCACGGGCAACGAGCTCGTCGATGCGCGACATGACCAGTGCGCCGCTCGCCGAGTAGGGGTCGAACTCCGGCCAGACGATCTTGGTTTGGGGATCCACATCTGACAGACTGACGCGAGCCATGGACCAGCCCGGGTAGCGACGCTCGACGATACCTTCGCAGTGCAACAGCTCAAGGTCTTTGTGGCGAGGGTCTGCGTGAATCCGCGCGTACAGATCGGTCACCTTGTTGCGCTCCCCCTCCAGCGCCTGCAAGTAGATGCCCTGGCCTTCGCAAAGCATGCCGGTGATGCCGTTGTGCGGGTTCCAGGCGTGGGCCTTGCGCAAGATTGAATCGGTGAGCGCTGCAGTTTGCAGGCCCACGGGTCTGCTCAAGTAGATCAGGCGAATCAGCATGCTTTGAATCTCGTTGATGATGGCGAGGGGACGGGCTGTGCGGCGGCACAACCAGGGCGGCTGGCTGCCACCGTACAACCCAGCCTGAAAAGCATACCAACTTGCGGGTCCACGCCGGTTGGAGGGACGTTGGACCCGGCGATGCCTCGAGGGCTCGGGCCGCAAGCACGCAGGTGCAACTTCTGCCATCCGCTGGCCACGGTGCTGGTGGCGGGCGGCACCACGTTGTCGGCGTTCTGGATCATCGTGCTCAACTCGTGGATGCACACGCCGGCCGGTTTTGAGCTGCGCGGTGGTGTGGCGCATGCCACCGACGGGTGGGCTATCGTCTCCAACCCCTCGATGCCCTACCGGCTGGCGCACATGATGATGGCCCCGGGGCTCACGGTGGCGTTTCTGGTGGCCGGCATCAGCGCCTACCGCTGGCGGCGTGGCGACCGAGCCGACGAGGTCAAACTGACGCTGCGAAGCGGCGTGACGGTCGCGGCGCTGCTGATCCCGCTGCAGATCGCGGTCGGTGACCTGCACGGCTTGAACACGCTGCAGTACCAGCCGGCCAAGATCGCCGCGATAGAAGGCATCTGGCAAACCCAGCAGGGCGCGCCAATGACCTTGTTCGGCCTGCCCGATGAAGCGGCGCGCAAGAGCCGGTTTGCGATCGCAGTGCCCCATCTCGCCTCGCTGGTGCTGACGCGCAGGCTCGACGGCGAGGTGAAGGGACTGGATGCGTTTGCCGGCCGGCATCCGCCGGTGGCGCCAGTGTTCTTCAGCTTTCGGCTGATGGTCGGCATCGGCTTGAGCTACCTGGTGTTCCGGGGCAAGGCGACGGTGCTCTCGTGCTGATGCGCCACGGGTTTGGGGCATGCGAAGGCGGGCAATCCGCATCCTGTGCCGTAACGGGCTTGACCCGCAGCGGTTGCGCCGGCCCGGTGTTGTTGTCAGCCGCCAGCCCGATGGGGAAGCCGGACTCACTCCGCGATGTTCAGCGCAGGTGCCCGGCGCCGTGCGCAGGCTGGGGCTTGTGGCGCTGGGCATGCGGCCTTGGGTTGGCGGCGGCTGCACCCTGCTCCTTCAGCTGCCGGGGGTTTGGCCGCTCAAGCTTGGCCGCATCGATCCGCCGGTTGCCAGGCACGGCTTCTGGACCCGCCTTGATATCAGTCGCTCCCACCGCCGGTGGCGCCTTGCCAGCCGGTGCAATTGCTGCCGGCGCGCCGGGCATGGTCAACCCGCCAGCCATCGACAACGCTGCGGGCGACAAAGGCACACGGGCATCGGCAGTTGCGCGGCTGTTGCCAAACGCATCGCGGGCCACGGCTGTGGCCGCGAATGAGGTCTGCGCGTAGCGGTAGCTGGTCGGCGCTGGGGTTGGCGCGCCTGGCAGTGCAGCGTTGATCGCCAGCACATAGCGCCCGCTGGCTGCAAAGCCCGGGCGGTAGGGCTCACCCGGGGCCAGTGGAAACCAGCCCACCCAGGGCGCAGCACCCTCGACGGCGCCGCCGTAAAAACCCACCAAGGCCGGCGCGTACACCGGTCGGGCGGCGTAACGGCCCGGCACCCAACCCCAGCGCCCGCCCAGAAACAACCACCTGCCGTAGTGGAACGGCGCAAACCCCCAGGGCGCCTGATCGACCCAGCTCCAGCCCCAGGGTGCCACCCAGAGCCAGCGGCCGGTGCGGTACGGTGCCCAGTCGGCGTCCACCGCGTTCGGGTACCAGATCGCGCCCATGCGGGGGTCGATGCGCCAGCGGCCATGGCCATCGAGATCTTCGCCGCCGGTCATCTCGGCGCTCAGGTAGCGCTCCATCGTCGGGCGCTCGGCGCGTCGGGCGCGCTGGGCCGCCCATTCGTCAAAGCGGGTCGGCACGGCCTCGCCTTGCGACAGCACGGCCAAACTGCGGGTGTCGATCTGGGCTTGTTGGCCGGCGCTCAAGACCAAGGCCGGTGACCCGTCCAGCCACTGCCCTGCCCCGGCGAACACGCGCACCTCGAACCGGCTCGCGCCGACCGCATGGCCAAAGTGGTAGCTGCCGGCTGCCGTGATCCGGAAAGTGGCGCCGCCGGCCTGCACCTCTACCCGTTCGCCGGCAGCGAGTGTGCGCAGGCTCAAGGCGATGTTGCCGCGCTCAAGCACCAGCACCCAGGCCTCATCGTCGAGCGCCAGGGTGCGCAACTGGCTGTTGGCATTCATCTGCAAACCGGCCGAGCCCACACGCACTTCAGCGCGAGACTGCATTGCGGTGCGCAGCACGGTGGCCACGCTGACCGGCGTGTTGAGCGCTGCGGCCTCCCAGTCGGCGCCCGCCGTGACGATGGTCTCGACGTCGCCGCTGACCAGGCTCAGCCGGCCCACCCGACCGGGTGGGTCATCGGCAGCGCCAGCCGGCGCACCCATGGCGCAAAGCAGCAGAACCATGCCCAGGCGCAGGCCCAGGCTGCGCGTCAACGCTCGGCAAATCCGGCGGGCTCGCTTCAGCCGGGCAGGGTCAGGGGCTGGGATGGCGGTCATGGCTGCAATCAGTATCCCGGCCAACGCCTTCGCCCGGCTGAGGGGAGCCTGACAGCAAGCTGTCACCGCCCGGCCCCTTCGGCAAAGCTCACCCGCAAGATCACCCCACGGCCGGCCGGCGGGTCAACGATGGTGACGCTGGCGCCGTGACCGGCGGCAATGTCACGCACGATGGCCAGGCCCAGCCCGCTGCCGACGCCTGCAGCCTCGTGACCCCGGTAAAAGCGGTCAAATGCCGAGCTGCGCTCAGGCTCGGGGATGCCGGGGCCGTCGTCTTCGACTTCCAGCACCAGTGTCTGGCGTTCGCGGCGGGTGCGCACCGTCACATGGGCGCCCGGGCCAGCGTGCTCGACCGCGTTGTGCAACAGGTTGGCCAGCATTTCGCGCAACAAGAACCGGCGGCCTGCCAGCGGCGCGCTCTCCAGCTCAAAGCCCAGGTCAAGCCCGGCGGCCAGAGCCAGCGGTACCCATTCGGCTGCGGCCTCGGTGGCGATGGCTTTGAGGTCCAGCGCCTCGGTGAACATGCCGGCTTGTGCCGACGCGTCTGATCGGGCCAGTGCCAGCAGCTGCGACGACAAGCGCGCCGCGCGCGAGGCACCCGCGTTCAAGCGCTCCAGCGCGCCCTGCATGCTGCTCGGGTGCGGCGCCGCCAGCGCCAGCTCGGCCTCGTTCTTGAGCGACGCCAGCGGTGTACGCAGTTGGTGCGCAGCATCCGCCAGAAAAGCCTGCTGCGCCAGCGAGCCTGCGCGCACCCGCCCGAACAGGCGGTTGACGGCATCAACCAGCCCGATCACCTCGGCCGGCAGGCCGGCGGCATCGACCGGTCGCAGGTCGTCGAGCGACCGGGTGCCGACCTGCTCACCCAGGCGCAGCAAGGGCCGCAGCGCCTGGCGGGTTGCCAGCACGATGGTGGCCACGCTGGCAAGCGCAAAAGCGAACACGCCGGCCAGTGTGCCCAAGAACGATTTGCGAAAGATCTGCTGGCGCTTGACCTGGGTTTCGCCCACGCGCACCTGGCACACGCTGGCGCCACAGGCCACACCGCGCGCAGCCACGCGCACGGTCACGCCATCGATTTCGGTTTCAAAAAACGCCACCACATCGGCCGCCAGCACCAGGCGCGGCTCCCGCAGCGGCGGGTCGCCCGCCACCTGTTGGCCAGCGGGCGTGAGAACGGCGTAGTAGATGCTGTCGAACTGGTCGGTGCGCAGCGAGCGCTCGGCCTGCGGGTTCATGTCGAAGGCCACGGCGTCGCCGTCCAGACGCACAAAGCTGGCGACCGAGGCTGTCGAATTCGCCAGCGCCTGGTCAAAGGCTTCGCGGGTGGGTTGCAGCACCAGCCAGTACTGCAAGGCGGCGGCGGCCGGCACGATGGCCAGCAGTGGCAACAGCAGCCAGAGCAGCAGCGTGCGTTTAAGGCTTGGCGCCATCAGGCTCGTCGGCCTCCAGCAGGTAACCAAAGCCGCGGATCGTGCGCACCCGCACGCCTGCCGGCTCAAGCTTGCTGCGCAGGCGCGAGACATAAACCTCGACCGCGTTCTCCGACAGCACATCGTCCCAGCCGGTGATGCCCTGCAGAATCTGCTCCTTGCTGACGACCTTACCGACGCGGGCGAGCAGGTACTCGAGCACGCTCCACTCACGGGCCGACAACTCGACCGCCACGCTGTTGGCAAAAACGCGTTTGGCCGCCAGGTCCATGCGCAAGCTGCCAAGCACCAGCGTGTCGCCGCGCCGAACCTGGGCGCGCCGGGTCAGCACCCGCACCCGTGCCACCAGTTCGGTGATGGCAAAGGGCTTGACGAGGTAGTCGTCGGCGCCGCCTTCGAGGCCCCGCACCCGGTCTTCAACGGCATCGCGCGCGGTGAGCATCAACACCGGGGTGGTGCTGCCTGCAGCGCGCAGCCGGCGCAAGGTCTCGAAGCCGTCAATGCCGGCCAAGCCAATGTCGAGTACGACCAGGTCGTAAGGGTCTTGCAGGACCGACTGCGCCACCTGCTCGCCCCGGGTCGACCCATCGACCGCCCAGCCCTGCGACTGCAAGGCACGCGTCGTGGTGTCGGCCAGGGCCGCGTCGTCTTCAACCAGCAGGATGCGCAAGGCGGGGTCTCCTCGTGTCAATTGCACGCAGGATAAGGGCTTGTCGTGTGTGAACTGGTT
>JANYKR010000007.1 GCA_025358155.1 Betaproteobacteria bacterium
GCGGGCGAGTGAGTCAACAAGGGCGTGATCGAAGACGTGTATACGACCATGGTATTGCGTTGAAGCGCTTTCTTTGCCTTCTTTCTTTTCGCCAAAAGAAAGAATGGTCGCCCGCCGGGGCGAATACCCGGCGCCGAATATAAAACGACGGCTGCACACAGCAAAGCGGGGCAATCAAAACCCCTGCAACGACCGAAAGCAACGAGCCAAAGCCCGACACCCAAACTACCCCGCTCGACAATCCGGCAACCCCACCAGACTCAGTCGTACACCTCAGCGTCGGGGTCGGTGGCTTCGAGCTCGTAGCTCGCGGCCAGCATCGCCAGACGACCGATGACGCCGTACATGTAGAAGCGGTTGGGTGCGCTGGCGCCGGGCTTTTCGCCTCGGCGTGGCAGGTGGTGGCTCTCGGCAAAGGCCAGCGGCACATAGCTGGCGCCGGGCGCGTTGAGGCTTTCGTCGATGCCCAAATCGGCATGCACCCGGTAAAAACCGCCGACGACATAGCGGTCGATCATGTAGACCACCGGTTCGGCCACCGCGTCGTTGACCCGCTCGTAGGTGGGTACCCCCTCTTGCAGGATGATCTCGGTGGTCTGGCGGTCGGAGGCGGCCAGGCCCATCTTGTCGCTGGCGCGCTGGATCACCGCTGCCAGGTCTTTGGCGTCTCGCACCGTGACCGGCCCCAGGCCGTCGTTGCCGCTGTTGGCCTTGACCACCACAAACGGCTTCTCGTTGATGCCGTATTCCTTGTACTTGCGCCGCACCTTGCCCAGCAGTGCATCGACCTGGGTCTGCAGCCCGTCCAGCGCCACCGAGTCTCCCAGGTCCACCGACCCGGCGGCGGCATACATCGGGTTGATCAGCCAGGGGTCCATACCCAGCAGCTTGGCAAACTTCTTGGCCACCTCTTCATAGCTCTGGAAATGCTTGCTCTTGCGGCGCACCGTCCAGCCCGCATGCAGCGGCGGCAGCAGGTACTGCTCGTAGAGGTGCTCGATGACCCGGGGCACACCGGCCGACAGGTTGTTGTTGAGCAAGATGGTGCAGGGGTCGAAATCTTTCAACCCGAGCCGGCCACCCTTGCGCAGCAAGGGTTCGAGCAGCAACTCGGTGCCGTCGGGCAGGGTCAGCGGGTTCGGCGTGGTGATTGCAGGGTCCAGCGTGCCCAGCCGCACGTTCAGCCCGGCCTGGGTGAAGATGCGCACCAGCCGCTGCACATTGGCCAGATAGAAGGTGTTGCGGACGTGGCGCTCGGGGATCAGCAGCAGGTTCTTGGCTTCGGGGCAGATTTTCTCGATCGCCGCCATCGCCGCCTGCACCGCCAGCGGCAGCATCTCGGGTGTCAGGTTGTTGAAGCCGCCGGGGTAGAGGTTGGTCGCGACCGGCGCCAGCTTGAAGCCGGCATTGCGCAGATCGACCGAACTGTAAAACGGCGGCGTGTGCTCCATCCACTCGAGCCGAAACCAGCGCTCGATGGCGGGCATCGAGTCGAGAATGCGGGCTTCGAGTTCGTTGATCGGGCCGGTGAGCGCGGTGATGAGGTGGGGGACCATGGGCTGCCTGGATGCGCCTGAGCGTGAGAGAAGATTCTAGGCAGATGGTGGCGGTCCGCCCAATGGCAAGCCGGCTTGCAGACACGACGAAAAAAGGGCTGCACTGGGCAGCCCTTTGGGGGGTCGCCGGATCGCTCCGGCGAACCGCTATCGCTTACTTGGCGTAAGCCGTTTCGCCGTGTGAGCTGATGTCCAGGCCTTCGCGCTCTTCCTCTTCGGTTACGCGCAGCCCGATCACCAGGTCAACCACCTTGAAGGCGATGAAGGCCACCACACCCGACCAGATGATGGTCAAGCCAACAGCCTTGCCCTGGATCAACAGCTGCTCGAAAATCGGTTTGCTGGTGACGGTGGCGGTAACCCAATCGGACACCAGGCCCGGGCCGCCCAACGACTGGTTGTTGAACACGCCGGTCAGCAGCGCACCGGTGATGCCGCCCACGCCGTGCACACCAAACACGTCCAGCGTGTCGTCGGCGCCGATCAGCTTTTTCAGGCCGGTCACGCCCCACAGGCACGCAAAACCGGCAATGAAGCCGATCACGATGGCGCCCATCAGGCCGACGTTGCCAGCGGCCGGGGTGATCGCCACCAGGCCCGCCACGGCGCCTGAAGCGGCACCCAGCATCGAGGCCTTGCCCTTGTGCATGGCCTCACCCAGGCACCAGGCCAACACCGCTGCCGAGGTGGCAGTGAAGGTGTTCATGAAGGCCAAGATGGCCGAGTTGCCCGCTTCCAGCGCCGAGCCGGCGTTGAAGCCAAACCAGCCCACCCACAGCAGCGCGGCACCGACCATCGTCAGCGGCAGACTGTGCGGCGCCATCGCTTCTCTGCCGTAGCCCACGCGCTTGCCGATCATGAAGGCGCCGACCAGGCCGGCCACCGCCGCATTGATGTGCACCACCGTGCCGCCGGCAAAGTCCAGCGCGCCCCACTGCCACATCAGGCCGGCCTTGGCGTCCATCGCGTCCGCCACCGCCTTGGTGGCGTAGGCGTCCGGGCCCATCCAGAACCAGACCATGTGGGCAATCGGCGCGTAGCAGAAGGTGAACCACAGCGCCGAAAACAGCAGCACCGCCGAGAACTTGATGCGCTCGGCAAACGCGCCCACGATCAGGCAGCAGGTGATGCCGGCAAACGTCGCCTGGAAGGCCGCAAACAGCAGCTCAGGGATGTAGACGCCCTTGCTGAAGGTGGCCGCCATCGCAAACTCGCCCGTCTTGGCGTCAAACAGGCCCTTCAGGAACAGGCGGTCCAGCCCGCCGATGAAGGCGTTGCCCTCGGTGAAGGCCAGGCTGTAGCCGTACAGCGCCCACAGCACGACGATCAGCGAGAAGGTGACCATCACCTGCATCAGCACCGACAGCATGTTCTTGCTGCGCACCAGACCGCCGTAGAACAGCGCCAGCCCGGGGACGGTCATCATGATGACCAGCAGGGTCGAGACCAACATCCAGGCGTTGTCGCCCTTGTTGGCCACCGGGGTGGACGCAGCAGCAGACGCCGGTTCAGCGGCCGACGCGGCAGCGGGCGCCGGTGCCGCGTCGGCCTTGGGCGCCGGCGCAGCGGCGTCGGGTGCCGAGGCGGTGGCGGCAACAGCAGGCGCGGATGCGGCGGCATCCTGCGCTGTTGCGCCGCCCGCAAAACCCAGGACTGCGACGCCCAGGGCGAGGGAAGCAATGAGCTTTCTCATGGTGTTATTTCTCCAACGGAATTTTTTTGACGGCGAACGCGGGGCGCGCACCAGGGGGTTGTCTAGAGCGCGTCGCGGCCGGTCTCGCCGGTGCGGATCCGCACCACCTGCTCAAGGGTCGAGACAAAAATCTTGCCGTCGCCGATCTTGCCGGTGCGGGCCGAGGCCTCGATGGCCTCGATCACGCGGTCGACGATGGCGTCGTCCACCGCCGCCTCGATCTTGACCTTGGGCAGAAAGTCGACCACGTACTCGGCGCCGCGGTACAGCTCGGTGTGGCCCTTCTGGCGGCCGAAGCCTTTGACTTCGGTCACCGTGATGCCTTGCACGCCGATGGCGCTGAGGGCTTCACGAACTTCATCAAGCTTGAACGGCTTGACGATGGCAGTCACCATTTTCATGGGGTTCTCCGTTTCGGGTCAGGGCTGGCGGGCGGTCAGAAGCTGTACTTGGCGCCGAGCACCAGCGCACTCTTGCCGGTGAACTTGTTGTCGGGCGTGACGTAGCCGGTCTTGCTGGCATCGGTGCCGACGGCCGCCGCGCTCAGGCTGAAACCGTTGCCCAGGTCCTTGCCCAAGGTCAGCGAGTAGTCGGTGTAGTTGGCGGCGCTGGTGCGATTGATCTCCTGGCGGCCGACATGCGGCACCAGGCTGAAGCCGTTGCCCAGGTCAAGCGTGGCGCTCAGGTCGAGATAACTGCTGCCCTTGCTGTTGGCAAAACCGAAGGTGTTGGTGAGGGCGCGCGAGTACTTGGCCGTGACCACGCCGTAGGTCAGTGCGCCGTACAACTCGAAGGTGTCGGCATTGGCTGCGCCCGGGATCCTGCCGTAGCGGTTGTTGGCGTAAAGGTAGTACAGGCCGCCGACGTCGTAGCTGAAGTCTTTGGCGATCTCACCCTTGTAGCCGCCATAGAGGTCGATCTCCAGCGGCGTGCTGCCGCTGTCGACCTTGGCCATCTTGCCGCCGTCCTTGATCCATTTGATGGTCGAGGCCCAGACGCCCAGGTAGATGCCGTTGGGGTTGCTGTAGTCAGCGCCGCCTTGCAGGGCAGGCTTGAGGCCGCTTTGTGAGATGCCGCGGTAGCGGTAGTCGGTGACGGCGCCAATGTTGAAGGTGGTCGAAGGCGCGTCTTCGGCCAGGGCGACCACCGGGAACGAGGTGACTGCGACCAGTGCGGTGAGGGCGGCGAGGGTGATTTTCATGGGGAGATTCCGAACGGTTGCGGGAGTGGACTTCGGGGAACTTCTTTGCAGCTTCCGTGCCATGCACCAGCCAGGGCAGGCAACCCGGCAAAGCGCCCCATCAGCGGGCCAAGGACGGCGGCAGGCCCTGGTCAAGCCGCACCGTATCGGTGAATTTGCCGGCTGCGCCCTTGTTTGGTGCAGTCATCTGGGCGGTTTAGGCGCACCACAGGCGGGCCACCGCACCCGGTCACAATCGACGGCAGCAACATCCCTGAGCGTTGCGGCAGCCCGGAGCACCAAGACGATGACACTGGCCGTGATCACCAGCCGGGCCCTGGACGGCCTGTCCGCCCCCGAGGTGCAGGTTGAAGTGCACCTGGCCAACGGCCTGCCCAGCTTTACCCTGGTCGGTTTGGCCGATACCGAGGTCAAAGAGTCGCGCGAGCGGGTGCGCGCCGCGCTGGTCAACTCGGGATTTGCGTTTCCGCACAACAAGCGCATCACCGTCAACCTGGCGCCGGCCGACTTACCCAAGGAGTCTGGCCGCTTCGATCTGCCGATTGCGCTGGGCATCCTGGCGGCGGCCGGTGAGCTCGATGCCACCCGCCTGGCGCAGTGTGAATTTGCCGGCGAGCTGTCGTTGGCAGGCGAGTTGCGGCCGGTGCGCGGCGCGCTGGCTCTGGCCCTGGCATTGCAGCGCAGCGGCAACGGCCGCACCCTGGTGTTGCCGCAGGCCAGTGCGGCCGAGGCGGCGCGCGCCAGCGCGGTGCGGGTCTGCGGCGCGGCCGACTTGTTGACGGTGGCCCGCGCGATGGCCATCGGCGACGCCGCCGAGCCCCTGCCGCCTGCCACCGCGCCACCCGCCTTGCCTTGCCCGCCCGGTATCGACCTGCGCGACGTGCGCGGCCAGGCCGCTGCCAAGCGCGCGCTGGAGGTGGCCGCAGCCGGCGAGCACAGCCTGTTGATGGTTGGCCCGCCGGGCAGCGGCAAGTCGATGCTGGCGCAGCGCCTGCCCGGCCTGCTGCCGCCCATGGACGATGCCGAGGCGCTGGCCAGCGCGGCTTTGGCCGGCCTGGCGCCGGGCGGTTTTGATCCGGCGCGTTGGCGCCAGCGGCCGGTCAGGGCGCCTCACCATTCGGCCAGCGCAGTGGCCTTGGTGGGCGGTGGATCGCCGCCAAGACCAGGCGAAATTTCACTCGCGCACGGCGGGGTGCTGTTTCTGGACGAGCTGCCTGAGTTTCCACGCGCCGCGCTCGAAGCCCTGCGCGAGCCGCTGGAGACCCGCCAGATCACGATTTCGCGGGCGGCGCGTTCAGCGCAATTCCCGGCCGGCTTCCAGCTGGTGGCGGCGATGAACCCCTGCCCCTGCGGCTGGCTGGGTGCCAGCATGCCGGGCCGGTCTTGCCGCTGCAGCCCCGACCAGGTGGCGCGCTACCAGGGCAAGCTGTCAGGCCCGCTGCTAGACCGCATCGACCTGCAAGTTGAAGTGGCCGCCGTGGCGCCGGCCGACCTGCTGGCCCTGCCCGAGGGCGAGACCAGCGCCGTGGTGGCAGCCCGGGTGGCAGCAGCGCGGGCCCGCCAGCTGGCGCGTCAGGGCTGCAGCAATGCCAGCCTGAGCGCCGCACAGCTCGACGAGTTCTGCCCACTCGACGCCGCCGCCGGCCGCTTCTTGCAGCTCGCCGCCACCCGGCTGGGCTGGACCGGCCGCAGCCTGCACCGTGCGATCAAGGTGGCACGCTCGGTGGCCGACTTGGCAGGTGCCGAGGCCATCGCGGTGGTCCATCTGGCCGAGGCGATGCAGTACAGGCGGGCGCTGGCTGGCGGCTGATTGGCGGCTGATTGGCGGTTGATCGGCGGTTGATCGGCGGCTGGTCCGCGCTGCAGCTCAACGGCCCGGCCCGGACGCTCAGGCGGCCACCGGCTTGTGCTCCTCCGGCAGCGCCAGCAAGGCGGCTGCGGTGCACAGCGAGATGCCGGCCATCGCCATCAGCAGGGTGCCAAAACCATTGGCCTTGACCACCGGCCCCAGCGCCCACACCGCCAGCGACGAAAAGCCCAGCGACAACGTCAGCCGCAGGCCGGCCACGCGTGAGCGCATGCGGTCATCGACATAGCGCACGATCACCGCATCGGTGAACGGGATCGCGCCAAAGATCAGGATCATCACGCCCAGCAGGGCGGCGTACAGCCACCAGCCCTGCGCCATGGACGCCGCCGCCAGCAAAGGCGCCTGCGCCAACACGATGCCCAGCTGCAGGCGTTTGAGCGGCACCCGGTCCAGCAGCCGTCCCACCACTACCTGCGCCAGCGAGGCCACTGCGTAGACCGCCGCGAGCAGCAGGCCGAGTGTGGCCGGGTCGTTGACCACGCCGTCCAGCCGCTGGGCCAGCAGTTGGCCATTGCCGTTGGTGCTGAGGTTGAACAGCAGGCCGGCGGTGGCCGACGCCACCGTCATCACCACCAGCACCCGCGCCAGTTGCGCCGGCGACAAGCTCACAGCGGCTGGCCGACTGCGGCGCGATGGCGGCTCGGCCTCGGCCGGCACCAGCCGCGCAAACACAATGCCCAGCGCGACGCAGACCACGCCCGGCACCGCAAACGCCGCCCGCCATCCCACTGCCTGGACCAGAAAGCCGGTGAGCAGCGCCGCCGCTGCAATCCCCAGATTGCCCGACAAACCGTTGATGCCGATGGTGGCGCCAGGCCGCTTGGCGCCCTGCACCAGCATCGGGATGCCCACCGGGTGGTAGATCGCCGTGAAGCTGCCGAGCAGGGTCAGCGCTGCAGCCAGTTGCCAGACGGTCTGGGTCAGCGAGGCCAGCACGGCCGAGGCGCCCAGGCCAAAGAAAAACACCAGCATCATCGGCCGCCGGCCCCAGCTGTCGCCCAGCTTGCCGGCCGGCAGCGAACCGAGGCCGAACATCACAAACGCGCCCACGCTGTAGGGCATCAGGTCCTCCCAGTGCGCAAAGCCGAAATCGGCGGCGATGGCCGACACGGCGGTGGCAAAAATCAGCAAAAACAAGTGATCCAGCGCATGCGCCAGGTTCAGCAGCAGGGAGGCGGTGCGGGAGGTCTCGGGCATGGCTGTATTTTGACGCCGATCAAGCCTGCCTGCCCAGGCAGGGCCGGACTTCAGCCCAGCGCCGGCGCCAACAGGCGCCGGGCGTCATCGGCAGGCAGCGCTTGCCGCGCCGCCCAGTCCAGCAACTGGTCGTCGCCGATGCGGCCCACATTGAAGTACACCGACTCAGGGTGCGCCAGGTAAAACCCCGACACGCTGGCCGCCGGGGTCATCGCCAGGCTCTCAGTCAGCGCCATGCCGATGTCGGCACCGTCGAGCAACTCGAACATGGCGCGCTTGACGCTGTGATCCGGGCAGGCCGGGTAGCCGGGCGCCGGGCGGATGCCGCGGTACTTTTCGGCGATCAGGTCGGCATTCGGCAAGGTCTCGTCAGCGGCGTAGCCCCACAGATCGGTGCGCACCCGCTGGTGCAGGCGCTCGGCAAAGGCTTCGGCCAGGCGGTCGGCCAGGGACTTGAGCATGATCGCGTTGTAATCGTCATGGTCGGCCTCGAACTGCGCCACCCGCTTCTCGATGCCCAGCCCGGCGGTGACCGCAAACAGGCCGATGTAGTCGGCGGCCACACCCTTGGGCGCGATGAAGTCGGCCAGGCTGCGGTTGGCGCGCTTGATTTTTTCGCCGTCGGGACCGTCAATCACCGGCCGCTCGGTCTGCAGCCGCAGCGGGCTCCAGCGCATCAGCACCTGGCTGCGTGATTCATCGGCATAAATCTCAATCGTGTCGTCGTCCACCGTGTTGGCCGGCAGCAAGCAGACCGCGCCGCTGGCCTGCATCCAGCGGCCGGCCATCGCCCGCTGCAACAGCTTTTTGCCGTCGGCAAACACCCGCTCTGCCTCGGTGCCCACGACCTCGTCGCGCAGGATGTCGGGGAACTTGCCGGCCAGGTCCCAGGTCTGGAAAAACGGACCCCAGTCGATGTAGGCCGCCAACTCGCTCAGGTCCTGGTTCTTGAAGACCCGGCGGCCGATGAACTTCGGCCTGGGCGGGCTGTAGGCCGACCAGTCGATCCGGGTCTTGTTGGCGCGGGCCGCCGCCAGCGTGACCAGCGGCGTTGCTTTCTTGTTGGCGTGCAGCGTGCGCACACGGTCGTAGTCCGCTTCCAGGTCGGCGATGAACTTGGCGGCGCGCTCGTCGCTCAGCAGGTCGGCACACACCCCGACCGAGCGGCTGGCGTCTGGCACATAGACCACCGGCCCGTCGTAGTGCGGCGCGATCTTGACGGCGGTGTGCACCCGGCTGCAGGTGGCGCCGCCGATCAGCAGCGGTATCTTGCGGCTGCGAAACCAGTCGTCGCGCTGCATCTCGGCGGCCACATGCTGCATCTCCTCCAGGCTGGGCGTGATCAGGCCGGACAGGCCGACGATGTCGGCGCCTTCGACCCGGGCCTTGGCCAGGATGTCCTGGCAGGCCACCATCACACCCATGTTGACGACCTCGAAGTTGTTGCACTGCAAGACCACGGTGACGATGTTCTTGCCGATGTCGTGCACATCGCCCTTGACGGTGGCGATCACGATCTTGCCCTTGGGCTTGACATCGCCACCCGCGTCCACCGTGGCCTTCTTCTCGGCCTCGATGGTGGGCAGCAGATGGGCCACCGCCTGCTTCATCACCCGGGCCGACTTGACCACCTGGGGCAAGAACATCTTGCCCTGGCCGAACAGGTCGCCAACGATGTTCATGCCGGCCATCAGCGGGCCTTCGATCACATGCAGCGGCCGGCCACCACCGGCGGCGATGCGCTGCCAGCATTCTTCGGTGTCTGCCGTGATGAAGTCGGTGATGCCGTGCACCAGTGCATGGCTCAATCGCGCGTCGACCGGGTTGTTGCGCCACAGCAGGCGCAGGCTGTCGTCCTTGGCCGCGCCCTTGACGTTCTCGGCCACCTCCAGCAGGCGCTCGGTTGAATCTTCGCGCCGGTTCAAGACCACGTCCTCCACCCGCTCGCGCAGGTCGGCGTCGAGGTCGTCGTACACCCCCACCATGCCGGCGTTGACGATGCCCATGTCCAGCCCGGCCTGGATCGCGTGGTACAGAAACACGGTGTGGATGGCTTCGCGCACCGGCTCGTTGCCCCGGAAGCTGAACGACACGTTGCTCACCCCGCCCGAGACCTTGGCGCCCGGCAGGTGCTGCTTGATCCAGCGCGTGGCGTTGATGAAATCGACCGCGTAGTTGGCGTGCTCTTCGATGCCGGTGGCGATCGCAAAGATGTTGGGGTCGAAGATGATGTCCTCGGCCGGGAAGCCGATTTCATCGACCAGCAGCCGGTAGGCGCGCTCGCAGATCTGGATCTTGCGGTCGTAGGTGTCGGCCTGGCCCTTTTCGTCAAACGCCATCACCACGGTGGCCGCGCCGTAGCGCCGCAGCAGCGTGGCCTGGCGCCGAAACTCGGACTCGCCCTCTTTGAGCGAAATCGAATTGACGATGCCCTTGCCCTGCAGGCACTTCAGCCCGGTCTCGATCACGCTCCATTTGGACGAGTCGACCATGATCGGCACCCGGGCGATTTCGGGCTCGCCGGCGATCAGCTTCAAGAAGCGCTCCATCGCCGCAGCGCTGTCGAGCATCGCCTCGTCCATGTTGATGTCGATCACCTGGGCGCCGTTTTCAACCTGCTGGCGCGCCACGCTGAGCGCGTCCTCGTAGCGGCCCTCCAGGATCATCCGGGCAAAGGCCTTGGAGCCGGTGACGTTGGTGCGCTCGCCGATGTTGACAAACAGGCTCTGCTCGCCGATGGCCACCGGCTCCAGGCCGGCCAGGCGCATCGGCGGCAGGGTGGCCGACGGGGCGGCTTCTGTCGCTGGGGACGGGGACAGGTTGGGATCGGTCATGGCGGGCTCTCAGGTCAAGGCACGCCGGATGCGGCCGCCGCTGACGCGGCCTGCTCACCCGGTGCGCCTGTGCAGGCGGGGGTGAGCGCCGTTGCCGGGCGCGGCAGACTCAGGCCACCACGCCGTCCCGAGCCTGGCGGTGGGCTGAAGGGCTCAGGCCACCGTCGCAACGCTCCTCGGGAGAACCCGGATTCTATCGGCGGGAAACCGGCCCGCAGGGCTCAACACCGGCGCCGATCCGCGCACGCCGTCACGGCTGCGGCGGCCGCTGCAGGCCGGTCAGGCTGCCATCAAGGGTGAAAACAGCGGGTCGCTGCGGCCGCGCGGCCGGTAGGCCGCCACCCGGCGGGCGATCTCGGCGATGTGCTCGGGCGTGGTGCCACAGCAGCCGCCGACGATGTTGACAAAGCCGGCCTGGGCAAACTCGGCCAGCATGCTGCCGGTGACCTCGGGCGTTTCATCAAACCCGGTCTCGGACATCGGGTTGGGCAGGCCGGCGTTGGGGTAGCAGCTGATGAAGGTGTCGCCCGCCACCTTGGCCAGCTCTTCGATGTAGGGCCGCATCACCGCCGCACCCAGCGCGCAGTTCAGGCCCACCGCCAGCGGCCGGGCATGGCGCACCGAGTGCCAGAACGCCGGCACGGTCTGGCCCGACAGGATGCGGCCCGATGCATCGGTCACGGTGCCGCTGATGATCACCGGTAGACGTTCACCGGTTTGCTCCATCAACTCGTCGAGCGCAAAAATCGCCGCCTTGGCGTTGAGGGTGTCGAAGATCGTCTCGACCAAGAACAGATCACAGCCGCCCTCCAGCAAGCCGCTGGCCTGCTCGAAGTAGGCGGCGCGCAAGTCATCAAAGCTGGTGTTGCGCGCGCCCGGGTCGTTGACATCGGGGCTGATGCTGGCGGTGCGCGGCGTCGGGCCGAGCGCGCCAGCGACAAAGCGCGGCTTGTCAGGGGTGCTGTAAGCGTCGGCGGCTTCGCGCGCCAGCCGTGCGGCCACCACGTTCAACTCTCGGGCGATGTGGCCCAGGCCGTAGTCTTCTTGCGCGATGGAGGTGGCGCCGAAGGTGTTGGTCTCGACCATGTCGGCGCCGGCCGCCAGGTACTGGCGATGGATTTCGCTGATCACGTCGGGCCGGGTCAGCTGCAACAGTTCGTTGTTGCCCTTCAAGTCCTTGGGATGGTTGGCAAAACGGTCCCCGCGAAAGTCAGCTTCGGTGAGCTTGTGACGCTGGATCATGGTGCCCATCGCGCCGTCGATGATGACGATGCGCTGTTGCAGCAGCGCCGGCAGCCCTGCTGCGCGGGTGTAGGCGGGGGCTTGGTAGACAGGGGCTCGGCTCATCGCCGAATTGTAGGAGTGGGGCCGCAAACCGGCCCGCCGCGCCCGGCGTCAAACCCGAGCGCTCAGTGCAACAGTACCGGTTGCTGCGCCAGCTGGGTGAAGCCGGCGATGAAATCGTCCAGCGCCTCAATGTCTGGCTCGCCGTGCGCCACCAGCGCCTGCACCCCGAGCTGGAAAGATTCGGCCACGGCGCCCTGGATGAAGATCTCCTTGCGCGAGAACTTGTCGACGATCTCGAAGCCGCCTTGCCGGCGTGGCGCCTCGCCTGCACCTGCACCTGCACCTGCACCTGCACCTGCACCTGCACCTGCACCTGCACCTGCACCTGCACCTGCAACGGAGGCGGCCGGCAGCTCAAAAGCCACGACGGTGAAGTTGTCCGAGTTGTAAAGCGTCTGCATGGTGAGTCTCCTTGCTGTGCATCTGGGGGCCGGCGATCAGGTTTCAAGCCAGCCCGCCAGCCGGCGCCGGCCCTCAAGGCGACTGAACCGGTGGCAGCGACGGCGGCAGGACAGGCTCGGTCAGCAGTTGCAGCTCGAACACCTCGCCTGAACGCAGCGCGGTGAAGCGCAACTGCACCGGCCAATGGCCCCGCGCAGCATCCAGCCAGACCTCTACCCGCTGGCTGTCGGGCCGGTCCAGCCGGTCGGGCTCACGCTGCCAGCGTTGCGTGGCCAGCAGGCCCAGCGGGGTGGGCAGGTTCTCGGCCCCCATCGCAACCCAGCGCCACCAGTCGCCGCCCCGGGTGTCCACCACAAACAAGGTGATGCTCGTCAGCGGCATCGGCGCTGCGCCCTGGATCGCCGCCAGTTGGGCCAGCCCACTGAGCCGGTCTTGTGCGCCGGGCCAGGCCGGGTAGTCGAGCTGCGGGCCCGAAAAGCCGATGCGACCGATGTCGCGCCTGAAGTTGGCCGCACTCAGGCCCCGGCCGCGCCGCCGGTCGGTGAAGCGCAGCGGCGCCAGACCGGCCGAGTCAAAGCCGCCCTGGCTGGCCTGCTCGATCAGCGGCTGCGCCCTGCTGCCCCGGGCATCCAACACCAAGGCATAGCGCTGGCCATCGTGGCGCCAGTCCAGGGTGGCTTCGCCCACCTGGCCGCCGCTCTGCAGCCGGTAGCGCAGCAGCACCGGCGCGGGCACAGCGGTGGCGTAGACCGGCGGCGGCTGGCCGACCTCGGGTGGGGCTGGATTGGCTGGGGCGGCATCGGCAGGGGCGGCATCGGCAGGCGCACTGGCAGCGGCGGTGTTTGCCGGGCTGACGGCCGCTGCAGCGGCTGTGGCATTGGCAGCGGCGGGCAGCGTGCCGGCGGCAGGGGCAGCGCCGGCCGGCACCCGGTCCGCAACGGTAGGCGGCATGGCGGCGGCTGGCTCGGCAGTTGGCCCGGCAGTTGGCCTGGCCGCCGGCGCGGCGGCTGGCCCCGCTGCAACCCGCGGGCTGGCTTGCTGGGCGGCCCGGGCATCGGCTTGCGCCGGGTCGGTGCCGCGCGGCGGCGCCACCAGGGTTCGCACCTGCATTGCTGTCTGCACGTTGGCAGGTGGCGCCACGCCAGCACCCCGGTCGGTGCCGATGGCCAGCCGGTCCAGCAGGCTGGCATGCAGCAACAACACCGCCAGCAGCAAGCCCAGGCCCATGCGCCAGCGGCGAGGCCGCCGGGCCGGTGGCTGCAGTGGGTCAGGCGCGGCGATGTGCATCGCACAATGCTGCCATCAATCGCTGCCAACAATCGCTGCCAACAATCGCGGGCGAAGCCGGGCAGCGGCTGCCGCAGCCGGCCCTCCAGCAGCCCATTCGTCCGCCACACCGAAACACTTCGATCACCCGCAGCATGAAACTCGCCACCTACAAGGACGGCTCGCGCGACGGCCAGTTGGTCGTGGTCTCGCGCGACCTGGGCCTGGCCCACTTTGCCACCGGCATCGCCTCCCGGTTGCAGCAGGTGCTGGACGACTGGAACTTTCTGTCGCCCCAGCTGCAGGACTTGACCGTCACCCTCAACCAGGGCCGGGCGCGCCATGCGTTCGCCTTTGAGCCGCGCCAGTGCATGGCGCCGCTGCCCCGCGCCTACCAGTGGGCCGCTGGCTCGGCCTACCCCAGCCACTTGGCGCGGCTGCGCCTGGCCGAGGGTGCCGAGGGGTCGGCTGGACGCGCAAGCGACGCGCCGACCGCCCCCGACACCACGCCGGACGCCGCGCCCGCCGACGCCAATGCATTGCAGATAGCCCGCGGCGGCAGCGACCACTTTCTCGGCCCTTGCGATGACGCCTGGTTCGGCGCCGAGGCCCGGGACATCGACTGCGGGGCCGGGCTGGCGGTGATCACCGGCGATGTCCCGCTGGGCGCCAGCCCGGACCAGGCGCTGGACGGCGTGCGCCTGCTGATGCTGGCCAACGACTGGGCCTTGCGCAACCGGCTGCCGGCCGAGCGGGCCACAGGCTTTGACGGCTTGCAGCGCCAACCCGCCACCGCCTTCAGCCCGGTGGCCGTGACCCCCGACGAGCTGGGCGAGGCCTGGCGGGCCGGCCGGGTGCACCTGGCGCTGCAATCGGCACTTAACGGCCAGCCCGTCGGCTGCTGCGATGCCGGGCCGGCGATGCGGTTTCACTTCGGGCAGCTGATCGCCCACCTGGCCAGAACCCGCCCGCTGCGCGCGGGCTCGGTGGTCGGCTCGGGCACGGTCAGCAACCCCGGGGCCGGCAAAGGCTGGCACTGCATCGCCGAGCAACGCACAGCCGAGATCATCGCGTCGGGCGAGCCGCGCACGCCTTACCTGGCGGCGGGCGATACGGTGCGCGTCGAGATGCAGGGCCGGGACGGCCTGTCAGTGTTTGGCCGCATCGAGCAGCGGGTGGGCGGGCCGCTCAATTCGTCCGCGCCGCCCACCAACCCCGACGCGGGGTAGGTCGACGCGGCAGCGCTCAGGGCGCAGCCTGCAGGTGCTGCGCCAGAAAGCGCTCCATGCGCCGGGCAAAGTCGAACCGGTTCTCGGGCTTCAACCAGCCGTGGCCCTCGTCGCTGTAAACCACCCACGCAGGCTCCTGGCCCGCAGCCCGCATTGCGCTGCGCAGCTTTTCGCCGTGCTCGATGGGCACCCGCTGATCGAGCCTTCCATAGGCCAGCAGCAGCGGTGTGCGGATGCGCGCGGCCTGGACCAATGGTGAGTTGGCGTCGAGCATCGCTGCGTCGGTCACCGGGTCGCCGATCAGCTGGGGCAAGACATAGCGCCGCGCCTCTTCGCCCATGTCGGACACCCAGGACCACTCGAACAACCACCGGGGTTCCGTCACCCCAACCCAGGACACGCCGCAGCGGTAGAGCTCGGGATGGCGCACCAGGCCCATCAGCGTGGCATAGCCGCCGTAGCTGGCACCGGCAATGCACACCCGCTTCGGATCGACCCAGCCCTGGTCCACCGCCCACTGCAGCGCATCGGCCACGTCGTCCTGCATGGCCTGGCCCCATTGCTTGAAGCCCGCCCGGAACAGCCGATGGCCATAGCCGGTGCTGCCCCGGAACTCAGGCTCGATCACCGCATAACCGCGTGAGGCCAGGAACTGCGCGTCGTCATGCCAGGCCCACCGGCTGCCTCGACTCCAGGGCCCGCCGTGTACCAGCACCACGGCCGGGCGGGGTGCAGGCTTGGCCGAGAGTCTGGGTGCGGGTGGCAACGTGACCCAGACCGGGATCTCCAGCCCGTCGCGCGCGCTGAAGCGGTAGAAATCGAGTGTGGCCATGCGGTGCGGCTCGATGTCCTTGCGCACGGCGCCCACGCGCTGCCACACCTCGCCTGCGGCCCGGTAGATCCAGAATTGACCCGGGTCCTGGTCCGACCAGGACCGCACCAGCGCCACGGCGTTGGCGCTGGCACAAGCCCCGCAGCTGATGCGGTTGCTGCGGCCCGGCAACTTGTCATCCACCAGCTTCTGCAGGCGGGTCAGTCGCGGGTCGAACCAGGCCGTGGTTTCGGCATCGGTCAGCACCCGCACGCCCAGGGCCACGGCATCCGCCCCGGGCTGCAGGCCGATGTCATGCACCAGCTCGCCCTGGAAGTCAAAACCGGGTGTCCGCACCAGGGCTTCGGCCTCGGGCTTGCCAGTGGCAAAGTCGAATCGCCGGAGCTCGCTGGTTCCTGCGGCTGCTTTGCCCGATACGGTCACGTAGAGCTGGCCGGCGGCGTCCACCTCGAGCGGCGTGAACTTGCGCGCCAGCGCCGGGAACCGGTCCAGCAGAACCCAGGCTTCCTGGCCCGGTGCCCGCCAGTAGACCGAGACCTGGCCCTCCCGCTGCGACTCGCCGATCCGGGGTTCGCCCTGAGGGTCGAACAACCAGTGGGTCACCCCGTCGGGCATGCCCGCGGCCAGCGACTGGGTGCGCCCGGTCACCACATTGAGCTTGAGCGGCAGCACGGCCTGCAGTTCGCCGCTGCCGTCGTATTTGAAACGGCCCACCACCACCTCACTGCCGCCGCCCCGTGGAATCGCCAACACCGCGTGGTTAGCTTCGAGCGGCTCGCGTGCCGCCCGGCTGCTGCTGTCGATGACAAAGTCCCGGTTGGTGCGCACCAGCAGCTTGGGACGCGCGCCGTCCAGGCCGACCGACAGCAAACCCGGGCCCCAGCGCTGGTTGCCGCCGCCGGCGTCCAACTCGATCAGGTTGAACACCAGCTGCTCGTCGTTGACCCAGGCAAAGTTGCGCACATCGGTGCTGCCGTAGTACGCCACGATCTTGGGCGATGCAGCCCCGGCCGGGTCCAGCACCGCCAGCGCCACCCGACCCGCCTGGTTGACGCTGACGGCCAGCAGCTTGCCGGACGGTGACAGCGCGGCGGCGCCGATGTCGGCATGGCGGTAGAACATCTCCACCGGCAGCAAGGCAGGGCTGGCCGCTGCGCTGCCGGGCAAGCCAGGCACCGC
>JANYKR010000032.1 GCA_025358155.1 Betaproteobacteria bacterium
GCGCGATGCGGGCGCGGTGGGCCGGCGGGGCGGGAACAGGGGAAGGGACAGGGGCAGCGATAGAGATAGAAGAGTTTTTCCGTAAACCTTCCGTAAGTCTTCCGTATGCCCTACCCCCTTCAGAACCCGCGCCGTTGCTCGTTTCCGTACTTTCCGTACTTTCCGCACCGGCTTTTGCGCCGGCCGGCCGCTGCGTGCCCTTTTGGGGCTCCGAGGGCTTCACCGCCTGCGCCCCGCTCATGCCGCCACCTTCGCCAGCCGAGCCTGGCGGAAGGGGATCACCTTCCCCGACTGGCGCACCGCGTCGAGGTACGCGGCCCAGCCCTGCATGAGTTCGCGCCGCTCGTCCAGGTAGACGGCATGGTTGTATGCAGCCCGCACCTTGTTCCCCTCCACGTGGGATAGCTGGGCCTCGATCACGTCCCACCGATACCCCATCTCGTTGAGGGCGGTCGAAGCGATGCCCCGGAAGCCGTGGCCCGTCATCCGGCCGGCGTAGCCCATGCGCTTGAGGGCCATGAGGATCGTCCCGTTACTCATCGGCTTTTCGTGGTCGCGCTCACCAGGGAACAGCAGCGCCGGCCCGGTGCAGCGGTCAGTGCCCCGGCTGGCCTGCAGCGTGCCCAGCACTTCGAGGGCTTGCCGGCTCAGCGGCACGATGTGCGGCCGGCGCTTGCCCTGCGCCCCCTTGCGGCCGGTGCGCTCGGGCGGGATCGTCCATTCGGCCGCCTCAAGGTCGAATTCTTGCCACCGGGCTTCGATCAGTTCGGACGTGCGAACGAAGGTCAACGCCATCAAGGCCAGGGCGGCACGGGTGGCGGTCGAGCCCTCGTATCCGGCCATCTTGCGCAGCAGGTCGGGCAGCTCGGCCGCGCCCACCCTGGCGAAGTTCTGCACCGTGCGAGGCTTCAAGAAGTCAGCCGGCTTCACGTCCTGCACCGGGTTGCGGGTGGCCAGGTCGTGCGCAACGGCCCAGCGCATAACCAGCCCGCAGCTCTGCAGGCTGCGCCGCGCCAATTCGGCAGCGCCTCGCGCCTCGATCTTCTTTGACATAGCGATGAACTGCGCCGCCGTCAGGCTGGCCACGGGCCGGTGGCCCAGCTCGGGGAACACGTCAGCCTCAAGCCGGCTCATCACGTGGTCGGCATAGCGGGCGGTCTTGGTGCCTTTCCAGCCGGCCCACCAGGTGCGGGCCACCGGCTCGAAGGCTGTGTCGGCCTGCGCCATCAATGCCCGCTTGGCGTCCTTGCGGGCCTCGCCGGGGTCCTTCCCGGCCTGCAGCAGCGCCCGTGCGTCGTCCCTCAGATTCCGCGCACCCTTGAGGATGCCGTCAGGATTCGACTTTTCGAGCCTGCTCGCCAGCGGAACGGCCGGATAGATGCCCAGCGCCAGCCGCTTTTCCTTGCCGGCGTGGCGGTACTTCCAGCGCCACAGCTTCGACCCGCTGGCGGTCACTTCCAGGTAGAGCCCGCCACCATCGGCCAGGCGCACGTAAGGCCGGCCCTCGGGGCACTTGGCATTGCGGCATTCGGTGTCTGTGAGGGCCATCGCTCAGGGTCCTTCGACGCGCCCCGGGGAAAGTGCCCCCAGCCATACCGCGCCGATGCCCCCAAGAATGCCCCAGGACAGGGCCGGATGTCAAAGAAGCTCAGTGAAGCCCAGGCAAGAAAAAAGCCCCGGCTAACGGGGCTTTTACTAGGTGGAACCGGACTTCAGTGAAGTTCGGTGGATCACCCGCTGGAGGAGACGGAGGGATTCGAACCCTCGATGGAGCTTTTAACCCCATACTCCCTTAGCAGGGGAGCACCTTCGGCCACTCGGTCACGTCTCCCGGGGCAAGCCTGCAATTCTAGCGCAGCCAAATGGCCAGTTGCAGCATCCGGGCGCTGATCATTTCATGGCCTGGATTCGAGCGGGCGGTTCAGGCTGCCAGTTCTTGCGGGCAATTCAGACCAGATTCGCCGGCGCGTCCAGCCCAAAGGCCCGGTGCAAGGCACGCACCGCCAGCTCCATGTATTTTTCATCCAGTACCACCGAGGTCTTGATCTCGCTGGTGGTGATCATCTGTATGTTGATGCCCTCCTCAGCCAGGGTGCGGAACATCGTGCTGGCCACGCCGGCGTGGCTCTTCATGCCGATACCGACGATAGAGACCTTGCAGATGCGCGGATCGGCGGTGAACTGCAGCGCACCGATCTTGGGCACGACCGTGTCTTTGAGCAGGTCGCTGACGCGCTGAAAATCTCCGCTCGGCACGGTGAAGGAGAAGTCGGTCCGGCCGTCGTGCGACACGTTTTGCACGATCACATCGACATCGATGTTGGCATCGGCCACCGCCCCCAGGATCTTGTAGGCAATGCCCGGGGTGTCGGGCACGCCGACCACGGTGAACTTGGCTTCGTCGCGGTTGAACGCGATGCCCGAGACAACCGCTTGTTCCATTTTTTCGTCTTCCTCGAAAGTGATCAGTGTGCCCGAGCGGGCTTCTTCGTCGATGTTGATGTCCCAGGGCGTAAAGCTCGACAGCACCCGCAGCGGCACCCGGTACTTGCCAGCAAACTCAACCGAGCGAATCTGCAGCACCTTGCTGCCCAGGCTGGCCATTTCCAGCATTTCCTCGAAACTGATGGTGTTCATGCGGCGGGCTTCGGGCACCACCCGCGGGTCGGTGGTGTAGACGCCGTCCACGTCGGTGTAGATCAGGCATTCGGCCGCGCCCATGGCGGCAGCCACCGCCACCGCGGAGGTGTCCGAGCCGCCACGGCCCAGCGTGGTGATCGAGCCGGTCTCGTCGATGCCCTGAAAGCCGGTGATCACCACCACCCGGCCGGCGGCCAAGTCGGCGCGCACCCGGGCGTCGTCGATGCTCTCGATGCGGGCCTTGGTGTAGGACGAATCGGTCTTGACCGGCACTTGCCAGCCGGTGTAGCTGATGGCGGCCATGCCTTCGGCCTGCAGTGCCAGCGCCAGCAGGCCGACCGAGACCTGCTCGCCGGTGGCGGCGATCATGTCGAGTTCGCGCATCGCAGCGGCATCCGGCGTACCGGGGTTGACCTCGCGGGCCAGGCCGAGCAGACGGTTGGTTTCACCACTCATGGCGGACGGGACGACCACCAGCTGGTGGCCGGCACGGGCCCACTTGGCCACGCGCCTGGCGACGTTGCGGATGCGCTCGGGCGAGCCCATCGAGGTGCCGCCGTACTTGTGAACGATCAATGCCATGGTTGTCGGCACAGGGGTGCCGGATGCTGGAGCGCCATCGGTGCCCGATCAGCAAGATCAGGTGTGCGCGGCCCCGGTGCGCAACAGCGCATTTTAGCCGGCGGGCTTGGGCGGGGCTGACAGCGGCGGAGCCGAACCGGCCGGGTCAGGGCACCAGCGCAGCACCAGGCCAGCGGCTGCGTCCGCCGACCAGCAACGCGCATCCAGCCCCAGGCCCGGCACAAAAACCAGTTGCTCGCCCGCCCACAGCAGAGGGCCGCTGCGGCCCTGTTCTGGCACCCGGGCAGCCTGAAACTGCTGCTTCAAGCTGCGCGGCAGGCTGCGAGCTGCCCGCTGAAAGCGCTCGCCACCACTGCGCTGGCACGCCTGCAGTCGCTGCAGCAGGGCGGGAGGGGCGCCGCGCGGCCCCTCGCTCACCTCCACGGCGCCGGCCCAACCGGGCACCCGCCAACAGCCAGGGCGCGACAGGTCCAACGCAGCCGGTGGCCCCCCCAGTGGCGCCACTGGCCCAGCGGCCTGCGCCAACTGCCCGCCGTACAGCGCGCACCACTGCCCGGCCCCCACCGGCCAACGCGCGGCTTTGCCGGGCTTGACCTCGGCCAGCAAGCGCTGCACCGAGGTTTCAGGCAGGGCGCTGCCCGCCTCGCCCAGCCACCAGGCGCGCAGAGCGTTGGCCTGGCGGGCGGCGGACAAGCAGCGCCAGCCCGCAACCTCCAGGCGCCCTGCCCCATCCACCAGCGGCGCCAAGTCCAGAGCCGCCAACTCGGCCAGCGCGGCGCGGGCCTCCTGGGCGCGCCGCGCTGCAGCGGCCAAGCTCACTTCGGCATAGCCAAATGCCGCCAACAGCGCGGGCCATACCTGCAGCCGAAGCCGGTTGCGGTCCAGCCTCAAGTCGTTGTTGGACGGGTCTTCGAGCGGGCGCAGCCGGTGCTGGCGGAGGTAGGCCTCGATCGCCTCGCGGGGCTGGTCCAGCCAGGGCCGCGACCAGATCAAGCCCTGCCTGAGCGCCGTGCTCGGCATCGCCGACAGACCGGCCGGCCCGCCGCCGCGCAGCGCCTGCAACAGCACGGTCTCGGCCTGGTCACGCCGGTGTTGAGCCAGCAGCAGCAGGTCAGCGCCCTCCTCCTGCGCCAGTCGGATCAGCGCGGCATGGCGGCCCGCCCGGGCCCAGGCTTCGAGGCTGTCGCCGCCAGCCGGCGCGCCAGCCAGCCGCTGCCAGCGCAGGCGCAACGGCCAACCACGGCGGCGCCAGCGGGCGCACAGGCGCTGGGCCCAACGGACCCAGCCATCGGCCTCGGGCAACAAGCCGTGGTGGATGTGCAAGGCCACGACCTGCAAGCCCAGACTGTCGGCAGCGCGGCAGGTGGCGTGCAACAGCGCCAATGAGTCACGACCGCCACTGAACGCCACGGCCACCGTGGCCACGGGCGTAGCCGTCATCTCAGATACTCAGGCGCTCAGCGGTCTTTGGTGTCGGTAAAACGGCCGTAGGACTGGAGCCGGTCGTAGCGGCGTTGCAGCAAATCCTTGGGCTTGAGGTCGGACACCTGGCGCAGTGCGTCGACCAGCGCGCGCTTGAGCTGGGACGCCATCTGCCGGGTGTCGCGGTGTGCACCGCCCACCGGCTCGCTCACCACCTTGTCGATCAGGCCCAGCGCCTTGAGCCGATGCGCGGTGATGCCCAGCGCCTCGGCCGCGTCGGGCGCACGCTCGGCGGTTTTCCAGAGAATCGACGCACAGCCCTCGGGCGAGATCACCGAATAGACCGAAAACTGCAGCATCAGCACCTGGTCGCCCACGCTGATGGCCAGCGCACCGCCCGAGCCGCCCTCGCCGATGATGGTGACGATGATCGGCACCTCGAGCTGGCACATCTCGAAGATGTTGCGGCCGATGGCCTCGGACTGACCACGCTCCTCGGCGCCTATGCCGGGATAGGCGCCCGGGGTGTCGACGAAGGTGAAGACCGGCAGGCCGAACTTCTCGGCCAGCTTCATCAGCCGCAAGGCCTTGCGGTAACCCTCGGGGCGCGACATGCCGAAGTTGCGAACGCCGCGCTCTTTGGTGTCGCGGCCTTTTTGCTGACCGATCACCATGCAGGCCAGGCCGTTGAAGCGTGCCAGGCCACCGACGATGGAGGGGTCGTCGGCATAGTGGCGGTCACCGTGCAGCTCTTGCCAGTCGGTGAACATTTCGCTGACGTAGTCGAGCGTGTACGGCCGCTGCGGGTGGCGCGCAATCTGGGTCACCTGCCAGGGCGTCAGGCTCGAGTAAATGTCCTTGGCGAGTTGCTGGCTCTTTTTGTCGAGCCGGCCAATCTCGTCAGAGATGTCGACCGCAGACTCGGACTGCACAAAGCGCAGTTCGTCGATCTTGTTTTCGAGTTCGGCGATGGGTTGCTCGAAGTCGAGAAAATGTCTTTTGCTCATCCGCCGGGTCGGGTTGGGTGGATCGGGGCCGGTGCGGGTGCTGGGTGCTTGTACCAACCCCCGCGAGCGGTGCCGGCCCGGTCAGGGCCTGCAGGATCAGTAGTCTACCGGCAGCGGGTCGAGGCTGCGCCAGATGTACCAGGTGGCGACCGAGCGGTACGGCGCCCAGGCGTCGCCGACCTCGCGCGCCTCGGCCCGCGACACCGGCTCGCCGCTGAAATAGCCCTGGCTGATGCCCTTGATCAGGCCCAGGTCGTCAAGCGGCAGCACGTTGGGCCGCATCAGGTGGAAGATCAAGAACATCTCGGCGGTCCAGCGGCCGATGCCGCGGATGGCCACCAACTCGTCGATGATGGCCTCGTCGTCCATCTGCTGCCACTGCCCGACGTGCACTGCGCCCGACTCGAAGTGCCGGGCCAGGTCACCCAGGTATTCAGCCTTGCGCACCGACAGGCCCGCCGCCCGCAGCTCGGGCACCTCACGCGCGAGCACGCAGGCCGGCGACAAGTGGGTGGCAGGCCCGCCGACCACCGCGACAAAGCGGTCCCAGACCGACTGCGCGGCCTTGACAGAAATCTGCTGGCCGACGATGGAGCGCGCCAGCGTGGTGAACGCATCGCCCCGGCTTTGCAGCCGCGCCTCGCCGAACTTGGGGATCAGCTTTTTCATCACCCGGTCGCGCTTGGCCAGGTGGCGGCAGGCCTCGTCCCAGTAGAACGGTGTGACCGTGGGCGTTGGCTGGGCCACCCCGGCCGGGTCGCCCGCAGCGACTGCTGCCGGGCTTGCGGTCGCTCCGGCGGCCACGCCTGGTGCCGCAGGGGTGCCCGCGCCAGTGCCTGGCAAGGCGTGATCCGCCGGAAGTCCGCTCTTGGGCACGCTCAAGCCTTGACCCAACTGGTACCGCCGGCTGAATCCTTCAGCGCGATGCCCAAGCCGGCCAGCTCTTGCCGGATCCGGTCGGCCTCGGCAAAGTTCTTGGCCAACTTGGCGGCAGCGCGGGCGTCGATCAGCGCCGTGATGGCTGCGTCATCCAGCGTGCTGCCGGCCTGCAAGTAGGCGCTGGGCACCTGCTGCAGCACCCCCAGCGTGCCCGCCAGCGCCCGCAACAGGGTGGCGGCTTCGACCGACGGGCTGCGGTTGCACTCGTTGACCAGCTCAAACAGCACGGCCAGCGCACCTGGGGTGTTGAAGTCCTCGTCCATCGCGGCCTTGAAGGCGGCGGCCTGGGGCTGCGTCCAGTCGATCAGGTCCGGTCGCGCTACATCCACAACCGGCAGCGAGATGCCATCGAGCGCGGTGTAGAGCCGGCGCAGCGCGGTGCGTGCGTCGGCCAGCAACTGATCGCTGAAGTTGAACGGACTGCGGTAGTGGGTGCGGAGCATGAAAAACCGCAAGGTCTCGCCGTCGAAACTCTTGAGCACGTCACGGATGGTGAAGAAGTTGCCCAGGCTCTTGGACATCTTCTCGTTGTCGACATTCAAGAAGCCGTTGTGCAACCAGGTGTTGACAAATGGGTGGCCCAGCGCGCCCTCGCTCTGGGCGATCTCATTCTCGTGGTGCGGAAACTGCAGGTCCATGCCGCCGCCGTGGATGTCGAAGCGCTCACCCAGCAGTGCGCAACTCATGGCGGAGCACTCGATATACCAGCCGGGCCGGCCCGGGCCGTACTCGCCGTTGAAGATCGCGTCCTCGGGCTCGTCGGGCTTGGCCGCCTTCCAGAGCACAAAGTCCAGCGGATTGTCCTTGCCTTCGGCCACGGCCACCCGCTCGCCGGCGCGCAGGTCATCGAGGCTCTTGCCCGAGAGCTTGCCGTATCCAGGAAACTTGCGCACCGCAAAGTTGACATCGCCGAGAGCGGCCATACCCCCGGCCACACCCCCGGTCCCACCCCCGGCCCGGTAAGCCAGGCCCTTGTCCTCCAGCGTGTGGATCATCGCAAGCATTTGCGGCACGTAATCCGTGGCTCTGGGCTCAAAGGTCGGCGGCACGGTGCCGATGGCGGCCAGGTCTTGCCGCATCGCCTCGATCATCTCGTCGGTCAGCGCCCGGATCGAGATGCCGCGCTCGACCGCGCGCTTGATGATCTTGTCCTCGATGTCGGTGATGTTGCGCACGTAGGTGACCTGGTAGCCACTGGCGGCCAGCCAGCGGTAGACCACATCAAACGCCATCATCATCCGGGCATGGCCCATGTGGCACAGGTCGTAGATCGTCATACCGCAAACATACATGCGCACCTGACCGGGCACGATGGGCGAGAAAGTCTCCAGGCGACGGGTCAGCGTATTGAAAAGGCGCAGTGTCATGGGCCGATGCAAAAAAATGGAGCCCGAGCGGGCGGCCAAAAAAAAGGCTGCAGCAAGGCGGCCAATGGAGACGTGGGCAGGAACGCAAGCAAGCCGTTCGGCGGCGCAGCGGGGCCATCCGGGGCCACCGCCCGACCCCGTGGAAAGGGGTCGATACAATCAAATCAGTATAGCGGTGGTGCTGCCCGCCCCGCCCCGATTCGACTGACCGGCCCCGCGTTTGCGCCCTCGCCCGACCTCCTCTTTCAGCACGTCATCTCGCCTGAACCGACCGCCGGTCAGCCAGCGGCCGTCAGGGTTCATGGCCCGCGTCTTGGCTTGCGTTTCAATCGCCGTCGTGGGCTTGGCTGCGGCAGCAGCCCAGGCCGCAACCGACCCCAACGCTGCAGCCCGCGAGATTGAACAGCAGTTCCACCGGGGCGAGACCGCGCAAGCCGAGGCGCGTCTGGCCCGCGCCTTGGTCGAGCAGCCCAACGACACCAGCCTGCGCTTTCTCAAGGCGGTGCTGCTGTCGGAGACCGGGCACAGCGCTGAAGCATCGGCCTTGTTCGAGCGCCTGACGCAGGAGTTTCCGGACCTGCCTGAGCCCTACAACAACCTGGCCGTGCTGCAGGCCGCCGCTGGCAAACTCGATGTCGCCCGCGAATTGCTGGAAACAGCACTTCGCCTGGACCCGGGCTACCGCACCGCGCACGAGAACCTGGGCGACGTCTTTGTCCGGCTGGCCCAGCGGGCCTTCGAGGCGGCTGCCGGCCCGCGCAATGGTGCAAGTCCGCGCATCGGCAGCGGCCTCGGCAACAAACTGCGCCTGGTGCGCGAACTGGCAGCGGCACGCTGACTCCCTGGCCGTGCGCCCTCCGCAATCACTTTCTGGAGACCTCTGATGAAACGTTTTTTACTGGCTGCCACACTGGCAGCGGCCTGCAGCCTGTCGGCCCCGAGTTGGGCCCAGAAGGTCAAACTCAGCACCTCGATGGGCGACATCGTGCTGCAGCTCGACACTGAAAAAGCCCCGGTCACCGTGGCCAACTTCCTGCAGTACGTCAAGGCGGGCCAGTACAACGGCACCGTGTTCCACCGGGTGATCGACGGCTTCATGATCCAGGGCGGCGGCATGACGCCCGACATGCAGGAAAAGCCGGTGCGCGCGCCGATCAAGCTGGAGGCCAAGAATGGCTTGTCCAATGTGCGCGGCAGCCTGGCGATGGCGCGCACCAACGTGCCCGACTCGGCCACGGCACAATTCTTCATCAACCTCGGCGACAACCTCCGGCTGGACGCCGCCAATTCGGCAGACGGCAACGGCTACGCGGTATTTGGCCAGGTCATCGAAGGCATGGACGTGGTCGACAAGATCAAGACCGTGCCGGTCGGCAACCAGGCCGGCCACCAGAACGTGCCGCGACAAGCGGTCGTGATCAAGCAAGCCACCCTCATTGGAGAAATGAAATGACCAAAACCGTAGAAATGACCACCGCCCAAGGCAGCTTCCGTATCGAGCTTGATGACGCCAAGGCGCCGCTGTCCGTCGCCAACTTTCTGGCCTACGTCAACAGCGGCCACTACGACGGCACGGTGTTCCACCGCGTGATCCCGGGCTTCATGATCCAGGGCGGCGGCTTTGCCCCCGGCATGAAGCAAAAGCCCACCCTGGGCGAAATCAAGAACGAGGCCAACAACGGCCTGAAGAACGTCAAGTACTCGCTGGCGATGGCGCGCACCAGCGCGCCACATTCGGCCAGTTCGCAGTTTTTCATCAACGCCAGCGACAACAGCTTTCTCAACCACAGCAGCGAGAGCGCGCAGGGCTGGGGCTACGCGGTGTTTGGCAAGGTCGTCAGCGGCACTGAGGTGGTGGACCAGATCGAGCGCGTGACCACGGGCCGCAAGGGCGGTCACGACGATGTGCCGGTTGAAGACGTGCTGATCCTGAAAGCGGTCGAGATCGCCTGAGTCTGACCAGGTTGCCGGCATGAACCGCTTAGCGGGAGCTGCCGGTCAGGCCGGGCAGGCCGTGTTGGACGGCACAGGGCCGAGTGCCATCGCGTGCCCGGTGTGGCAAGCCGATCCGGCCTGGTCTTGCATCGATCTGTTGTCCGATGTTCACCTGCAGGCCGATCGGCCTGCCACCTTTGCCGCCTGGCGCCGGCACTTGCTGGACACACCGGCCGATGCAGTCTTGATCCTCGGTGATCTGTTTGAAGTGTGGGTCGGCGACGACGTCCGCAGCAGCCGATTCGAGGCCGACTGCGCTGCCGTGCTGCGGGAGTCGGGCCGCCACCGCCGGATGGCCTTCATGCCGGGCAACCGGGACTTCTTGGTCGGCGATGCCCTGCTGACCGAGACCGGCCTGCAGCGGCTGGCAGATCCCACGCTGTTGCTGGCCTGGGGCCGCCGCTGGCTGCTCAGCCACGGCGACGCTTTGTGCTTGTCAGACACCGCGTACCTGCAATTCCGCCAGCAGGTGCGCGGGGCCGCTTGGCAGGCCCAGTTTCTGGCCCAGTCGCTGGCCGAGCGACAGCGCCAAGCGCGCACGATGCGTGACGCCAGCGCAGCGCACCAGGCCAGCCAGGGCCCTGCCGACTGGAGCGATGTTGACGATGCGGCCGCTGCCGACTGGCTGGTTCAGTCCGGTGCCGAGGCACTGATCCACGGCCACACCCACCGCCCCGGCACGCACACGCTGCCGGGTAGCCTGGCGCGCCATGTGCTGGGGGACTGGGATTTTGAAGCACTGCCGGCGAGAGGGAGCATCCTGCGGCTGAGCGCTGCGGGTCTGCAAGCGCTGGACCTGGGCGCCGAGCCACCTTGAAAGCCCTCTGGCAGCGTTGGCAGGCACACCGCGAAACCCGGGTGCTGGCGCGGCGCGCGATCCCCGAGCCGCTGTGGCAACTCACGCTGGCCCGTTTGCCGTTTCTCGCCGCCCGACCGGCCAGCGACCTGGCGGAGTTACGCCGCCTGGCCAGCCTGTTTCTGGATGAAAAGGAATTTACCGGCGCAGCAGGCCTGGCAATCGATGACGCAATGGCCGTCTGCATCGCAGCGCAAGCCGTGCTGCCGGTGCTGCGCTTCGGCCTGGCGCCCTACCGCAGTTTTGTCGGCATCGTGGTGCACGCCGACGAGGTGGTGGCCCGGCGCGAGGTGATCGACGACGACGGCGTTGTGCACACCTATGACGAGGCACTCACCGGCGAGGCGATGGCCGGCGGCCCGGTGATGCTGTCCTGGGTGGACGTGAGCGAGTCTGGCGACTCGGCTGACTGGGGCTACAACGTGGTGATCCACGAGTTTGCCCATGTGCTCGACCTGGGCGACGGCGAAGCCGACGGCGTGCCCCCGCTGGCCAGCCCGGCAGAGCGCGAGGCCTGGATCGCCGTGATCGACCCGGCGTTCGAGCGCTTCTGCGCTGATGTCGACGCGGGCCGCGAGACCTTGCTTGACCCCTACGGCGCCACCGGCGTCGATGAGTTTTTTGCGGTGTCGGTTGAAACCTTTTTCACCAACCCCCAAGCGATGCGCGCCAGGCACCCGGCGTGGTACGGGTTGCTGGCGCGCTATTTTCAGCAAGACCCCGCCAGCTTCAGCGGAGCCTGACCGAAGGCCCGACGAACTCAGGCCGACTCAGCCCGAACTAGGCGGGCGTGGGCTCGGTTTTGGCCTTGTCGTTTTTCTTGGGCGGCTGGATGTCGAGCAAGACCTCGCCCTTGTCGTCAAAGTCGACCGTCAGGCGGCCGCCATCGACCAGCCGACCGAACAGCAGCTCATCGGCCAGGGCCCGGCGGATCGTGTCCTGGATCAGGCGCTGCATCGGCCGTGCGCCCATCAGCGGATCAAAGCCCTTCTTGGCCAGGTGCTTGCGCAGCATGTCGGTGAAGGTGACTTCAACCTTCTTCTCGGCCAGCTGGGCTTCGAGTTGCAGCAAGAACTTGTCGACCACCCGCAGGATGATCGACTCGTCGAGCGCCTTGAAGCTGACGGTGGCGTCCAGCCGGTTGCGAAACTCGGGCGTGAACAGCCGCTTGATGTCGGCCATCTCGTCGCCTTGCTCGCGCGCCGTGGTGAAGCCAATGGTCGCCTTGTTCATCGTCTCGGCGCCCGCGTTGGTCGTCATGATGATGATGACGTTGCGGAAGTCGGCCTTGCGCCCGTTGTTGTCGGTCAGCGCTCCATGGTCCATCACCTGCAACAACACGTTGTAGACGTCCGGATGGGCTTTTTCAATCTCGTCAAGCAGCAGCACGCAATGCGGCTTCTTGGTAACGGCCTCGGTCAGCAGGCCACCCTGGTCAAAGCCGACATAGCACGGCGGCGCGCCGATCAGCCGGCTGACCGCATGGCGCTCCATGTACTCGGACATGTCGAAGCGGATCAGCTCGATGCCCAGGATGTAGGCCAGCTGCTTGGCCACCTCGGTCTTGCCCACGCCGGTAGGGCCGCTGAACAGGAAGGAGCCGATCGGCTTGTCGGGCCGGCCCAGACCCGAGCGCGCCATCTTGATCGCCGCGGCCAGCGCGTCGATGGCCGGCTCTTGGCCGAACACCACACTCTTCAAGTCGCGGTCCAGGCTCTTCAACTTGCCACGGTCATCGTTGCTGACCGAGGCCGGCGGGATGCGCGCGATCTTGGCGACGATCTCCTCGACCTCATTGCGGGTGATGGTCTTTTTCTGCTTGCTCTTGGGCAGGATGCGCTGCGCGGCACCCGCCTCGTCGATCACGTCGATCGCCTTGTCAGGCAGGTGGCGATCATTGATGAACTTGGCCGACAACTCGGCCGCCGCCTGCAAGGCACCCAGCGCGTACTTGACGTTGTGGTGGTCCTCGAAGCGGGATTTGAGCCCCTTCAAGATCTCGACTGTCTGCTCGACCGAAGGCTCGACCACGTCGATCTTCTGGAAGCGCCGCGACAAGGCCGCATCCTTTTCGAAGATGCCGCGGTACTCGGTGAAGGTGGTGGCGCCAATGCACTTCATGGTGCCGTTGGACAGCGCCGGCTTGAGCAGGTTGCTGGCATCGAGCGTGCCGCCCGAGGCTGCGCCGGCACCGATCAAGGTGTGGATCTCGTCGATGAACAGCACGGCATTGGGCTGGTCTTTGAGTTGCTTGAGCACGCCCTTGAGCCGTTGCTCAAAGTCACCCCGGTACTTGGTACCGGCCAGCAAAGCGCCCATGTCGAGCGAATACACGGTGGACGCTGCCAGCACCTCAGGCACATCCCCCTGGGTGATGCGCCAGGCCAGGCCCTCGGCAATCGCAGTCTTGCCCACGCCGGCCTCGCCGACCAGCAGCGGGTTGTTCTTGCGGCGCCGGCACAGGATCTGGATGACGCGCTCGACCTCGGCATCGCGTCCGATCAGCGGGTCGATTTTGCCGTCCTTGGCTAGCTGGTTCAGGTTCTGGGTGAACTGGTCCAACGGTGACCCCTTGCCGGAATCAGCGGCTTCTTCTTTCTCGGCCTCGCCACCACCGGGCTCGCCAGCGCCTTTGGTCGGCTCGGGTGGCTCACTCTTCTTGATGCCGTGGGCAATGAAATTGACCACGTCGAGCCGGGTGACACCTTGCTGGTGCAGATAGTAGACAGCGTGGGAGTCTTTCTCGCCGAAGATCGCCACCAGCACATTGGCGCCGGTCACCTCTTTCTTGCCCGAGCCGGTCGACTGCACATGCATGATCGCGCGCTGGATCACGCGCTGGAAACCCAGCGTGGGCTGGGTATCCACCTCTTCAGTGCCGCCCACGGTCGGCGTGTTTTCTTTGATGAAGGTGGTCAGGCTTTTGCGCAGGTCATCAATATTGGCCGCGCAGGCCTTGAGCACTTCAGCCGCGGACGGGTTGTCCAGCAGCGCGAGCAGCAAATGCTCGACCGTGATGAATTCATGGCGCTGCTGGCGCGCCTCGACGAACGCCATGTGCAGGCTGACTTCAAGTTCTTGCGCAATCATGCGGCCTCCATAATGCACTGCAGCGGATGCCCGGCGCGGCGGGCCGCGGCGAGTACGAGTTCAACCTTGGTAGCCGCCACGTCTTTGGTGAAGACACCACAAACGCCACGGCCTTCGTGGTGGATTTTCAGCATGATGAGCGTGGCTGATTCGAGATCACAGCGAAAGTAGTGCTGCAACACCATCACGACGAATTCCATCGGCGTGTAGTCGTCGTTCAGCAACACAACTTTGTAGAGTTGCGGCGGCTTGGTGCGTGCGGTCTTGCGCTCGACCACCACCGCACCGTCGTTGCCACGACGCGGTACCGCGGGCAGTTTGGGCGGTGACGGGGGGTCTTCAGGAGGCATGCGCCATTCTATCGAGTCGTGCTGTTGACCATCTGGTAGACGGGATATTGCGCCATTTGCCTGAACCACAAGCCGTGAAAAGCGCCGCACGACCCGGCCTGATGCCGATCGACAGAAGACTCGGGCTGGCGCATCACCTCGCTTGCTCGGCGCCTGGGCCGCTGCATGGCCCCCAAATACGCATCGCCAGACAGGACGAATGTAGGGGATTCACCACTGCAAATGGTCAAGGTTCCCGGCTTGACCGGCAGCCCTGGATATCAAAAACTTTGGCGTGCACTCCTTTGCAGAGGGCAGTTGAGGATTCAAGATGTTGCAAGGCACAGTCAAGTGGTTCAACGATGCCAAGGGTTTTGGTTTTCTCGAGGCCGAAGAAGGCGGGCCCGATGTCTTTGCGCATTTCTCGGCCATAGAAATGGAGGGGTTCCGCACCCTCAAGCAAGGCAGCAAGGTCAGTTTTCAGCTGGTGCAGGGCCCCAAGGGCAATCTGGCGCACAAGATCAGGCCGGTGGTCATGCAGGACGCCTGACCCCCTTTGGCGGACCTGGCGAGCCCGGGGAGTTCCGCGCCAGCGGCTAAGCCTTGCGCTGGGCTACCAGATGGTCCAGCGACAAGACGCCCGGGCCCCGCGTCAGCAGCATCAGCAGCAGGGCTGCCCAGGTGCCGTGCGTGGCGTAAGCACCTGGATAGACCAGGACCTGGATCACCAGGGTCATGCCCAGCAAGCCCAGCGCCGAGAACCGGGTTGCCAGCCCCAGCAAGATCAGCAGGGCAAGGCTGTGCTCGGCGGTGGCCGCTAGCACCGCTGCAAGTTCTGGCGGCAACAAGGGCAGCTTGTATTCGTCCCTGAACAAGGCCACGGCACTGTCCGACAAACGCGGCCAGCCCGGATGAAACTCGCCTTCAACCAGATTGATGACCAGGCCTTGCACTTTGGTCTGGGCCGAAGTCCAGAACACTGCTGCGATCGAAAACCGTGCCAGCAGCGCCACCAGGCTGTAAGGTATCTTCTCGCAGACCGCAATGAAGCGGCGTGTCCCGTCAGCAAGCAGCGCGACTGGGCCAGGGCTGGCACGTTCGGGCGTGAGGATCGTCGAGGGCATTCGTTGTTCCTTTAAGGGCGGGTTGGTCAGGGCTTGTCTTTCAGCGCCCGGCCGTCAGGGCAGGCGGATGGCGACCCAGGCGCCTTGCGCCATCAACAGGCTCAGTGCGGCGACGAGATCAAATGGGGCTTCGGCGCTTGCTGCGGCTGCCGCGACGGCAGCTGCAACCGCCGTCGCGAGGTCGCGCTGCTGCGCCAGTGCCTCGGCCAAAGCAGCAGCACCGGGCGTGAGCGAGGTGATTTGCACTTCCAGCAACGGCCGCAACACCAGCGCAGCTTCGGCCTGGTCCAGGTCAATGCTGCCCAGCAAGACTTCGCTGTCGGGCTGGTGCGCTTGCCACAAGGACACGATGGGATGGGCCGACCTCACCAGTCCCCAGGAGGGGTGGCAGTCCAGTCGCAACTCGCCCGCCCGCTCTGCACAGGCAAGGGCCGGCGCAGCGTCTGCCGCGCTCAACACCGGCGCGTCGGCGGCATTAAAAGCACGAACCCAGGCCAGTTCAAGCCGCGCCAGGTCGGGCAGGTAGCGCAGCCCGCCGGCCGGCCCGAAGGTCTCGATGAACTCGGCAAAGCCCTCACCGTAGTGGGCGAGCACCGGCGAACGCGGCGGCGCGCGGCGCACAAAGACGGCTGCCATGGCCCTGAAAAAGTCTTCACCAACCAGGGCCTGCACCACCGGGAACCCCGCGGCCAGCCCATCCACCAAACTGCAAACGACGTTGTTTCGGTAGACCGCAAAGCGTGTCGCCGGGTCTGAGCTGTTCCAGGCCGAGAGGCCGGGTGGGCAATCCGCCTCTGGATCGAGCAGCGCTTGCGCCCAGTCATGGGCCTCGGCACTCATGGCAGCTCCGGTGCCAACCGATGGCGTTTGGGTTCGGCCATCACCGCCTGGGCGTGCCCGGCCTCGGCCAGCAACTCGGACAGCGCAGGGATATTGTTGTCGCGCTCGATCAAGGTGGGCACTGGGCCGTGCGCGCCCACCCAATCGGCATACAGACGCCAGACGCTGTCGTCCACCGGTGCGCCGTGGTGGTCGATCAGCAGCGGCGAGCCGGCGCCGTCCTGGTCAAGTGCAAAGCCGGCCAGGTGGAGCTGCAGCACCCGGTCAGCCGGCAACTGCGCCAGGTAGGCCGCAGAATCATGGCCATGGTTGACGCAAGACACCTGCACGTTGCACAGGTCCAGCAACAGCCCGCAGCCGGTACGCTGCAGCACCTCGCTCAGAAACTGGGCCTCGCTGAAGGTGGAAGACTCGAACTCGACGTAGGTCGCAGGGTTCTCAATCAGCAGGGTGCGGCGCAAACGGGTTTGAACCTGGTCGATGTGGGCGCAAACCCGGTCCAGCGAGGTCCGGGTCCAGGGCAGCGGCAGCAAGTCATTGAAGTACAGCCCGTCATGGCCCGACCAGGCCAGATGCTCGGAGAAAACGGCCGGCTGGTAGCGCGCGACCAGCGCAGCCAGCCGGTCCAGGTGGGCCGGGTCAGGCGGCTCTGCACCGCCAATGGACAAACCCACGCCGTGCAGCGACAGGGGGTAATGCTCGCAGATACGGCCCAGCCAGTAGTGCGCCGCGCCACCGTCGACCATGTAGTTCTCGGCGTGAACTTCAAAAAATCCGACGTCGGGCAGGCGGTCGATCACTTCGCGCACATGCTGAGCTTTGAGACCCAGCCCGACCGCCGGCGACAGGGTTGACGCGCCAATCTGCCGCGCAACGGGCGGGAGACTTGGTCGCTGCGTCACGGCTGCTGTCCGACTGAAGGAGGCCGAAACACCGCGCAGTGCGGACCGGACAGCGCCGTGCTTCAGGCCGCCTTGGCGGCGAAGGCTTTGAGTTGACCGTTGCCGGTGGGCGATGTCTTGGAGGCGGTCTTCTCGCAAGTGCCCTTGGGCACCAAGGCCCAGGCATTGGCCTGGTGGTCTACCTTGGAGGTGCCGGCGCAGGACGTGCCGGGGCCGGCGGCGCAGTCATTCTTGGCCTTGAGGGCAACCCCAAAACACTTTTCCTTGTCCGCCTGAGCGGCAACAGGCAAGGACGCGAATGCAGTGCCCAGCGCGAGTGCCAGGGCGACGGTGGGCAGTGCGGCAGAGGTGGCTTTGATCATGGCAGGCTCCAGAAAGTAAATGAGGATGGGCGCTTTGGGCGGATGGGTGACGCGATCTGGCCGGTCAGTCAAGTGGTGACGGCCAGATCGGTTGAGCATGTGTCGGCGGAGACGGTCGGTCCTTACAGGCGAGCCCGGAGACGGCGGCAACAGCGCGCCGCCGGCCGCGTGTCCGGCATCAAGATCGACGCCTCGACCCTGCTCGCTCAGGTCTCGCTGAGCGTCATCAGGATGCCCGCGTACCAGGCGCAGTTCAGCCCCAAGGACTCGTCCTGCACCAGGTCGCGGTTGGCCATGTCGAGCTTGGCCGAGTGCACGCCGAGCAGCTTCCAGGGCAGCAAGGCGCCCTCGCCTGCCGCACCGGGGTCCCGCATCACCACCGGCGCGCCGCTGGTGCCGCGGTGGGTGCGGGCATCGGTCAAAAAATAGCCCTGGCCCTGGAACCGCATGCCAAATGCCGAGGCAATCACCGACTGGCGCACCACCGGCAGGTGGTGCAAGGTGTCGTGAAAACCGAGCGGGAAACCGACGATCAGCACCGAGCTGCCAATCTCCACTGGAGCGTCCATGCTTTGCAGATGCGCCGGCGTGAAGGCGTGAAACAGGCAGTCGGCCGGCAGGGCCTTGCGGTCGATCTCGATCAGGGCCACATCGATCTCGCCGGCCGCATCGGTGCCCTGGCGCCACAGGCTCTTGCCGTCTTCGTAGAGCATCGCCGAGAAGCCCACCGACTTGCCAAGATCGGTCGCGCTGGTGTGGATCTCGATCTCGATGCGGTTCGGAAAGTGCTTGCTGGGCTCGTCGATCAGCACATGCCGGCTGGTGACCAGGAAGAGCCGCTCATCGCGTTCGAAGAAAAACGCGCTGGCGTTGGTGAGCGGGCGATCATGCTCAAAGGTGGCGATGCGCGCGGCCGCCAGCAGCAGGGAGTCGATCATGTCGGGCTCACACTGGCGCCGCAAATCAGATTGACCAGGCAGTCAGTCTTGCAAGGGGTGGGCATGTCGGGTCCAGACATCGAGGGTTGACGGGCGGCCAGCAGCCGGGACTGCAGCTGAAAAAAACGCCGGCGCTTGGCGGCAGCGGGGGCTTGACTGTATTCGCCAGGGTGCCCGACTCCTGTGCCTGATACCTATCAACGCCCGCCGGCAAGCAGGTCGGCGCTGAGAAAGATGGGTGGCAAGGCATGACTGTTGAAGCAATCGGTGCGGGACGACCCATGGCGGCAAGCCAGCCAGTGCGCCACCGGCGCCTGGGCGGCGCAGCCGCATCCGAAACCCGCACCCACGCGTAAACACTTAAACTTGGACGCGAGATCGTGCCGCCTTTGGCCCGCCCGAGCGGCATCGCCAGCTCGTAATTCGCGCCGCACGAATCCCTGGAGTTCATGATGGCCACTGCGACCGCTTTCTTAACCCTGCCCGGTCGTGGCGGCGCATACAGATGCCGACTGTTCACGCTGTTGCTGGCTGCGCTGACTCTGGGGATGGCCGGTTGTGCCAGCCTGCCTGCTGGCGTGCAGGGCAGCCCCTCGCAAGCGCTGGCGCCAGCCGAAAGCAGCCCCCTGGTGGCGCTCGCGCGTCGCGCCAGCCCCGGCCCCACATTGACCGGCGTGCGGCTGCTGCCGCTGGGTACGCATTCCCTCGACGCTCGGCTGCAGCTGATCGCTCGCGCAACACAGTCGCTGGACCTGCAGTACTACGTGCTGGACAACGACAACAGCGGCCGCCTGTTGCTCGGCCGCCTGGCGGATGCCGCCGCACGCGGTGTGCGGGTGCGGCTGCTGGTCGACGACCTGTACAGCACCCACACCGATCCGCTGCTGCGCGCAATGGCCGCATTGCCGCAGGTCGAAGTGCGCTTGTTCAACCCCTTTGCTGCGGCCCGCGACAGCGGGCTGGCAGGCCGCTTTGCAGCCTCGCTGTTCGATATCCGGCGGCTCAACCACCGCATGCACAACAAACTGATGCTGGCTGACGGAGCATGGGCGATTGCCGGCGGGCGCAACATCGCCGACGACTATTTTCAGCGCGGCACCCAGCACAATTTCATTGACCTGGACGCGCTGCTCACAGGTGCGGTGGTGGCCGATCTGGCCGCCTCGTTTGATCGCTACTGGAACAGCCCAGTGGTGGTACCGATCGAGGCACTTTCTGCGCACGCCGACAGCGCGCAGCAGCTGCGAACGCGTTTTGCTGCGCTGAGCGCCGACGCCCGCAGCGCCCCGCTGCCAGATCTGCCCGAGACCGACGCACTGGGCCATGGGCCGATCGGTGCCGAGTTCGACAATGGCCGGCCGCAGCTGATCTGGGGCCCTGCGTTGATGTTGGCCGACCCGCCCGACAAGCTCGACCGTGACGCCGATACGGCCTGGGCTGACAGCCAGGCCTTCCAGGCGCTGATGAAAATATGGACCGCCCGCGAGGAAGTGGTCATCACCTCACCCTACCTGATCCCAGGCCCGCTGGGCATCAGTGCGTTCGAGGCGCTGGGCCAGCGTCGTGTCAAGGTGACGGTGCTGACCAATTCGCTCGCCGCCACCGACGAGCCGCTGGTACACACCGGTTATGCCCGATACAGACCCCAGTTGCTGGCTGCAGGTGTTGAACTCTACGAGCTCAGCCCGAGCCTCAGCCAGCGCCATACCCGGCTCGGGCTGTTTGGCTCATCCACTGGCCGGCTGCACGCCAAGACCGCCGTAGTCGATGGCGACAAGACATTCATCGGCTCGATGAACCTGGACCCGCGCTCGCGCACCCAGAACACCGAGCTCGGAATCTTCATCGAAAGCCGCGAACTGGCCGCCCAAATGCAGCGCGTGATCCACATCAGCCGGGTACAAAACGCTTACCGCGTGCGGCTTGGCGCCGACGGTCAGCTGCAGTGGGTGGCGGTTGACGACGACAAGGAAGTCGTACACCACAGCGAGCCGGAATCGTCGCTGTGGCAGCGGCTGCAAAACACCCTGCTCAGTGGCTTCGTGCCCGAACAACTGCTTTGACGGCTGTGGGTGCCCGGAGTGCCGATCGCCAAATTCGTCGCCGACTGCCCGCTCCAGGCCTTCAACCACTGCTCCGACTTCGCTGCTCCTGGTCTTCTGCCCACGCTCGGGCACTTTGATGCGCCGGGCCTTGTGGCCGTCTTCGCAGGCTGGGCGTGGGTGGGTCAGCCGTCGAGTTTTTATTTTCAACCGCCGTCAACCGACTGTCGCCGGCCTGCGTTACCCGAAGGTCCTCCCAATGAAGGGGGACGCTTTCAATCAATCTCTTAGGATTTTCACCATGAACAAGCTCCTGGCCGCCCTGATCGTCGCTTCTTTCGCCACCGCTGGCGCCTTTGCCGCTGATGCCAAGAAAGAAGAAAAAGCTGCCGCTCCTGCTGCCGCCGCTTCGAAAGCCGACATGAAGGCTGCCGACAAGAAAGCTCCCGCCGCTCCCGCCGCGGCTGCTTCCGCCAAGAAGTAAATCGGTTGTTGCCGGGCAACCGCTTGCGGTTGCCCAGACTGAACGCCCGGCTGGTCCGGGCGTTTTTCATTTGCAGTCCCGAAATCGGCTGTGTCAACGCGGGCGAGGGATTGATGACAGGCCGGGGAGGCCAGGCGGCAGGGTCAGGAAAGACACCAGGCGATCACCGACAGCCACAGGCCATGACCCAGCGCCCAGGCCGAGGCCAGAACCAGCGCTGCGCCGGCCCAGCGCACGGCGCCGTCCGCCGAGACCCCGGCCCCGGCTGTGCCTGGGCGGCCACCCGACAGCCGCCACCACAGCGCCGGCCCGAGCACCAGACCGGCCGCCGACGCGACGGCGAAACCCGCCATCACCGCCGCACCCGACCAGGCCGTGTTGGCCAGCGAAGCCACCAGCAAGGCAGATTGGAGCAGGCCGCACGGCCAGGCCACCCAGGCCAGGCCAATGCCAGCGCTGCGTACCGGACCCCGGATTGCCTGCCAACCCTCAGTGCCACGGTGCAAGACGCCAGCAGTGTCGGTAGCTGCGGCGCGTGACCGGCCCAGGCGCTCCATCCAGGCCGGCTGACGGCCCTGCCACAGCAAGAAAAACCCCAGCGCCAGCGCCGCCATATGCACCAAGGTCCACAGCGGCCGCAAGGCCGCCACGGCCTGGCCCAGCGCTGCCAGACTGCCGACACTGGCCGCTGCCACAGCACCCGCAGCCGAGTAGGCCAACAAACGACCCAGATGAAAAGGCAGCAAGCCGCGCCGCGCGCCACCACCCGTTGCCGCCGTACAGGCCGCGCCGCACATGGCCAGACAGTGCGGCGTGCCGGCCAAGCCCATCAGCACAGCGCTGAGCAGCAGTGCCTGGTCCACGGCAGGGCGGCCTCAGATGATGCGAGAAAAGCGCTCGCGCGTCGGGTCAAGCTTGAGGTGGCGGTCAAACACCATCGCCACCGCACGCACAAAGTACCAGCCGGTGGGCGTGACCTGTACCGCGTCAGCCGTCAGTTCGCACAGGCCGAGCTTTTGCAACTCGGCCAGCTCCTGGAGCTCGGTTTTGAAGTAGTCAGGCATTTGAATCAAGTGGGCCTCTGCTATCGACTCGAACTCTAACCGGCCCTGGCACATCAGGGCCATGATCACTGACCGGCGAACCAGGTCATCGCGGGTCAGCGTCAACCCCCGCACCACCGGGAACCGGCCCTGGCGCACGGCATCGTAGTAGTCATCGATGGTCTTGGCATTCTGGCTGTAGGTCACGCCCATCCGGCCGATGGCCGACACCCCCAGGGCCACCAGGTCGCAGTCGGGCTGGGTGCTGTAGCCCTGGAAGTTGCGGTGCAGTCGGCCCTGCCGTTTGGCTGCGGACAACGAGTCACCCGGCAACGCAAAGTGATCCATGCCGATGTAGGTGTAGCCCTGATCTATGAAGCCGGCAATGGCGCCACCCAGCATCTCGACCCGGTGGTCGGGCGGCGGCAACTGATCGATCACGATGCGCCGCTGCGGCTTGAAACGCTGCGGCAGGTGGGCGTAGGCATAGAGCGCGATGCGGTCGGGCCGCAAACCGGCGACTTGATTGACGGTGCGGGCAAAGGTCTCGGGCGTTTGCTTGGGCAGGCCGTAGATGAGGTCAACATTGATCGACTCGAAGCCGATCTCACGTGCGGCGACCATCAAATCACGCACCTGCGCATAGGGCTGCACCCGGTGAACCGCCAGCTGCACGTCGGGATCAAAATCCTGCACGCCTAAGCTCAGCCGGTTGAAGCCCAGCACCGCCAGGTGCCGCAGCCGATCTGGCGAGGCGGTGCGCGGGTCGACCTCGATCGACACCTCGGCACCCGGTGCCAGGCGAAAAGCGGCGCGCAGCATGGCCATCAGACCGCTGAGTTCCCCGTCGCTCAAGAAAGTGGGCGTGCCGCCACCCAGGTGCAACTGCGATACCGACTGTCCGCTGCCCAGCTGCGCGACATTGAGCGCCACCTCCTGCGCCAGCACCTCCAGGTACTCCGTAGCACGCCCGTGGTGCTTGGTGATGACCTTGTTGCAGGCGCAGTAGTAGCACACTGACTCGCAAAACGGGATGTGCACATAAATCGACAGCGGTGGCTTTCCGCCCACGGTGGCGCCGGTGGCACGCTGCGCCAGCGCCTGGGCGTAATCGGCTGGCCCGAAGGTTTCGACAAAACGGTCGGCCGTGGGGTAAGAGGTGTAGCGCGGTCCCGGACGGTCCAGGCGGCGCAGCATCGCCTCGGTCAGCACAGGCAGTCGTTCAGTGGCGGTGTTCAACATGCGCGCCACTGTGCCAAAGCGCCGGAACCCCGTCTTGATCCAACTCAATTCGGTACCGGCAGCGGGCGAAACAACAGCCGGATCGGGCGACCGTGCAACAGCCGCCTGGCGGTGAGCCACACGCCCACTGCGCCATTGACAAGGATGAGCCGCGCCCATAATGCAACATGAACACTAGCGCCGAGTCCTCCAAAGTACGCCTTGAGTCTTTCAAGGTGATGTGTTCCAGTTGCAATCTGCGTGAGCTGTGCTTGCCTGTGGGCCTGTCGCATGAGGGCCTGGATCGGCTTGACAGCCTGGTCGCGGCCCGGCGCACCGTGGCCCGGGGTGAGTCGCTGTTTCGGGCTGGCGAAGTGTTCTCGTCGCTGTACGCGGTGCGGACCGGCTTTTTCAAGACCTGCGTGTCGTCCGAGGATGGGCGCGATCAGGTCACCGGCTTCCAGATGACGGGTGAATTGCTGGGGCTCGATGGCATCGGCACCGACAGCCACACCTGCAACGCGGTAGCGCTCGAGGATTCGAAAGTCTGCGTGATCCCCTTCAGCCAGCTCGAAGCACTGGCACACGAGTTCTCCGAGCTGCAACACCAGCTCCACAAAATCATGAGCCGCGAGATCGTTCGCGAACACGGCGTGATGTTGTTGCTGGGCAGCATGCGGGCCGAGGAGCGGCTGGCAGCGTTTTTGCTGAACCTGACCCAACGCCTGCAAACCCGCGGGTTCTCAGCCTCGTCGCTGATCCTGCGCATGACCCGCGAAGAGATCGGCAGCTACCTGGGCCTGAAGCTGGAGACGGTGAGCCGCACCTTCAGCAAGTTCCAGGAAGACGGCATCCTGGAGGTCAAACAGCGCCAGATTCGCATCCTGGACCAGGACAAGCTGCAAAAACTGGTCAACGACACAAACTGCTAGCCAACGGATGGCGCGTACCGCAAACGCCGATCAACGCAGCGTCGGCCCTGGCACGGGCAACTGGTTGACGTCTTCGGCAGTCATCTTCAAGAGTTGGGTCAAGGCACCGGCAGTGGAGATCACGGCCCAGAAGACAAAAAACGCCAAGCTGTAGACCGCCGAGGCCGACAGGTCGACCGGGGCACCGCCAAACCAGTGCAGGTCGTGCGGATCGATCAGTGCGAACACCAGCATCTCCAGCACCCCGGCCATCAAAAACGCGGGCCAGAGTATGGCCATCATCCGCATCCGGAAACTCAGTGCAGCCATGGCTTGATGCCGGCCATCAGCGGTCGGCAGCGGCCGTGGCCGCGTGATTGCGGGCAGTCACGGCCGGCGTCTCGGAGGTTGGCTGCACCGGCAGCACACGCGCTGAGGGCGTGTCCACCAACACCTCGTCAGCGCCGAGGTAAGCCACCACCGCCGTACCCAGGCTGGCCACGACCACGATGGCCGGCCCGCCCACCACCAGCCAGACCATGCCGAAACGCCACCAGGGCATCACCGGTACTGGCGCAGAGGTGCCGCCGGTGGCAGTCAAAGTGCGGTCTGCTGAAGCAGGGGCTGGGTCAACGGATTCGGGATTGCTCATGGTGTGTTGCTCCTGGTGCACGCTCAGCGCGGCACGACAAAGGTGGACTTTTCACTCGTGGAAGAGCCGGATGTTGCCGCTGCGCCGGCATCTTCGCTCAGCAGGTCGATGTCGAAGTGAATGCTGTGGGCCCCTGCGCCGGCTTGTTGCGCAGCCTGCGGCGGCACCCGTACCGCCAAGGTGACCCAGCGCGCAGCGGCCGGGGCGAGCCGGATGTCGGGCTGCGATGCCAGCCGGATCTCGGGCAAGCCCCGCACTGTCACCCGGTAGCGCTGAGGCTGCTCGGTGGCGTTCATGATCTGCAGGCGGTAGACGTTTTCGATCTGACCGTCATCCACCAGGCGCGCCAGCGATGCGCGGTCGCGCACCACATCGACCTTGAAGGGGTGGCGCAGCGCCAGGCCGACAAAAAACCCGAGCACGATCAGGCCCAGGATAGCGGAATAGACCAGCACCCGGGGCCGGAAGATGCGCGCCAAGCGCTGGCTGCGGGTCAGGTGCTGAGCCAGGCCGTTTTGGGTGTCGTAGCGGATCAGGCCTTTGGGGTAGTTCATCTTGTCCATCACGCTGTCGCAGACATCGACACAGGCCGCACAGCCTATGCACTCGTACTGCAAGCCCTGACGGATGTCGATGCCGGTGGGGCAGACCTGCACACACAAGCCGCAGTTGATGCAGTCACCCAGCCCGATCTTGGCCGGATCGGCCTTGCGTGAACGCGAGCCACGCGGCTCGCCACGCTCGACGTCGTAGCTGATGATCAGCGTGTCCTTGTCGAACATCGCACTCTGAAAGCGCGCGTACGGGCACATGTACTTGCACACCTGCTCCCGCAGAAAGCCCGCGTTGCCGTAGGTGGCCAGGCCGTAGAACAGCACCCAGAACCACTCCCACGGGCCGAAACCCAAGGACACCGCCTCGACCGCCAGGCTCTTGATCGGCGTGAAATAGCCGACGAAGGTGAAGCCGGTCCACAAGCCGATGAGCAGCCAGGCGCCCTGCTTGGCCGTTTTGCGCCACAACTTGTTGAGCGTCCAGTCGCCAGCGTCCAACCTCATGCGGGCAATGCGGTCGCCCTCGATCCTTTTCTCGACCCACATGAAGATCTCGGTGTAGACCGTTTGCGGGCAGGCAAACCCGCACCACACCCGACCCGCAACCGCAGTGAACAAAAACAACGCGTAGGCCGCAATGATCAAGATGCCGGTCAGGAAGATGAAGTCCTGGGGGTAGAGCACCAACGGACCGATGTAGAAGCGCCGGGTGTCAAGGTCGAACAGCACCGCCTGACGTTGGTTCCAGGACAGCCAGGGCAGGCCATAAAACAGCAACTGGGTTGCCCAGACCAGCGCCCAGCGCCAGGTCGAAAACAGGCCGCTCACCGCCCGGGCGTAGATCTTTTTCTGCTTCTGGAACAGCGAAACCATCGCCACGGCGGCGTCATCGCCCACCAGGCCGTTGGCTTCAGCTGGCGTGACGGCAGGGCCAATCAGGGGGGCCGGGCGGCCGACGGGTTCGCTCATCAAAGGTTGATCGGGTGGCTGCTCGGCTTACTTGGCCGCGACTGCTGTGGACTGCGACAGGGTCCAGACGTAGGCCGCCAGCACATGGATCTGCTCCGGGCTCAGTCGCGCTTCAAACGCTGGCATGACGTTGGTCTTGCCGTTGTTGACCATCGCGATCACCGCCTCCTCGCCCCAGCCGTGCAGCCAGACCTTGTCGGTCAGGTTGGGCGCACCGATCGCCTGGTTGCCCTTGCCGTCGGCGCCATGGCAGGCGGCGCAGGCGGCGAACTTGGGCTTGCCCAACTCGGCGGCCAGGTTGTTGTGTGCGCCGCCCGACAAGCTCAACACGTAGTTGGCCACGTTCTTGACGTCGTCCGCGGTGCCAACGGCCGCAGCCATCGGCGGCATCACCCCCATGCGGCCGGCGGTGACCGTCTTGGCGATGTACTCGGGCCCGCTGCCACCCAGCCAGTCGGCGTCGGTCAGGTTGGGGAAGCCCTTGCTACCGTGGCCGTCCGAGCCGTGACACTGCGCGCAGTTGTTGATGAACAAGCGCTCACCAATGCCCATGGCTTGGGCGTCCTTGGCCAGTTCGGCTGCGGGCATGGCGCTGAACTTGGCATACACCGGCGCCATCGTCGCGTGCGCCTTGTCCTGCTCGGCCTGCCACTGGCCGGTGCTGGTCCACTTGAGCGTGCCCTGGTTGGTACCCAGACCGGGGTACAAGGCCAGGTAGATCACCGCGAAGATCACGGTGATCACGAACAACCACATCCACCAGCGCGGCAGGGGGTTGTTCATTTCTTGCAGGTCTTCGTCCCAGACATGGCCGGTGGTGTTGTCGCTGGCCATGACCTTGCGCTTGCTGGCCACCACCAGGATGAAGACACAGAACACCAGCCCGGCGATGGTGAGACCGGCGACAAACAGCGCCCAGCCGCTGTTGACAAAATCACTCATTGTTTCTCTCCAGATTTTCCGCCGGACCGGC